>DAIRGV010000003.1:0-90626 GCA_036794405.1 Candidatus Dormiibacterota bacterium
CTCAAGAGCGGTCGCGCAGGGCTCGGATCGGGCCAAAATCGAGATTTGGTCGGGGAGACAGGATTTGAACCTGCGACCACTTGACCCCCAGTCAAGTGCGCTGATGGAACCCCCGACTAGATGCGGTTTCGATCTTGGCTACCGCACTTTTTGTAGTTCAGCGCTGTTCTATTGCGCTTGATCGTTAGGTCGATTCTGGCGCTGCGGAAGGTCCTTCCTGGGCCTTGTGCTCCTTCACCATCCGCCTGAACATCTCGCTCTCGACCGCCGCGAGGACCTTGTAGTCGACCTGCCATTCCTCGTCAGTCTTGGGTCGACCCTTGCTGCTCCACCTGTAGGCGATCTCCCTGTACTGCTGGACATACTCGGCGGTGTCCGGGTAGTCGGCTAGTTCGTCCGCACACCTCGCGAGAGTCGTGGTGATCTGCTCCAGGGGCTCGGGCGCCGTCATATCGCCTTGCTTGATCTCCATGCCCGGAACTGACCGACGAAGGGCATTCGCGGCCTCGCTGGCGACCATCTTCGCGTTAATCCAAAGACTCACGGGCTTGACGTTAACCATAATTCCGAGAGTTGTCAGGATCGCCGGCTGACGGCTTCCTACCATCCTCGGTAGTTGACGCTTCACATCCCACATAAGTCTTTGTTGGACAGCCGCCGTGGCCGCTGCCTTACTGATGAAGCGCCGGCCGAGCAGAAGGGCCGGAGAGTGATGAGGGCGCGCGAGTTGCAACCCGCCGCCCCCGTGGAGCCCCTGCTTGAACAGGAGCACGACATGAGCGTACCCGCCGACGACAACGCGATCAGGAACCTGGCCGAACTGACCGAGCGCCTCGCGGACAAGGTGCTGGCTACCCTCCGCCAGGACTATGAGGAGCTCGAAGCCCTGGGCGTCGACCTCGCTACCTTGCGCCGGCTGGCAGTCGACATCACCCGCCTCGAGGTGGAGTGGTTCGGCGCGGTCGGGGTGGTGGTCGCCTCGCTCGAGAACGCCGCCTGACTTCGCCGTTGGGCGCGCTCGGGGTGTGTGGACGCTTCGCTCGAGCCCAGAAATGAAGAGAGGGCCGGTCCCGTTGGGCTGGCCCTCTCTGTTTGTCCCCTTCCCTACTTCCGCCAGGGGCGCTTAGGTCCCATCCGGGCGAGCCGGATCGCCAGCTCCACCTCCCGGACGTTCACGTAGGTCCGCGCCCGGCCCAGGGCGCCGGCAGGAGCCCGATAGCGGCCGATCGTACCCGCCTCTAGCCAGCGGTCGAGGGTTCGCCGGGTGAGCCCGTATCGCTCTGCTGCCCCGGCGATCGAAACTAGAACCTCGTCCACCGCGGCAGAGGCTACTGCCTGGGTCCCGGGCGTCACTGGTCGACCTCCTGCGCCCGCCAACGGTCGATCCTCTCCCCTGCTGGCTCTAGCTTCTTCGCCTTGAGAATCCAGCGCTCGGTTTCGTCCAGCCAGCACTCGGCGCCAGCGATCACGCGCCTAGGCATCACGCCCGGCATAGGGCCGAGGGGATGGCTGCCAGTCACCCAAAAGGGCTCAGCTGAGGGCAAAACGTGGGCCGCTATCTCGTTAGGCGCGTGCTGGGCTGGGCGATCATCGTCGCTCTCGCGGCTCAAGCCGCCACCTCCTCAGCCACGACCGGCCGTACCGGGAATTGCTCAGCCTCGGTGGCCACGATCCGGGCCATGAAGCCGAAGCGGGTAACCATGACCACCACGCACGGCTGAGGATCGCCAGGGGTCACCGTGCGCTTGTAGGTGCGGGCCGCGGTCGAGACGGAGTCCGGCTTGCGCATCGTCGGATGCTCGGCGACCTCCAGCAACATCGGCCCGGAATCCTTCCAGACCTGCGCCAGGTCGCGAAGGAGCCGGACGGGAACGGTCGTGGCGCCGTTCTGGGCGCCCATCGCGCGGACTTCGCGATCAGTCCACGTCTCCAGGTCGTAGCAGGAAACGATCAGCCGGCCATCGGCGACCTCGAGCAGCGCGTTCGCCAGGACCGGGATCGACTTCCGGGCCTTGCCCTTGCTGACCTCGCGTAGTGCGCGATATAGCTCGCCTGCGTCGACTATCGCCCTCATGACGCCTTTACCTCGGAGCAATTGCTCCAGCGATCCGAGGAGACAATGAAGCGCGAGCCGTCCGAATGGCTGACCAGCGCATAGGCGCCGCCACCCGGCAGTCCGTAGAAGCGCATTCGGTAACCGTCCGAACCCCACTCGCGGTTGATGTAGCGAGCGAGAGAGATCGCCACATCAGGGATGACCGCATAGCCATCGCCACGCTCGATTGAAGCCAATAAGTCGTCGTAGTGCTGAACTGTCATTACCCGACTCCGCATGCCCGCTCGAAGCGGTCACGGTTGAATCGGCCATTCGTCCCGGCCAGCTCGCGGCCGAAGCGGTCAGCAAGGATGCAGCGGACGGCCGGCGGCACGTCGAGGTTGCGAATCGTCCAGGCGATCAGCTCGAAGTGAGCGCGGCTCATCTTCGGGGTACGGGTCGGCGGTCGTACGATCATCGGAAGTGCTCCTTACCCCATCACGGTGGGGAGCATCTAGGGGCGGTCAGCGTTAGCGCGCTGGCCGTTCCCGCTTTCTGGCGATCTTCCCGCGATCGCCTTCCGCCACCCTAACAGCATTTAGGACAGTCTGCAAGCGCGCGATTGTCTGAATGGCTTCGCGCGCGCCCGGGATGACCCCTATAAGGAAAGATCGGTATCTTCGGTACCTTCGGTACCTTCGATCTTTCCGAAGATTCCGAACATACCGAAGATTCCTAGGTGTGTGACAGCACTATGCGAGGTGAACCACCGACGCTCACACGGTAGGGGCACAATGCAGCCACGACATGCGTAAACGCGCGGGAAACCTCGGCAGATCCCCTCGGCGCGCGCCTCATCCGGACCTCGGAGAGCTGGTCACTGGCGCCAGAGAGGCCAGCGGGCTCACAGTGCCCGAGCTGGCCCGGCGGATTGGGGTCAGCGAGCGCTACGTGCAGTATCTCCAGGTCGGCGCCCGGTGCCCATCAGCGGTCATGGCTGGACGACTCCAGGTAGAACTAGGCGTACCGATCCCAATGCCGGCCATTGCCGCCGCAGACTTAAGCCCCGGTAGCTTAGGTCGAATCCGCAGGGCACAGGCTAAGGCCCTGGCCGCCCTCCAGCCTCCGCCGGCGGCTCCAGTTGAGCCCAGCCGACCAGTGTTCGTCAACGGCTGGGGCGGTTTCTAGGCCCGATCAAGTGGAGTAGTGGAGCGCAATAGGCCCTCGCAAGATCAGCGGGTAGTCCGCCTGATACGCGATCAAGAGGAGTAAGGCCACCTCCGCCCAATCGCTGGCGCCGGCCCAGACCTCGCGGCATCGCCCCGGCGGAACTCCTCTAATTCTGATGCCCAAGCGAGGCCACGGCTTTAACATCGCTACCCGATTTTGTTGTGCACCAAGATTGCGATAAACCTGGGCATTTTTGGTCATTCCAATTCCAGAAGTACCCGAAACTTATCCCAGATATGACACTAACTTTCTTTCGCCCGCGGCTGGATCATTCGCGCACCACGGATGGTGTGTGCGTAGTGCGCTGAGAGGTGCTTAAATGGGCGGGTCAACCTCGTTCGGGCTTGTGTGGACGGGCCGAGGACTACGGGGTCGGTTTGGTAGTCATGGAGGTCGTCCACACAATTGGCAGATCGCTTTCGGCCAGGGGCGCTGGCCCCACGGACTAACGCGGCCGGCAAGTCTCTGCGCCAACTTGCCAAGGAAACGCGGCTGAGTTTCGGTACGGTCCTTTCGGCTGCACATGGGCGCCCAGTGTCTCCCAGCACGCGCGCGGCGATTGGGCGTTGGTTGCAGGAGAACCCGCCAGTCGCAGCTCCCGAGTTGGCCGATCTACTCGTTGTGGTCGGGACGTAGAGCGATGGCTAACGAGATTGAGGGTTCTGGATGATGTCCGGCCGAGGCGGGCTCCACACCCGCCGCGACCCGAACACCCCGATCAACAAGGTTGAGGCTACCACGCTTACGGGGGATTCTCGCGTTGACGCACTCGAAGTCATTGAAATCCGATTCCTGCTCGAGCGGCCGGGTGGATCTGACGTGTATCTCGACAACGTTTATCGAGTCCCCACCTGGGAGGGCTTCTGCTCTGACTTCGACGAGGCTGAGCGGGTACTCCATAGGGATCTCGCCGGTCTGGACCTCGACGCCCTCCGAGAAGAGGGTCGCTGTTGCCTGCTGAGGCTGGACCTCGACCCACATTCACCGTCCTGGCTGGTGGGGCGCATGGAGGCGATCGACGGCCAGCTCCTCGCCGTCTCCCAACTGGAAGAGATCGGATGAGCGCTGTCGCTGATCGCCTTCGGCGGACCCTCGAGGTGACTGATCCCTTGCGCTTCGGCAGCAACGGACATCGACCTCGCGCGGCCGCGGCGATACGCCAACCGCAGACGGACGGCCGGGAGCATCGAATCCTGAGCCTGACCACGGCCGACAAGGCGGAGGCGATCGCCGTCGATTGGTGGTGGACCAATTACATCCCTGCCGGCAAGTTCGGACTGCTCGACGGGGACCCCGGACTCGGCAAGTCCCTCATCACGACCGGCCTGGTGGCGTCAGCGACGAGCGGACGGCCGCTACCAGATGGCTCCTTGCCGACGAGGGTGGGCGGAGCGGTGATCTTTGCGGCCGAAGACGGCTACGAGGACACGATCTTGCCACGCTTGCAGGCGGCCGGCGCTGATTTGAGCCGCGTCCTGGTCGCTCACGCCGCCGACCATGGCGAACCGCTCGAATTGCCGCGAGATATCGGCCTTGTGGCCGCCCTCATGCGTCGCATGGAGGCGGTAATTGCCATCTTCGATCCGTTCGAACGGTATCTCGGGGCCGACATCATCAAAGGCCGCGAGCAACGCCTCGCTCTGGAGCCTGTAATCAAGTGCTTCGCCGAACTCGACGCGGTTCTGCTCGGGACTCGGCATCTCAATCAGCAAAGCGGGCAGCGGGCGCTCTACCGGGGACGCGGCGACATCACCGGGATCGGAGTCTCGCGCTACGGCTTCATCGTCGGCCCCGATCCGAAGAGCCAGGACCCCAAGGATCGCGTCTTTGTGCCGCACAAGGTCAACCTGGTCGACCAAGACCGCGTTCGTGCTCTCCGCTACCGCGTGGACGAACGCGATCTCGGCGTCGACGCACTTGGGAGGCCCCTGGCGGCTGCGGTCGTGACCTGGAACGGCGTTACGGACGTGAGCGCAGACCAGGCGCTCGGCAGCGACTCGGCCAAACCGCAGAACACCGAGGATCTCATCGCACAGGAGATTCTGCCCAGGCTCGAATCTGGCCCTCTGCTCGCGTCGGTGGCGTGGGAGCTGATGGCCGACTTCGGGGTCAAGAGCCGCGATGGAATCACTCGCGCCCGGAAGAAGCTGGGCATCGTTTCGACCAAGAAGGGCGACTTCACTGACAGCGCGTGGTGGTGGCACTTACCAGGACAGGTGATACCTGACGACCTTGTGGCGGCGCGTGACTTCGAGGGGCGGGAGTAATGGCCAGCCTCAACAAGGTCTGCCTCATCGGTCGCCTGACGGCCGACCCGGTGACGCGCTACGCAGCCGCCGGGCAGCCCGTGACCTCATTCTCGATCGCGACCAACCACTACGCGGCCGGAGGCGATGGCGCGAAGCGCGAGTACACCGATTTTCACAATTGCGCCGCGTGGAACTACGGCCGCCGTGACCTCGCGCAATTCGTCGCCGACCACATTCGAAAGGGCGCGCTCGTCTACGTGGAGGGTCGCCTCCAGACCCGCTCCTGGGAGGGCGAGGACGGCGTCAAACGGCGCGCGACCGAGGTTGTCTGCTTCGACGTGCAGCTCCTCGAGCCGAAGGACCGCGAGCTGGCCGGAGTTGCGACGGCTGACCGATCGGAGTCGAACGTCGACCCGGAGGAGATTCCTTTCTAAATGGCCAAGCCGCCAGCGACCATCGGTGACCCGACCGCGACCCCGGAGGCTCCGGCATTTTCGCCCGAACAGGCGGTTGAGCAGGTCGCCCGTTGGGGCTCGGCACTCCACGTCGACGGCGACCGAATCATGATCCGCGGCCACATGCCAGCCTGGTTAAGTCGCGATCTGCAAGACCCAGCGAGCTACGCCGCGCTCCACGCCCATCTGTCCGAAGTGGCTCGCCAAGAGGCGGAGCGCGCGGCGGAACAGGCCCGTATCGCCCGGCAGAACGATTTTTTGGCCAGGGTTGCCTACGGAAGCGCAGGCGGCGCTGGGCTTGTCAACGCCGCCGCCGAGCTACAGCGCACAGAGCTCGAACTTGCGAAGCGCAAGCTGGCACGTCGCGGGAAGGCCAAGCAATAGTGAACCCGAACGCGGCCACCCTACGCAGTGTGCGAGCGAACATCGCGCATTTCGTGATCGCGGCTCGGGTGCCGTACGCCCCGGAAACCCTGACCTCGGCTCTCGACTGCATCCTCGCCATGTATCGAGAGGACCCAGTGGGGACGGCGGCGTGGCTCGATAGCTTGCCTCAAAGCACCTTCCCCGCGGTGCCGTTGACCCCATCCACCGACTTGAAACCGGAGAAAAACTAAATGCCAGACGACCTCGACGACCTGACCGACGACCAACTCAAGGAGCGCATTCGCACCCTTGAGGCAAGCGGCGCCCAGGGGCGTAACAGCCCATGGCCAGCGAACCCGGCACAGCGCCTGCAGGAAGTTCGCGAATTCACCAACGACAACGATCGGCGGCACGACTTCGAGTCCCGATTCAACAGCGCCATGCAGGTCAAGCCGAGTTCGACGAGCCCCGCTGGCGAATCCCGTGCGCCGATCTCGCGCGAAGAGGCCGAGCGCTACGTCAAGGAGCTGGGGGGGACAAAAATCGCCGCGCACCTCGCCCGGAACAGCAGCAGCCCAGGCATGCGGGATCTCCTGAACCACGGGCCACTCGGCAAGCCGGAAACCTGGTAATGCAACCTAAGGCAGCCGGCTCGTCGATCTCCCTCTGGAGCGAACACGTTAGAGCCAACCCCGGCTCGTTCAGCACCACGTTTGCGGCCGATCAGTGGGAGGTCCAGGCCGGGCTCTGGACCCTCAGTCCAGCGCGAGTCGCGGCAGGGCAGACCCAGACGCGCGACCAGACCGCCTACGCGACGGTCCCGACCCAACGGAACTGGCAGGAGCAGACGGTCGGAAGCCACCCGTCTCCCGCTCAGGTGTCGGCGAATCGTGTGGTCAGAAACGGTTCATTTGAAACCGGCGGCCTGACCTAATGGCAGCCAGGAAAGGCGTTGCAACCCGCCAAACGCTGGGCATCGGGATCGGCTGATGACGACGAATAAGCTCGGTCAGAGCCTGGTCACGCAAGACCTCTTGGCGGCGTTGGAGAAAGCCGGATGGCCGAAGGTGGACGTGGCCATGCTCTCGAGCGCCACCATCAGGCCCGGCGTTCTGGGAGGCAGTCAGGAGGCCTGGGAAAGCTTTGTAGCGTACGCGCCGCTGGCCCAGCAGAGGCACGTCCGAAAGCTACTCGAGGTCAACCCCTCGATCTTCGTCGGTACAACTGATGCGTAGGAAGACGGCCACCCCGCGGCCAGAGGCGATCCTCGTCCACGATCTCCCGTGTCCGATCTGCAAATGCGAGCTCTACAGCCGCGAGACGATTGGGGGCCGGAACTACCTGAGGTGCAGCGGTACGTGGTCGAACGGCCTCGATTGCAACCGATTGCAGCCCATCCCTTTGCTCCAAGAACCGCCGCCTGTCGCCAACCTCGAGGGCGAGGCTCCCTTGCCGGCCTCATCCTCGAGGAAGGTTGACGCCGGCACCGCGGACCCTGCGGTGGCGCGGGCCGGGATGATCGCGGACGCAGAAGCTGTCTTTCGGCTGCGCGGCTCCGGGCGGACCACCGTGATGGCCGAGGCGCGGGCGATGAAGGCGCAAGTGGACGCCCTGCACGCAGGCATGCCCATCGAGCGGCCAATGCCACGGCCGCTCGATGACTACCTGGCCTTTGTCCGGAGTCGACGGTGATGGAAGTCCTTCGCGCGAGCAGCACCTGCCTCGTCTGCGCTGGGCCAGTCGATGGCCGCGAAGTGGCCTACTGGGCGCCAGTCCCGGTGACGCTGAATCTCCATGAGGATGGGCGAACTTGGCTCGCTCACTCCACCGACCCGGGCTGCGCTTCCCGGGTCACCGGCGCCGCGCACCGCGGCTGCTTCAGAAGGCTCTCCACTCGTCTGTACGGGCAGGCTCTCGCATGAGCTGGGAGGATTCGCCGGCCTTCGAGGCGGCCGACATCACGGGCGTCCGCGATCCGATCAGCACCGGGCAGCAGCCCAAGCCGCCTCCGCAGCCGAAGGCAGCGCCGCCTCCGCCAGCGCCGCCGCTCCCGGCGATAGCACAGGAACCCAAGGCCGGTACGGGCGACACCTCGGTCGGACCGCCGCAGAAGGAAGGTATCAAGGCCGACCTCGCGCCTGAGCAACCCCTTCAGCCACCGCCCGAGAACAACCCCTATGCGCCGATCGACTGGGGAGCGGCCATCACCAATGACGCTCACGCCGCCTACCACAGCGCCCGGAACACATTTGACCTCCTCGGCGCCTTCATGCGGGGCACCGGGGCGGCTGCGCTACCGGGCGATGCTGTTAGGAACGTGGAGCGCACCTGGTCCGCGGCCGATGACAACTCGGCGATCAGCCAGTCGATCCAGAACATCTGGGAGCAGGACAACGCCGGGGCTGCGCTCGCCCGCTACCTACTCTCAGGGCAACCCTCCCAAGCGATAGCGCCCACCAAGACCGGGGAGCAGCAGGCGTCAACCATCGGCGGAACCGCGGTGAGCATCGGCGCCAACCCCCTGAATGCGCTGGGGATGGGGAGTGGTTCCCTCGCCGCTCGGCTGGCCCTCACCGCTGGACCCCAAGTGGCGCAGGCGGTCGGAGAGCAGAACGGGAACTCGACCGCAACCGATCTTGGCTGGGCGGCGTTGACCGGAGCCATCCTCGGGCGCGGTCACCTTCCGCCCGGCGCGAGTCAGGAGATCACCAAGACGCTTGGCTCCTGGCCTGCCGTGGAGCAGACGGTGAAGTCGATCCTCGGGTTGCAGCGCGACTACAAGGCCGACATGGCTTCGGGTTCTCAAGCAGCGACCGGAGCTGTTCAGGACTACTTTCAGAAGGGCGGCTTCGAGGGCAATACGAGCCTCGTCGCCAAGGGCACCACCCCGGTTAGGGGCGAGATCGTCCAGAAGGGCACCTCTCCGCTCCTTACCGCAGCCGGTGTGAGCAGCGTCCCCGAGTTCTTGCAGAAGGCTGGGGCCGAGGGGATTCCCTTCACCAAGGCCGTTCAGGCGCAGGTTGACCACTATGGCGACCTGGGGCTGCGTCACGACCTGATGCGAGTCAACCCCGCCGACGTGGCTCTGGGAAACCCCGACGCCACCCTTCGCGACCTCCACAACCTCGGCGATCCCGTGCGGACGGCGGGTTACCTCGAGAGCATGAACCACTTCGATGCCCTCGCCGGCCACGTTCAGTCCGGCCTCTGGGCGGCTGACGCGACCGGGAAGAACGCCGCTCAGGCGATGCTCAACAACGTTGCTGGGCACAACCGGCCGGGAGGGTCGACGGACATCCTCTACGGATCGTGGCTGAACTCGATCGAGAAGTTGATGAAGACGCAGGGGATCAACGGTGGCGAGGTCAGCAAGGCCATCACCGGGGATGCGGACGCCTTCGCCAAGTTGTCGCCCGAGGGGCAGGGCATCGCCCGCCAGTGGCGCGTTTTCGGCAACGCACTGATGCGCGAATCGGCGACGACCAAGTACTCGGACAACTTCCGAGGCAACTGGCTTCCCTTCCGCTTCGAGAAGACCGAAGGCGCCGCTCCCAAGGGGGGCCAGCGCGTCGGAGCATTCCCTGGTGCGAGTCAGGCCCACAAGACGGAGGCGATCAAGGCCGACGCACAGGGCAACCTCGTCGTGGCCCAACGGTTCAACAGCCCGCAGGAGGCCAACACCCAGTTCGGCCAGATGCGGCAGGGCCTAATCAGCGAGTTGACCAACGCAACGACTCCGCTCCGCGACGAGTTGAGCAAGTCAAAGTGGGCAAACGACATCCGCACTCTCGCCTCGACCGATCCAGGCGCTGCGATGACTCAGGCCAAGCAGGCGGCGCAGGAGTATTACCCGAACTTCGAGACGGACTTCTTGAGGATCGCCCGGAACTGGAACGCGAGCGGCCTCAAGGCGATGCGCTCCCACCAGGCTCTCCAGACCTTCGCGGAGTCGACGGCGGCCGATGGCCGGCCGCTGGTCGTCACCGCCGCCGACGTTGCCGCACAGCACGGCCTCGACACCAAGGACTACCTGCCCCTACCGGGCAAGCAGTACCAGAACTACCTCTTCCACCCTGACTTCCACCCCAACATCGAGCGCTACGTGGACAACGCCCGCAAGGGGTTGGCGAATGTAGCGCCCTTCAAGCAGGCCCTCGACATCGAGGGCAAGGCGGTCGCCTCGATCATGTTCTCGCCGCCGATCCACATGCTGAACATGGGCGCCCGCTTCGGCTCGGCCTGGGCGATGAACCCGCTCGAGATGACCCACTACCTCCTGAACGGGAAGGCGCTCAGCCCGATGCAGCAGGACGCGGAGTCCAACGCCCTCCGCAAGTTCGCCATCGAGGCTGGTGGAATCCCGCCCACACGGGGGGGACACTCCATGTTCGACAACCTCTCCGCGCGTGGCAACGACGCCCTCGCCAACGTCGATGACCAGCTCGAGCAGATCAATAAGGACGACCCCAACCTCGGCCAGAAGTTCATCCAGTCCCACAAGATGCTCAACGACTGGATCTGGAACCACTACCGGGACTTCGGGACGATGATGACCCACCTCGAATACATCGGCGCGCGCAAGCACGGGATGGGCGACACCGAAGCCAAACTCTTCGCCGGTCGGCGTGGAGCCTCATGGACCGGCCTCGCCAATCCCGAGAACGAGAGCCCGGCCCTCCACGACGCGATGCGAGGGGTGGCGCTGGCGCCGGGGTACTGGATGTCCTTCGCACAGTTGATGGTCCCCTACTACCGGCGAGCTGGGCTCAGCGCCAAGGACGCGCCCTATATGGCCTATCAGGGAGCCAAGTTCATCGCTGCCGCATGGGCCTTCCAGCACCTCACCGGGAACCTCGCCAACTTCCTGATGACCTCGAGCAGCCCGACCGCGATGGACGGCCACTTCCAGAATCAGAACCTACCGGGCAATCAGGATCGCATCGAGGCGACCGCGCCGTGGCTCGATCACCTGCCCGGCTTCTCGGGCGTGGCCGCCAACGACCCCAAGACTGGCGGGCGCCGGACGATGGAGAACCCGCTCGGTCGCCAGATGCGCGACCTGGAGACGGCTGCCGGGTTGGAGTCAGGGCACCCTGACTGGCAGCCCAGTGACGTGCAGGACGGAGTGACCAAGGCGCTGGTGGCGAGGATCTCGCCGCTTCTGACCGGAATGGGCGGCCTCGTCAATGTGGACCCCTACCGCTCGGCCACCACGGGGACGTGGGCTCACGTCGATCCGACCCAGCCGGGCGGCCCATCGGTGCTGAGCCCGCTCTATGCCCTACTCATGATGAGCCCGCTCGGGGTCCAGTACGCCGAGAAGGTCGCGGCTTCGATGTCCTCGCAGAAGGCGTTCGATGTCAGCCAAGGGCCGTTCGGGCTCACCGTGCCCAAGGCGATGACCGACATCGCCACGAACTCGACTACAGCCCTCGATAGAGTGGCCTACACGTGGCTGACCGGGACCAACCCTCCCTACGATTACGCGGCAAAGTCCGCGGGAACGCCCGTGTCGGACGCCGAGTACCAAAAGTGGAAGTTGGCGCAGACGGACTATCGGACCAAGATGACGGCGGCCTCCACCAAGGCACTCGGTGGCGAGATGACCCCCGCCGAGTGGTTGACAGGCACTAAGGATGGAACTTGGGCCGGGCAGAAGAGCGTGTCCGCCGACTACCACACCATCTCGGCTTCGACCTTCCACAACGCCCCCCACTACGTCAACGGTTCCGAGGGCCTCCTCAACGAGTACGAGTCGCTCTACGACCAGGCGACGGTGCCGGACTCAGAGGGCGGCGGAGTGGACTACGCCAAGCTCGATCAGCTCCGCGCGGCGTTCGACGCCAAGCACGCCAACGATCCGCAGGCGGGACAGATGCAGTCGATCCTCCAGCAGAACGACACCCGCTTCCCGATGCAGGCGCTCTACCACAAGACCATCGATGCCTACGGGAAGTGGCAGGAGAGCTTCGCTCAGCACCAGGGTATCGACATCAACACCCTCCGCCAGGAGATCAGCGCCCACAACGCCCTCTACTCCAACCGGGCGGCGGCGACGGCATACCTGGGTCAGCACAAGGTGGTCGCCGCCTACGACGCGGCCAAGCGAACCCAGTTCGAGCAGTCACCGGCCGGACTGATGTACGGCCTCTTCTATGACTCCTCGGTCGTGGCGCGGTACATGCAGGCCAAGCACCTGAACGCGCAGCAGCTTGAGTCCGAAGTCGCGGCCGAGCCGTGATCTGGATGGATTTGCCGGCAGGCGTGGTTGAGGCGAACGCGGCCGAGACTCCGGACACGGCCGGGCCGCGGGACTGGAACGACGAGTACTTCCGAGCAGCCGTGATCATGGGCCTGTTGGCGGCCGGGCTCCCCTACAGCGAAAAGCGCGTCGTCCGGTTGAGTCCAGCCCTCCGTGCCCACCGGGGAGCAGCGCGCCCGTGACCGCCGTAGGGGTCCTGAGGCCAAGCACCTGCCTCGTTTGTAACGAGCCGATCACTGGCGCTGAGCGACCGGAGAGGCGCCCAGTGCCTACGACGCTAAATCTCCCTCGAGAGGAGAGACGCGCGTGATGGCATTCGAAGCCTGGCCGCGCGTCAAGGGGATAATGCCCCCACCTCTTGGCGGACTTCTACCGAATATGCAAGACGTGCCCGCCAACCCTCGACGACTTCAAGTCGCCTCAGGAGTTGGGCAAGCGGACCCGGCCACCGAAGTACTCCGAGAAGAGCTGGGCGAGTATCTCCATGCACTCGACTCGCGAGGGTGCTGTGAAACAACGAGAGAGATGGCCCAACCTCGGCGACTTCATCGCGCAAGTCGCGATTCCAGACGCCGTTGACTGGGTACAGGATGGTGAGGAGGACCTGACGCACTACGAACTCTGGGCCTTGGCTGGTGACCTTTTGGCTTGGGTGGTGCAGACTACTAAGATCGAATGAGGGAGAACTAGTGACCTACATACTCTGGAATTCCGATATGGGCCACCGGATTGGGCGTTTTGACCGTCTTACGGATCTTGCCGAAACAGTCAGCGAGATCGTCCGGGCGGACGGGGCCGACTCGGTTGAGGAGCTGTTCGTCGAGGTGTGGGCCAAGGGCGCCAACGAGCCCGTCGCTGTCTACGGCCCTGCGGAACTCGGACGGATCGGTCACAGAGCGAGTTCCACCTCTTTCCGGACGGCTAAAGGCGTTGCCTCCGCGATCTTGGAGCGGACCCGCTCGACTGGACGCGCCGACGTGCGCGAGGTGCAGCTCGCGTAAGTCCACCTGGAGCGATTACCTCGAACGGGATCGTAGCTATCTGCTGACCGTCTAGAACCGTCTCCAGCCAGTGGACGCCATCCTCGGTGACCGGCAACACCAAGCCAACGAAGGCAAGGTTGACGCCTTCGTGCGGGGCGTTCCCCGGAAGGGAGACTGGACTAGCCTCAATCAAACTGACTTTCTTTCCGCTTGGCAGCCGGACTGTCAGGTCCAACTTGAACTCCTGTTCTGAAGCGTGGCCTCGCTTGAGCATGAGGAGAAACGAAAACCGAAGACCGGCTTGAGTGCCCTTGGGCCGCGGCAGACGCGGATCTACCAGAAATTGATCGATAATCCGAATCACTGAGAGAGCACCGTCCTTGCCCTCCAGAATCTGATCGCATAGGACCGACGCCACGACTAGTGGCCTCTCACGGTTGGGCATCAGTTCGTTCGGAGTCTACCGTACACACCTGCACCAACTATCCTTGCCGAACCGATGTTCGACCGCGATAACACCCAATGACTCTCACTCACCGCCAGGAGCGCGCCCTCCAGGCTTTCCGCGCGCTTGCCCGGGAGTTCCCGATCGAGCAGGCTGTCATCAGCGCCCGCAAGAGCGTCCAGATGCCCGATGCGGATTGGGATGATCCCGAACTGGCCGAGCGGATGGCCGACATCGCGGTCGAACTGCACGCCGCCGGCGAGTTGAAGGGATAGAGCTGTCGATTCCCCGCCTCGGCGTTCGTCGTACTTCTCGGAGGGAGGAGAGGCCCCGTCAGTCCTCGAGAAGGCCCGCCAACGCCTCGCGCGCGTCAGCCGCCCGCACGTGGCTGTAGGTCGCCATCAGGACGGCCGGGGTGTGCCCCAGGGCGGCGGCGAGGATCGCGGGGTTGTAGCCCTTCTGCATCCCTCTGGTCGCCGCCGAGTGGCGGAGCGCGTGAGGGTGGACTCGCTCAGGCTTGAGGCCGGCGATCGTCGCGAGCGTCTTGAAGAGCTGCTCCACAGTGCTCTTGCTGACCGGTTCGTACTGCCCGCTTCGGCGCCCGCGACGGATGGTCAGGAAGAGGGCCTTGCTCCGGGTTTCCTTGGGGCGCTTCTTCTCGATGTAATCAGTGAGGCCGCGGTACAGGTCGCGGTCGAGGGGCACGTCGCGCTCCTGGCGCGTCTTGGTCCCCCTCACCCGAATGAAGGCGACCCCGGCCGGTCCTCTCACGTCCTCCGTGGTCAGGCCCAGCAGCTCGCCAAGGCGCATCCCCGTCCGCGCCAGGGTCCGAACGATGAGGGCGTCTCGAACCGTCGTCGTCGCGTCCTCAAGCGCCTTGATCTCCGGGAGGGTGAGAACCTCGCGCTCCTTGCGCATCGGCTTCTGCCACTTGGCCACGGCCACGTTGTCTCGGCCGTCGCGCTCGCCGCACCAGCGAATCCAGACGTTGATCTGGCGCAGGTAGGTGGCCACGGACGCCGTAGCCAGATCCTTCTCGGCCAGCGAGTTGGTCAGCCGGTTCAGGGCCGCCCGGTCAAGCTGGGACGGGTCTGTGATCTCCTCCGCTTCCATGAACGGTATCGCCAGCCGGCGGACCGGCCACTCATAGCTCGCGACAGTTCGCGGGCTTCTGTTCGTCTTCACGTCGGCCAGCCACTCGTCGGCCAGCTCCTCGAGCTTCGATCGTTCGGGGGACGCTAACACCTTGACCTTGACAGCCATCACCTGTCTCCTCCTTAATACGCTTTTTTCGGAATGGCTCAATAGTACATCACTTGACCCGTCAGATTGAACCGTCATTTAGGCACACTTGCGCCACCGTTGGTGCAAGGATTCCTGAATTCGAGTTGATCTCAGTCAGGAAGGGGTTGGTCGGGGAGACAGGATTTGAACCTGCGACCACTTGACCCCCAGTCAAGTGCGCTACCGGGCTGCGCTACTCCCCGAACCGGCAACCCATGCTAGCGACTCGGGCGGAGTTGACGCCGAATACAGACCGGTGCGCGGCCAGACTGGCCGTGGGGGAGCGCTTGGCTAGGACTGGACAGCTCCGATGGCCAACAGCTGGGTGCCGGCCGGGACGTAGAGCCGGCCGTAGCCGGCGGCGACGGCGGCGAAGCTGGCGGCGCCCGGGAGAGGGATTCGCGACCTGATCGCACCCGAGTCGAGCGCGACCTGGAACAGGGTGCGGCCGCCGATGGTCCAGAGCCAGCCACCGGCGACGATCGGGGTGTTACCGCCGCCGGCGACCTTCCAGGCGACGTCGAAGCGGTCGGTTCCTACCCGCAGCGCGGTGACGCCGACGTTGCGGCAGGGTACATAGAGGAAGGGCGGCGCATAGGCGACGGCGCCGTAGTCGAGGCCATTGCACACCGGCGCGCTGAACACCTCTCCGCCGACGCCTCCGAGGTGGCCGGAGCGGACGAGGTAACCGGTTCCCGCCTTACCGGCCTGGAAGAGGAGGCCGTCCTCGAGGAACGCCGGCGTGATCGAGCCGACGTCGGTGTCGGATGCGTTCAACGCGGCCCAGTTGGTCGGCGCCCAGTAGGCGGCCTCCCGCAGGTCCGGGGCCAGGCGGATCACCGAGTTGCCGTAGTTGAAGCCCTGTCCCTCGGCGTTGCCGACCGCTACGTAGAGGTTCCCCGAGGGATCGGTGACCGCTCCCCCGGGCGCCCAGATGCCACCCTCCCGGGAGGACTTCACCTGGTAGCTGAGAAGATCGCCCTGGCCATCCGCGGAGGAGGCGAGAACCCAGCCTCGATAGTCACCGCAATCGCCGAAGAGGCCGCCGAAGGGCACGTAAACCCGGCCGCTTGAAAAGGTGAGCGCCGAGCGCTGCTGGTGGACCAGCGGGCTGAGCGTGGGCGGGTCGATTCCCCGCTGCCAGCGGACGGCACCGGTCGCCAGATCAAGCGCGAAGAGCAGGTGGCGGCCGGGCTGCGCGAAGGCGACGACATAGAGGGTCGAGCTGGCGGGGTCGATGACCGGCGTTCCGGTGATGCCGGTCGGGTCGATGTTGCCGCAGGGCAGGTTGGAGCCACGCACAGGGTCGGCTAGGTGCTTCTGCCAGGCGAGGGCGCCGGTCGCTGCGTCGAAGGCATAAACCGTGTTGTTCTCGGTGGCGGCGAAGACCCGACCGGCAGCGAGCAGCGGCTCGGCGTAGAGGAGCCCGTCGACCGGGGCCGCCCATTTCCGCTCGACCGAGTCCAGCGTTGGGCTGGCGGGGCCGACCCCGAAGCGCGCCGCGCTGCCGAGGAAGGCCGGCCAAGGGGCGTCGAGCGGGGAGGCAACCGGCAACGGAGCGGCGGTGGGTGAGGCGAACTCCGAGGGCAGCGGCGACGCTTTCGGCTGCGAGAGCGGCGGGTTGCCGCAACCCGCGGCGAGCAGAAGGGCGGCCGCCAGCCCGCAGCTGGTCAGCCGCAGTGCGGCGCGAGCCTCAACCAGAACTCGCCCAGCTTGCCGACCTCGGCCTCGTTGAAATGCGCCAGGAACGTGCGGCGGATGCCCTCGACGTGCGTCGCCTCCGCCTGCGCCAGGCGCGCCCGACCGGCTGCGGTGATGGTGGCGTTGATCGCTCTGCCGTCGGTGGGGCAGGCGATCCGCTCGATCATGCCCTCGCTCTCGAGGCGATCGACCAGCCGCGAGAGACCGCTCGGGCTGAGCAGCACGAGCTCGGCGAGGTCTGTCATGCGGAGGCGCCCGTCCTCGGTGGCCGCGACGCGCCAGAGCACCTCGAAAGCGGAGATGGAGATGCCGTGCCCCGCCAGCAACTCGGCATCGAGCTGCTTGACCACCTTGGCATGGGCGTGAAGCAACCCAACCCAGGCTCGGGTTTCGACGTCGTTGAGTGCGGTCGCGGTTTGCATCGGCACAGCATAAGTAGGAATCGGCGTTTTCAAACAGCTGTTCCGATTGCCACGCGGAGCCGATCGAACTCGGCGGCCAGCGCGTCCAGCTGGTAATGGGCGTTGAGGCCGCTCGGATTGGGCAGCAGCCAGACTCGGGACGGCCCGAGCGCCTCCGGCTGGGGACCGATGGCAGCGGCCGTTCGCCCGAAGGCCGACCGGAAGGAGCCGACGCCGAGCATGGCCAGCCATCGCGGGCGAAAGTGCTCCAGCTTCGCCACCAGCTCGGTGCCACCGTGCCGGAGCTCCTCCGCCGACAGCTCGGCAGCGACGGCCGTGGTCCGCCGGACCAGGTTGGTGATTCCGAGGCCGAGCCCGAGCAGCTCGTCCTCCTCCCACGGACGCAACAGCCGGGGCGTGAAGGCGGAGCGGTGGAGCGCCGGCCAGAAGCGGTTGCCCGGCCGGGCGAAGTGGTGGCCGATCGCCGCCGTGTAGAGGCCCGGGTTGATCCCGCAGAAGAGCACGCGCAGTTCCGGCGCGATGACGTCCGGTACCGTCAGCGAACGGGCGGCCTCGAGCTCGGCGCGGGTCGGGCGGGGCGGGCGGGGCGGGAGGTTCCTGGCTGGCAAATTGCGGGCTCGCTACCGGATGATGACGCCGTGTACTTCGGAGTGGCCACGGCAGATCACCAGTGCGAGGCGTTCGACGACCGCTACCCCGACATTCGCGACCGCTGGGAGCTCAACGCCGGCCAGACCCCCCGGGGGCGCGCGACCGATTTCTGGAACCGCTACCAGGAGGACGTCGAGCTGGCCGCCGCCCTCGGCTGCACCATGTTCCGCTTCAGCATCAGCTGGGCACGCGTCGAGCCCCAGCCGGGCGTCTTCAACGCCGAGGCGCTCGCCCACTATCGCGAGGTCGTCGCCAGCATCCGAGCCGCCGGGATGGAGCCGATGGTCACCCTCCTCCATTACGTCTGGCCTCTCCACGTCGACCCGATCGCGGAGGACTTCCCGCACCGCTTTCGCGTCTACACCGAGAAGGTGGTCCAGGCGCTGGGCCAACAGGTCGGCTGGTGGATCACGCTCAACGAGCCGAGCGAGCTGGTCTTCGGCTACCTCAAGCCCTGGTGGCAGCATACCTACCGGATGCCGCCCGGACTTCCCCTTGCCGCCACCAGCCACGACCAGATGGAGAGCTGCGCCAAGCTGATGCGCAACCTCTTCCGTGGTCATCGTGACGCCCGCCGAGCGATCAAGCACGCGAACCCCGAGGCCATGGTCGGCGCCAACCCCCTGGTGCTGGGCCTGCCGGCCTGGGTGCAGCGGCTGATTGACTGGCGGGCTTCGCGCATCTCTCGCCTCGAGGAGATGGTCGGTCACGGGCACCGGATCGCTCGCCGGACCCCGGGCAAGCTCGCCATGGGTCGGCTGCTGGGCCCGTTCGCACGGATCCTGACGTTCCTGCCCACCGTCCTCGCCTCCGACTGGTGGAATCTCGGCATGGCCGGCAAGCTCGCCCACTTCCTCTGCCCGGCCGACTGCCAGGGCCAGCTGGACTTCGTCGGCTTCGACTATTACTGGGGCATCCGGACCTTCCAGATCCAAGGCTTCCAGCGCCTCCTCGACGCCGGGATGGGGAACTTCGAGCGCGCACCGGTCTGGCCGGCGGCGCTGGGCGACATGCTCCGGCGCTACGCCTCCCTCTTCGACAACCTGCCCCTGGTGGTGGTCGAGAACGGCTGTGTGACAGTCGCCGACGGGATCGATCGGGCCGCCTACCTGGAGAGCCACCTGCGGGAGGTGGAAGCAGCGGCCGAGAGCGGCTGCAACATCGCCGCTTACGTGTGCTGGAGCATCACCTCCAACCGCGAGTGGGGCCTGCCCTTCGAACCTCAAACCGATTTCGGCCTCTACCACATCGACCTCGACGGCGACCCGTCACTGAAGCGGGAGGCGACGGCGGCGGCGGAGACCTACCGGCGGCTGATCGCGGCCTCGCCTACCAGGGACGCGCGACCGACATCGCCTGGGCCAGCAGCTCGTCCTGGCTGATCGATCCGCCGGTCGCGCCCGCACGTACCTTCACCTCCAGCGCCCGGCGCACGGCCTCGGCGATCTCGGCGCCGCTCAGCCCTTCAGTCGCCTGCAGCAGCCGTTCCCAGCCACCCTCATCGAGCGGCTCGAAGACCCGCCGGCCGGCACGCCGCTCGGCCCGGGCGAGGTGGACCCGAAAGATCGACTGCCGCCCGGTGGGGTCGGGCAGGCCCACCTCGACCAGGCGGTCGAAGCGGCCGGGGCGGGTCAGCGCCTCGTCGACCGCCTCCGGCCGGTTGGTGGCGGCCAGCACCACCACGCCCTCCACCCCCTCGAGCCCGTCCATGTTCTCGAGGAAGGTGCTGACCAGCCGATGGGTCGCCTCGTGCGCGTCATCGCGCGAGCGGCCGAGCGCGTCGATCTCATCGAAGAAGAGAACGGCGGGTTGCTCTCGCCGCGCCCAGTCGAAGGCCTCCTGCAGTTTCCGTTCGGCCTCGCCGTACCACTTGGAGACCACGTCGGTCGCGCGCACGTGGATGAACCGCGCCCCCGACTCCCGGGCGAGGCAGCGGGCGAGAAGCGTCTTGCCGGTGCCGGGCGGACCGTAAAGCAGCACGCCACGCGGCGGCCGGACGCCCCATCGCCGGTAGCTCTGAGGGTCCTTGATCGCCTGGCAAACCGCTTCCAGCTGACTCACCGCCTCGGCCTGGCCGCCGACGTCGGCAAAGCCGCCTTCCTCTTCCTCGTCTTCGCCCTCGCCAGGGGGCGTGTAGACCCGGCCGGGCGGCTGCTGGCCGGGGACCCGAGCGGCGACACCGGCGAAGCCCTTACGGATCCGCCGCAGGCCGGCGAGCGCCGTCTCCACGCCGAGCCCGGTCGGCGCCAGCACCAGCTCGCCGGCGGGAACCTCCTTGCCGGCGCCCTGGTAGATGCCGGACACCACATTGCCAAGGACGGTGGCGAAGAGGTCGAGGCCGCGCTTCACGGCAGCCAGGTCGGGGACTGGGTAGGCCGGGGTGCTGGGGTTCAGCAGCGGCACCACCAGCGGCCACGCGCCGCTGGAGACCACCAGCTGATTCAGCAATCCGGGCGTGACGGCGAAGGCCTGCTCGACCACGGTGCCGTTGCGGCGCCGAGTAGTTTGCAGACCGACCAGCTCGGGGACTCGCAGCAGCGTCCGCGGCTGCAGTACCGCCGCCAGGGAGAGGCCGCCGGGTACCGGGCCGCCGCGGGCGATAACCACGATGCCGGCCAGTGGCGGGGGCAGGGCAATCTGGCCGGCCACGGTCAGCGGGAGCCCCCGCGCGATCGCCTCCGCCAGCTCCGGAGTGCAACGGACCTCCATCTCTGAATCCTACCCGCGAGTCCCTCCGCTTCAACCGGAGGCGCCCGGTGGCCAAGGACCCAACCAGCGCTGTCTTGACGCGACGGAAATCGCGCGCGACAGCGTTAATGGAGACATGAAGCGGGCGCTGATCGTCTTCGCCTCCCTGGTCGGGCTGATCTTCCTTTTCGACCAGGTTTCGCGTCGTGTGCTCGGGCTCGATTGCATCGGGCCCGTGCTGCCGGCCTGGGGCTGCCTGGCCGAGCCCTATCCGACCACCTTCGCTGCGGGCGGCCAGATCAGCGGCAGCCTGCTCTTCTACGGCGGCCTCGGCGCCGGTTGCCTCCTCGCCGCCATGGTGCTCAAGGACATCGTCTTCAACGCAACCGGCTACCTCCTCGGCCGCTACCGCCCGGACGTCGTCAAGAAGATGCACCGGGAAGAGGCTCGCTCCTACAAGATCCGCTGACGCGGGCCGACGCAGCCAGAAGACGAGCGGAAAGGGGAAAGTTGGCGGCCGGTCGCGCCCGCGACCAGCCGCTGGTGGAGTTGGATCGAGCTAGGCGTTGAGCGCGGCGACTACGTTCGAGAAGACGTTGCCGATCTGGCCGCCCATGGTGAGAAGAATGACGATAACGACGATTGAGACGAGGACCAGGATGAGCGCGTACTCGACCATGCCCTGCCCGCTCTGCCTGACGCTGGGCTGAAAGAACTTCACTCTGAAAGCATCCCCCTTTTCGGATTCCGCCTGTGAAACGTAACGCACGAACGAGCCCTGTGGCTCGCCTCTGAACTCGGTTTCTGCCTCAGAGTTGGTACTGCAGGGCCGCGGCGGGCCCCAACCGCCTGACCAGCCCGGGCGCCTCGAACCGGAGGCTGCCGTCGAGCCCAACCGATGCGGATGAGGCCGGCCGATGCCGGGCTGGAGGGCGGCCACTCACTCGATTGGGCCGCGGCAACGACGACGGCGGTTACGATCTGGACGGCGGCGAGCACCAACCCGACCTGGTAACGGTTCAGCTCCGTCCCTGCTGTTGCCCAGACAGGTTTCGTTGGATCCGAGGAGGAATTGAATGGCAAGAGCGAGCGGTGCGGGTACCAAGGCAGATCCCTGGCACTTGACGACCGCGAGTGGAGCCTCCGAATACCCGATGTACCTCGACGAGTCGCTCGAGCCGCCGGCGATCGTCTGCCAGGTCGGTACCACCCAGCTCCGATATCAGCTGCGAGCGATCGAGGACCTTCACGCCATGCTCAAGCAACACGGCACCTGGATGCCGCTCGGGAGCGCGGACGAGCAAAAGCCGGCAGCGCCCGGAACGGTCGAGGCCTGGGCCCGCTCGGACGACAACCCGGTCAAGGGCTGGTACGGCCTCTGGAAAGGATACCGGGGCCGCTTCGGAATGTACATGCCGCCGCTGCTGGAAGCCCTCGGCCTCGCCGAGATAGAGCACAACCTCAAGAACAACCGGATGCGTGCCCTCTAGGCCGACCAGAATGGGCGGGTGATCGTCCGCTCCGATGTCGTCGGAAGCCTCCTCCGCCCGATCGCGCTGGTCTCGGCGCGGAAGGCCTACGAAGCGGGCGAGAGCGGACCGGCGGCGCTCAAGAAGGCCGAGGACGAGGCGATCGACCGCGCCATCGCGTTGCAGCAGGAGGCGGGGCTGGACGTGATCAGCGACGGCGAGCTCCGGCGCTTCGCCTTTTACGGCCATCTCGTTGACTCGGTCGACGGATTCGACCGAACCGGCGGCTGGGCGATCCCCTTCCGCGACGAGGCGGGAGAGGAGTTGATCCTCCGCCGGCCGGTGGTGGTCGCCAAGCTGCGCCCCCGGCACAGCCTCTGCGCCGAGGAGTGGACCTACCTGCGGGCCCGAGCCAGCACGACCGCGAAGGTCACCCTGATCAGCGCCCAGCAGGCGGCCGCCTACTACGACCCGGAGAAGTCACGCGACGCCTACCCCACCCGTGACGAGTACCTGGCGGACATCGTTGACATCTCGCGCCGCGAGGTTGACGAGCTGGTCCGGCTCGGCTGCACCTACATCCAGATCGACGCGCCCCAGTACGCCGCCCTCCTCGACCCCAAGATGCGGGAGGGCTACCGGCAGCGTGGCAGCGACCCGGAGGAGGTCATCGACCGCTGTATCGAGATGGACAACGCGATCATCTCGGGCCACCCCGAGGTGACCTTCGCAATCCACATCTGTCGGGGCAACAACCAGAGCAAGTTTTACGCCGAGGGCGACTACGAGCCGATCGCGCGGATCTTCCAGAAGACACTCTTCCAGCGCTTCCTGCTGGAGTTTGACGACGAGCGCTCGGGCGGTTTCGAGCCACTCCGCCACGTGCCCGAGGACCGCACCGTCGTCCTCGGCCTGGTGACGACGAAGACGGGCCGGCTGGAATCGGCCGCCGAGCTCAAGGCGCGGATCGAGGAGGCTGCGACGTTCCTTCCCCTGGAGAGGCTGGCTCTCAGCCCGCAATGCGGCTTCGCCTCAACGATGGAGGGCAACCGGATCACGCCGGAGGAGCAGCGGGCGAAGCTGGAGCTGGTTGGCAGCGTCGCCCGGTCGGTCTGGGGTGAGGGCTGAGGCCGCTTTTCATGTCCAGGTCCGTGCCGGCACCCGGCGCCGGCCTTCGATTCGTCGCGGTGGACTGGTCGGGAAGCCTGTCCCGCGGCGGCTCCCAGATCTGGCTGGCGGCGGTCGAGGAAGGCGAGTTGGTCACGCTGGAGGGCCGGATGACGCGCGAGGGTGTCATCGCGACCCTGTTGGGCTGGAAGGCGGCCGGAGCGCCCCTTCTCGTCGGCCTCGACTTCGGCTTCTCGGTCCCGGCCTGGTATCTGGCCGATTTCGGCTGCCGGACGGCGCCCGAGTTCTGGTTGGTCGCCGGCCGCTGCGGCGAGGGCTGGCTGGCCCGCTGCTCGCCTCCTTTCTGGGGCAGGCCGGGCAAGCGACGAGGCGCCGAGGCCCAGTTTCGGAGGACCGAGCTCGAGTGCGGCGCCGCACCTAAGTCGGTGTTCCAGGTCGGGGGCGCCGGTGCGGTCGGCACGGGCTCGATCCGCGGGATGCCGTTTCTGACCCGGCTCCGATCCGCCGGTTTCGCGATCTGGCCGTTCGACGCTCCCAGCGCCGCGACCGTGCTCGAAATCTATCCGCGGTTGTTGACCGGTCCGGGACCGAAGCGGCGCGCAGCCTTTTCTCGGGCTTACCTGGACGCCCTCGATTGGCCGGCGGACCTCGGGCGGCGGGCGGCGGCCGGCTCGCGGGAGGACGCTTTCGACGCCGCCGTCTCCGCCCTTCGGATGTGGGAGGCGCGAGAGGAGCTGGCGGCCCTGGGCCCAAGCGGCGACCCGGTCGACCTCCTCGAGGGAAGGATCTGGCAGCCGGCGAGGCCGATCGCTCGGGTCTGTTAGGCGCGACTCAGGTGGAGGCGGACGACCGTTCCTGAAGCGTTGGTGCGCACCTGGACGAGGTCACAAAGGTGGTTGACGAGCCAGAGGCCTCGGCCCGAGTCGGCATCCGCCGTCGGCCGCTCGCGCCCGACCAGCGGCTGCGGGATGTAGCCGCGGTCGCGGACCTCGCAGCACAGCGTGAGCGGGTCCTGCCAGATCTGCAGGGTGCCTTTGCCCCCACCGTGGCGGAGGCTGTTGCCGGCCACCTCGGTCACGGCAAGGACGAGGTCGGCCGTCTTCGCCGAGCTGAGACCGGCGTCGAGCGCGTGGCGGGCGACAACCCGGCGCAAACCGAACATGGGCCCGCTCTCGAAGTTGAACTCGGGGGGATCGCCCGGCGGTTCGGGCAACGGCGCATCGAAGGGGCCGGACTCGACCTCGAGCCCGACGTAGAGGCTACTTTCCTGGCTGGCGTTGCCCTGCGAAGTGAACGGGTGACTGCGGAATGCCTCCTCGATCACCGCCGGCTCGAGCGCCTCGGTGTCGTAGGGGCAGAGCAGGTACCAGGGCTGGCCGCCGGCGAAGGCGACGTTGAGCAGCGCCTCGTGGCGCTGGGACTCGACCAGCTCGGCCGCCCCGCGCCCTTTCCAGATCGGCTCGCCTATGCCGCGCAACCGGCGGCCGCCGGTGCCGAACTCGGCGACGAAGTCCCGCCAGGCAGGGATGATCCGCGCGGGGTTCAGGCCGACATCATTCATGTCGGCGAAGAGCACCCCATGGGCGTCGACGCCCAGGTTCTCGCGGAGCATTTCGATCTTGGCGGCGCCGACAACGACCAGCGTCGGCTCGTCGTGGGCAACAGCCTCTCGGATGAACGCGCTGGTGCTCTCCACGAAGTCGGCCTCGCCCGCGTAGAGGAGCGCCTCGTGACGGAACTGGGTGTCGACGCTCATCAGTTCACACCGGCCTCGGTTTCGATCAGGAGGCTTGGCAGCTGACCCCAGCCGATGACGCCGAAGACCCGCTGAAGGCGCGGGTCGAGGCCGTGGAGGACGACACGGCGCCCGGCCGTCAGCTTGCCGGACACCGCCACCAGGGCGCGGATGCCGGTGACATCGCAGAAGAGGAGCTGGCTCACGTCGACGCGGACGTCCCCGTCACCCTGGAGCGCCTTCTCGAGCACGGCCCTGACCGCGTCCACGTTCCAGGAGTCGATCTCTCCGCTGAAGCTGAGCCAGCCGGACTCGCGGTTGCGCGAGATCCGCAGCTGGACGTCCTCGTAGAGACGGTTTGGTGTCGGCTTGGTGATGGCCTCCGGCTTGGCACTCGGGAGTACTCCTTCCATCGGGACAGGGTGATCATACTTCCAGATCGGTATCAAGTAGCTAACGCTTCAGGGGGCGATCCGGATCACCTGGTCGGTCGGCCGCCGGCGCCGGCCACGCTTGGCGCCGGCGGCAGCGTAGCCGAGCGAGATGGTCGTCCTCACGGTTCTATCCGCCGGAAGGCCGAGCAGGTGCTTCGCCTCCTCACCGCCGTCGCCGCGCAGCCAGCCGATACAGCTGGAGACGCCATGGGCATGAGCGGCGAGCATGATCCGCTCGGCAATCCGTCCCTCGTCGAAGGCGTTGAGCTCGTCGCGCTCCATCCAGGTCGCGATGACGGCGCCTGCCGCCGCTCCGGCCAGGTGCTTGGCGTAGCCCTCGACACCCGCCAGCCTCTGGAGAAGGGCCCTGTCCTCGACCCAGAGGACCTCGAACTGCTGCCGGTTGCTGGCGTTGCCCGACCATCGGACGACCTCGAAGATGTCGTCCCTCGCCTCCCTCGGAATTGGCTGGTCGGCGAACTGCCGGACAGCGCTGAGGCTGCTGATGAGAGCGATCGCTTCGGGATTGGTCATGGGCGCGATTGTCCGTCGTCGCGCGCCGGCGACGCCTCACCGATCAGTGGGCACCGAGTCTATTCGGAGAGGAAGCCCCTGAGCGCGGCGGTGATCTCGGCCAAACTCGCCTCGATCCGCTTCAAGTCGGCCGAATGGTCACGGCCCTCGCCCGACTTACCCGCCGCGTCGCTGACCTGGGTCAAGACGCGGGCGATCCGGCCGAATTCCTCGGCGATTTCGCGCAGCGGCTTCTCGTCCCTACGGCTGACTGGCATTGCGGGCGGAAAGTAGCATAGGAATCCGGGCTTGTGTCATTCGGCTGGTGATCTATCCTGCGAACTCAAACGAGACATCATCCGCCGGAGGGAACGGTCACCTTCCTTCTCACCGACATCGAGAGCTCGACTCGGCGGTGGGAGTCGAAGCCGGCTGCGATGCGCGCGGCGATGGCGCTCCACGACGAGCTTGTCCGCGCCGCCATCGAAAAGCATCGCGGCCACTTGGTCGAGATGGGTCGGGAGGGGGACTCGGTCCTCGCGGTCTTCCCCTGGGCGGCGGACGCGGTCACCGCCGCGGCGACCATCCAGCGCCACATCCAGCGCCAGGCCTGGCCGGTCGGAGCAGAGCTGCGGCTCCGGATTGCCGTTCACACCGGCGAGGCCGAGCTCCGGGATGGCCACTACTACGGCCAGGCGGTCTACCGCTGCGCGCGCCTGCTGGCGGCGGGTAACGGCGGACAGGTGCTGCTCTCGCTTTCGGCACGCCAGGTCGCGGTCGACTCGCTCCCCGACGGCATCTCGCTGATCGACCACGGTGAGCACCGTTTGAAGGACCTCGTCCGGCCGGAGCGGATCTACCAGCTGGCGGACGAATACGCGCCGCCCGACCTGCGGCCGATCCGGTCGCTCGACCGTCGCCTCACCAACTTGCCGACCCAGCTGACCGAGCTGGTCGGCCGGGAGCGGGCGCTCGCCGAGCTGGCGCAGGCGCGCCGCAGGGCTCGGCTGCTCACGCTCACCGGTGCCGGCGGCGCCGGCAAGACGCGCCTCGCGCTCGAGCTCGCCGCAAGCGCCGAGGAGCCGGACGGCGTCTGGCTGGTCGAGCTCGGGTCGCTCTCCGACCCCACCTCGGTGGTCTCGGCGGCGGGCCGGGTTCTGGGGCTGGTCGAGCACCCGGGGCGCAGCGGCATCGAGTCGGCCGTCGAACAGCTCTCCGGGCGCGAGCTTCTGCTTGTGCTCGACAACTGCGAGCACCTGGTCACAGCGGTCGCGGAGCTGGTGGTGAAGCTTCTCGAGGGCTGCCCCAACCTAAGGGTCATGGCCACCAGCCGGGAGCCGCTCGGTCTCCCCGGGGAGGTGACCTGGCCGGTTCCAGCTCTGCTGGAGGAAGACGCGGTGGCGCTCTTCCTGAGACGAGCACGCGAGCACCGGTCTGACCTGCGGGATGACGAGGGTGCTCGCCGCCTGGCAGCCCAGGTCTGCGAGAAGCTCGACTGCCTGCCCCTGGCGCTCGAGCTGGCCGCCGCGCAGGCAGACGCTCTCTCACTCACCGAGATCGCCGCCCGCCTCGAGGACCGCTTCGTGCTCCTCGGCCGCGGCTCACGCACCGCTCCCGCCCGGCAGCAGACGCTGCGCTCGACCGTCGATTGGAGCCACAACCTCCTCGCTTCCGACGAACGGCTGCTACTCCGCCGGTTGTCCGTCTTCTCAGGAAGCTTCGACCTCGCCGCCGCCGAAGCGGTCGGCGCCGGAGGGGAGCTGCCGCCGACCGCCGTGGTCCCCTGCCTGGCGCTCCTGGTGCGGAAATCCCTGCTCATGCCGACCGAGTCGCGCTATCGGATGCACGAGACGATCCGCGAATTTGCCCGCGAGAAGCTGGAGGAGTCCGGAGAGGCGCCCGAGGTCCAGGGGCGCCTCGCTCTATGCCTGCTGGATCGAATCGATCGGCGCCTTCCAGGAAGGAGCGCTGAGTGGCTGGACGAGGTCGAGTTGGAGCACGACAACCTCAAGTCGACGCTGGCCTGGGCGACCGAGAACGACCCGCCACTCGCGCTGCGATTGGCGCACCGCACCTTCGACTTCTGGAACGTCCGCGGCCATGTCACCGAGGGTCGTGCGGCGGTGGAGGCCGCCCTGGCGGCTGCCCCCGACACCGCCGCCGATTCGACTCAGTGCCAGATCGACTCCGCAGCCTTCGCCTACCTCCAGGGAGAAGCGCCCGAAGCGATGGCACGCCTCGGGCTCGCGCTCGCCGCCGGCAGGTCGGCCGGAGACGAGCGGGTCACGGGCCGCGCTCTGTTCATGACAGCACTGGTCGAGGCCGCCACCGGTGATCCGGTCCGCGCCGAGGCTCACCTGGAGGAGGCTCTGTCCCACTGGCAGACCTTGGGCGATGGCCGGATGGAGGCTGAGGTACTGCACCAGATGGGTCTCCTGGCCGGGGGCCGAGGCCACCTGGCAGCCGCCGAGCAGCTCTTCGCCCGAAGCCTTGAATTGCGGCACCGCGCTGGTCACGACGATGAGGCGCATATCACCCTGACCTTCCTCGCTGCCGTGAAGGTGGCCGGCGGTGGCGTCGAGGCCGCCCGATCGGCGATCCGGCAAAGCCTCGAGTCCGGCCTTCAACTGGGCGACCGCCGCGCGGCCTGGACGCTGGACGTCTGCTCCTGGATCGCGGCCGCCGACTCCAACCCCGCTCGCGCGCTCACCCTGGCGGGTGCCGCGGCCCGAATGCACGAGATCTCCGGGTCCAAGCCCCCGCCGGCCTGGCTTGCGCTGACCGATTCCTTCATCAGGGCCGGACTACCGCCCAGGGAGTCAGCCGAAGCCTGGCAGCGCGGCGCCGGCCTCTCCTATCCGGAGGCGATTGCCTATGGGCTCGAGGCCCTTGGCGCGGGAGTTGGGACACCCTGACTGAGGGCTGCGCCACCGCGCATTCAAGTAGCTCGTCCCGCGATCGAGACCGCCGGCCCCTCCCGGCGGACGCCCGAGAAACCGTCGGGGTCGCAGTCAGGAAAGAGGAGGAAGAAGAGACGGCGACCATTAGGCCGCCGCCTCCGAGGGGGGAGAGCGCGATCAGCGATGAAAGGATCGGGAGGGCGGCGTCACGTGCGGCGTCAACGTCTCCCGACGGTTGGAGTGACCAGCCGGCCGGCCTTCAGGACGCGGGCCGGCTTCCACGCGGTGCGGTCACGATCCGGATCAGGACGACGACGCCCCACCCGATCAGGGCGTAGACGACGAGCGCGACCAGCGAGCCCGACTCGAAAATATTGGCGCCGGAGCCGGAATTCGGGAAGATGCCGTGGAAGGGTGCCACCAGGGGCGAGCTCACCCCGTAGATGAAGCTGACGAAACCCGACTGAGTCGAGCCTCCAAGAAGCTTCAGGAAGAAGCGGACCGCGATCAGGACATCGATCACGCCGACGACGAACGCCACCGCGGCGGTGGCGCGAAAGTTGTACTGACCAGGTTCGGCGACGGCGGCGGGCCCGACCGGCCGCGGGTTGGGAGGCGGCTGATCAACTGCCATCAGCCGGCTGTGCTGCGACGGATTTCTTGATTCATCTTGACCATCCTCTGGCTGCCGCCATAAGAAAGTCCGTAATTTTTGCGAGGCCCCGGGGCTCTGGATGGACAACCGAACCAGGGCGCGGGTGCGACGCGCGGGCGCCCTGGGCTACCAGCCGGTGCGGGTCACCACGTTGAGGCCCTTCTGGTTGCGGGCTTCGGGAGCCGCCGACAGCATCTGGATCGGGATGTGGCGGGTGGCGTCGCTTGCCTTGAGGGCCAGCATCAGCTCGGAGGCGTCGATCCGGCCCGTGAGCGAGGCGTAGAAGATGACGGCGGGGGCGGCCTTCTCAGCTGTCGCCGTGGCCGCCGAGGCGTCGGCGACGGTGACGACCGTGTAGCCGCGGTCCTGCAGGCGCTTGCGGTGGGTCGCACCGGAGACAGCATCGGGATCGATCAGGATTGCGACGGCCGAGCGCTTCGAGCGAGTCTGCTGCTCCATGCGGGTCTGTTCTCCTCGTGATTGGTTGCGGAACGCAGGGTACGGAGGCCGCCCGGCCCCCGCCCAGGGGGCGGGAGCGGACGGGTCTCCGGTTCGGAATCGCTCGACTAGGCCAGGCGAACCATCTTCGCGCGCGGGCCCTTGGGGCTCGCCTCGATCTCGAAGGTCACCTGCTCGCCACCGTTCAGCGAGTCGAAGTTCTCGACGCCGTCACGGTGGAAGAAGTACTCCTTGCCGTCCTCGGCCGCGATGAATCCGAATCCGCGGTCCGATACCAGCTTCTTGATGCTTCCTGTAGGCATTGGCGGGGCTCTCCTCTTTCTCGAACGCGGGCGAACAAGCGGCTGGCCTGTTCGAGAAAGACTTCTGCGACCAACGCAAGATGCTGAGACCTGAGGGTCCCGCTGAAGATATATTTCCCGCTCCGGCACCAAGCGAAACATCGCGATGGCGCGGAACCCGGCGGCGGGAGTCCGGGCGCTCTCGGGCCGGCTGTCAGAGCCCCGGTTGGTCGGGATCGTCCGGGCCGCGAAGCGCACTCCATCCGAGGAGGCCGGTCAGGCCCGCGATCCTCTCGCCCACCTCGAAGCCGCGACTGCTGATGTCGACCATCCGGAGACCCTTGTAATGGTCGCTGTCCCGCATCTTGATGACACCGACCGCTCGCCGGATCTCGGATTCCAGCTCGATGTAACGGAGGAACACCACGTTCTGGAAGAGGAACGACAGCCCCCCAGGGGGCCGGTCCCGGGACCCAGGCCCGCGGTCTCACTGGTCACGATCAGGGATGCGCCCGCGGCCTGCAGAAGACCCAGGAGACCGCGCGAGTAAGCCGGGAACCGCTCCGACTCGCCTCCCGCCATGACCAGCTCCGCAAGGCTGTCCAGCACCACCCACGTCGGCGGCCCCGCTTCGATCTGCTTCCGGAGACCGACCCGACGACGTGGAGGTTGAGCTGGCGGTGCGGGACGTGGTAGATGGTGAGCTGCCCTGAGAGCAGCATCGGAGCCAGGTCCCACCCGAAGCTGGCGGCCTTCCGGACCAGCTGATGGACTCGCTCTTGAAATGAGATGTAAAGACAACGCTCGCCGTCAGCCAGGCCCCGGGCGATGAAACCCAGGGCCAGTGCCGTCTTGCCAGAGCCGGAGGCGCCGAGGACCGCGGTTGCCTCCGCCGCCGGGATCCCACCACCCATCATCTCGTCGAGGCCGGGGATCCCGCTGCTGATCCGGCCCTCCGGCTCCTCCAGGTCGGCCAGCGATCGGACCACCGTCTCGAGGCGCGGGAAAACCGCGAACCCACGCTGGCTGATCTCGATTGAGTGGTGACCCTCCAGGTGGCGGGAACTGCGCATCTTGACCACCTCAGCCGGCTCTGGTCGTGCGGTTCGCGCGACTCGTAGGCCAGCTCCACGATCCCGTCGGCGAGCGAGAACTCCGGCCCCGATGCGATCTCGTGGTGGCTGTACTCACCGAGGAAGAGCAGCGTGCAGCCGGTGTGCGCGACCCGGGCCGCCAGGTTGTAGATGGCGGTGCGAAGCGGGCGTCGCCGGCGAGGTCGCGAAGCGCCTTGGAGCTGTCGAGAACGACGAGGATCGGCATCTCCGCGTTTATCTTTCGGACCATCTCGTCCATCAGGGGACCGAGGGAGTCCCGGGGGTCGCCCTGGAGCATCTCCCCGAGGTTGATGAACTCGATGCGATCCGCCAGTGCGCTGCGGTCGTAGAAGTCGAAGGTCTCCAGGTGCTCGACCAGCTTGGCCGGCGATTCGGAGACGGTCGAGTAATAGATGGCCTTGTGCTCGCGGGTCGCGTTGGCGAAGCAGATCTGCTCGGCGAGGACGGTCTTGCCGGTGCCCGGCGAGCCCGCCAGGATGACCAGCGCTCCCACGGGGAGCCCGCCCCCGAGGACCAGGTCCAATTCCGACAGACCGGTGCTGAACCGTCTCAAGCCGTCTCCCTCAGTCGAAGCAGAGACGTCACCTGCTCCAGCAACTCGGCCTGGATGAAGGGCTTGGCGAGGACTGCGTCCGCGCGGCTGCCTTCGCCGATGGCGCCCGGATTGGCGCTCACCACCATGATTCGAAGGCTGGCCGTCCGAGGTTCGGCGCGCAGCAGCCGGACGAGCTCTGCCCCGCCGATCACCGGCATCATCAGGTCCGTCAGGACCAGGTCGGGGAGCTCGCCTTCGAGGACCGCCAGCGCCGCGGCCCCGTGCTGGGCCTCACCGACCTCGTGACCGGCGCGCTCCAGCATCAGCCTCAGCATGAACCGGATGCTGGGGTCGTCGTCGACGATCAGGATGCGCGCCAATCGGCACCTCGCGACGCTGCCCGCCGGCTGCCCCTTCGCGCCAAGACGGCCCCATCGCGACACATCGAGCCCGGGATCGGAACCGCGCCCGCGGTCGCGACCCGGGGTCACCCCGCCTCCAGCGGTGGCGCCTGCAGATCCAGCCGGAAGCGCGCCCCCGGAGTGTCCTCCTGGGACTCTAGGACTAGGTCGCCGCCCTGCATCCGCGCCAACTGGTGGCCCAGGTAAAGTCCGAGTCCGCTACCGGCCGCATCCGAATGGTTCGCGATGCGGAAGAAGCGCTCGAAAATCCTCCCCTCGGTTTCCGCCGGGATCCCGCGGCCTCGATCGGTCACCCAGATCGAGGTCGGTCGATCGCCATTGACTTCCACGCTGACCCTTGGGGCGTCACCCGAATGGAGTAGGGCGTTGGTGACGAGGTTGTCCAGGATCGTGGCCGTCCAGCTTGGGTCCGCCCACACCGTTGCTGGGTCGGGGAGTGGCCTGCCGGCACCACGACCCCTCCGAGGAGTGTGGCGTGGGGCGTAGCGCGTTCGACGGCCGACGCAACGGCTGCCTCAAGATCGACCCTTGCGTAATCCGGCGCGAGCTGGCCCGCATCCATTCTCGCGGCCATCAGCAATCGCTCGACCAGATCGTTGGCCACCTCGGCGCTGCGGAGGAGGTCACCGATCGCGCGTCGCGCGCGGCGGGTGATTCAAACAGGCTTCCGTCCGCCAGCAGGGATGCGTAACCTCGGATCATGAGAGCGGGCCGCGGAGCTCGTGGACGATCAGGCTGGAGTAATCACGGAGAGCCTGGTTGGCGAGCCGGGCCTCGTCATAGAGCCGGCTCCGCGTCTCTTCCGCCGCCTTCCGCTCGCTGATATCTCGGACAAACGCGATGAAGACCGGTTCCCCATCGTGTTGAACCGGCCGGTTAATCGAGATCTCGACCGGGATGCGCTCCCCCGTGCGCACAACCGCCTCCATCTCGACGACCCGGCCGAGGACCGGTCCCTCACCGCTCTCCAGGTAGTGGCGCAGACCCTCGCGATGGCCACTGCGCATCTCTTCCGGGACGATCAGGGCGGCAAGGTCGGCCCCGATGGCCTCGGCGCGCGACCAGCCGAAGGTGCGCTCGGCCTGGGGTCCCCAGTCGCGGATACGGCCGTCGGCCCCCATCAGCACAACCGCCGCCAGTGCCCCTTCGATCACGGTCCGGAGCACGTCCCCGGACGACATCAGAAAGTCCTTCGGCTCTTCCATTTTGTGGTTATTCAGGCGGCAAAAAGCGAGCAAGGGCGACCGAGGGCCCGTCCAGACTGGGGTCGCCGAGGATCTCGCAAAGCCCGGACACGATCTCGCCCGCGGCTTCTTCGAGGTTTTGAGCGGCTCCTACGGCCCTTTGTCACACGAGCCCCGCGGAGGATAGCGTCCGCCGGCTGCAGAGCGCGCAGCTGGAAGCGTTGAGGCTCAGGCATCGAGTCGATAAAGTCTGACATCGCGGAGACCAGGGGCAAAGGTTATCGGCCGAGGCGAAGGCCGATCGGGCATGCCCGCTTCAAGAAGCGGAGGCGACGGCGACCAGGTCGGCAGGTTCTTCCGGAGCGGCCACGCCGGGCAGCCAGATGGTGAACGTACTCCCAACGCCGAGCGAGCTCTCGACCTCCACCTGCCCGCCGAGCAGGGCCGCCAGGCGTCGGGTCAGGGTGAGGCCGAGGCCGGTGCCATCAAGGCTGCGAGTCGGGCCGTGGTCGACCTGGGTGAACTCCTCGAAGATCTTGTCCTGCTCCTCGGCGGCGATGCCGATGCCGGAATCCCTGACGGCGATCTCGACGCCGCCCCTCGACGCCCGCCCGCTGACCACGATCGCTCCGCCGTCCCTGGGCGTGAACTTCACCGCGTTGGAAAGCAGGTTGAGCAGCATCTGCCGCGCCCGGAGTGGGTCGGTGTAGGCGATCAGCTCCGGCGGAAGGGAGACGTCGATGGCCAGGCCCTTCTCGGCCGCCACGGCACTCGTCCGGTCGACCAGATCCCTCACCAGGTCATCGATGCGAACCGCCTCCAGCTTGACGTCGAGCTGGCCCGCCCCGACCTTGGCCAGGTCGAGGATGTCGCTGACGAGGGCAAGCAGGTGAGCACCGGAGGAGAAGATGTGGTCGACGTAGCGCTTCTGCTTCGGGCTCAGCGCCGGCTCCGCCGGCAGGTCGAGGAGCTGCGAGAAACCCATGATCGAGTTGAGCGGGGTCCGCAGCTCATGGCTCATGGCGGCCAGGAAGGCTGATTTCTGCTGCGACTCGGCCCGGGCGGAGGCGGCGTCGACCCGGTCGCTCACGTTGACGGCCAGCCCGGTGATCCCGAGCGAGCGGCCCTGACCGTCGAAGCTCGGCTTGATGATGACGTCGAGGTGGACCAGCTCCTCGCCGATCCAGTGGCGCACGGAGACCACTTCGTGGACCTTCTCACCGCCGCCCGCTTTGCGGAAGAGGTCCGCCAGTTCCGTGTTGGAGCCGGCGAGATCGATGAGGGTCATGTCCTCCAGGCGCTGAAAGCCCAGGTTCCTGACGGTGTTCTGCGTCCCGGTGCCGCGAAGCTGCAGCATCTTCCCGGCGGCGGTGGCCGAGAAGGCAACCACCGGCGCGTTGGAGAGGAGAGTCTCCAGCTCGGCGTGACTTGCGACCAGTTGGCGTTCGCGGTCCCGCACCGCAGCCAGCATCTCGTCGAAGCGGAGCGAGAGGTCCTGCATCTCGTCGACCCTCCCCTCGGCCACCGGGTTCCCGCCCGCGACAGAGGGCTGGGCGGCACGGGCGGCGGCCGAGGCAGCCAGGCGCAGGCGTTTCAAAGGCCTGAGCGCCGAGAACCAGAGGACCATGAAGACGAGGCCGACCTGCAGCCCCGCCATCAGGAGTCCAGCTACGGCGGTTTTGCTGAAGGTGGGTACGGCCAGGGCGGCGACCGGGGTGAGGCGGACGAGCACCTCGACCACCGCCCCCTGGCCGGTGCTGGAAAGACCCACCGCCGCGGCGGTCTCCTCGACCTGGCCTGCCGCCGTCTGCCTCGTCATGCTGGGAAGGCCCTGGACGCCAAGGTCGGGCGTCAGCGGAGAGGCGGGGTCACAGGTGGCCGGCGGCCGGCTGCTGGCGTGGACGACGAGAGGACCGAGTGGATCCCGGGCGTTCGCCTGCAGGACGCAGAGGGCCGTCACCTCCGGGTAGGCGGCATCCACCTTGCGCAGGAAGTCGCCCAGGCGGATCGGATCGTCGGTCTCCTGCGCCTCCAGCGCTCCCTGGATCACGATTGCGACGGTTCGACCTTCCGCGGCCCGGGCGACGCGGTCCTGCTCGACGGCCTGGTAGGTGAAGAAGGCGGCCGACGCGACACTGACGACCACGGTCATCGCGAAGATCGGGAGCAGGATCTTCGCTCCGAGCGGCAACCTGGCCCACGGCGAGCTTCGACCAGGCCTGCGCTCGCCGTTTCGTGTCATGCGTCCTCCAAAGTGGTGGAGGCCGTGGTCGGGGCGGCCTCACGGTGCATTCAGGTTTCGGTCACAGCAGGGTCTTCTCTCCGCCGGATCGATGCGCCTCGGGCCGCGACGGACCGGGTTCAGCTTAGGCCGGGGCCGCCGCCACCACGTCGGAAGGCTGAGGAGGTTCCGGAGCGGTCGCCCGGCAGCACGGTGTCCTTCGAGGACAAGGCGAGACCGGCTCGGCCGTGCTCGACGCACAGGGTCGGGTGGATCCCCGCTGGTACATTGCAACGGTGCCGAAAACCCTCGCCCAGAAGATCTGGGACAGTCACCTGGTCGACAGCGCGCCGGGCGCCCCCGACCTGCTCTACGTCGACCTGCACCTGGTCCACGAGGTCACCTCGCCGCAGCCTTTCGCCAGCCTCCAGCTCGCCGGACGGCCGGTCCACCGGCCCGACCTGACGATCGCGACGACGGATCACAACACCCCAACCGGGCCCGAGGAGATCGACGACCTTTCGCGCAAACAGCTCGAGGCGCTGGAACGGAACTGCGCGCGCGAGAACATCTGCCTCTACAAGCTCGGCAGCGCGCACCAGGGGATCGTCCACGTGATCGGGCCCGAGCTCGGACTGACCCAGCCCGGCATGACCATCGTGTGCGGTGACTCCCACACCGCCACCCACGGCGCTTTCGGCGCCCTCGCCTTCGGGATCGGCACCTCCGAGGTCGAGCACGTGCTGGCCACCCAGTGCCTGCCCCAGCGCCGCTTCCCGGATGTCGTCGTCAATGTCGAGGGCGTGCTCCCGGCGGGGGTGACCGCGAAGGACGTCGTTGTCGGCCTGATCGCGCAGGAGGGCGTCTCCGGGGGCCAGGGCAGCCTCGTCGAGTACCGCGGCTCGGTGATCCGCGGCCTCTCGATGGAGAGCCGGATGACGGTCTGCAACATGACCATCGAGTGGGGCGCCCGGGTCGGTATGGTGGCGCCCGACGACACCACCTTCGCCTACCTGCAGCCCCGTCAGCACTCCCCCAAGGGCAAGCTCTGGGAGGAGGCCCTCGACCACTGGCGGACCATGCGCACCGACGAGGGCGCCCTCTTCACGCGGGAGATCGACCTCGACGCCTCCCGGCTGGAGCCCTACGTGACCTGGGGCATCAACCCGGCCCAGGCGGTTCCCATCACCGGCCGGGTGCCCGAGGCCCATGACGAGACCTCCGAGCGCGCGCTGCGCTACATGGACCTCAAGGCCGGCATGGCGGTGCAGGACATCGCCATCGACCGCGTCTTCATCGGGTCCTGCACCAATTCCCGGATCGAGGACCTCCGCGGCGCGGCTGACATCGTCCGCGGTCGGCACATCCACCCCCGCGTGCGGGCGATGGTCGTGCCCGGCTCGACCTCCGTGAAGCGGATGGCCGAGAAGGAAGGTTTGGACACGATTTTCAAGGAGGCCGGCTTCGAGTGGCGCGAGGCGGGTTGCTCGCTCTGCCTCGGGATGAACCCGGACATCCTGGCGCCGGGCGAGCGGTGCGCGTCGACCAGCAACCGCAACTTCGAGGGCCGGCAGGGCGCGGGCGGCCGGACCCACCTGGTCAGCCCTCCGATGGCCGCCGCGGCGGCGATCGCCGGCCACCTGGCCGACGTCAGGGACTACGACCGATGAAGGCGTTCACCCGCGTCAGGGGCCGGATCGCACCCCTCGACCGGGCCGACGTCGACACCGACCAGATCATCCCCAAGCAGTTCCTCAAGAGCATCGAGCGGACCGGTTACGGGCAGTACCTGTTCTACGACTGGCGGAAGGCGGGCGACTTCGTGCTCGACAAGCCCGAGCACCGCGGCGCGCGGATCCTCGTCGCCGGGCCCAACTTCGGCTGCGGGTCCTCGCGCGAGCACGCGCCCTGGACGCTCCAGGAGGCGGGCTTCGAGGTGATCATCGCCCCCTCCTTCGCGGACATCTTCAGGAACAACTGTGGCAACGTCGGCCTGCTGGCGCTGGCGCTTCCCGATGAGGACGTGCGGCGGCTGCTCGATCTCGCCACCAAGTCCCCCGAGACCGAGGCGACCGTCGACCTGGAGAGCCAGGCCATCACCGCCGGGCCGCTTCATCTCCACTTCGAGGTCGAGCCCTTCCTCAAGGAGCGGCTGCTCAACGGCTGGGACGAGATCGGTCTCTCGCTGCTCAAGCTGGACAAGATCCGGGAGTTCGAGGCGGGCCGCCCTGCCTGGATGCCGACCGTCCGTTAGCTACCCTGCGGCGGTGGCTCTGACGACGTCGGGAATTCACTACGAGGTCTCCACGGGCAGCGGTGCCCCCGTGGTCTTCCTCCACGGCGTCACCCTCGACTCGCGGATGTGGTCAGCCCAGCTTGCGGCCTTCGGCGATCGCTGGCGCTGCATCACTGTCGACCTTCGCGGTCACGGGCTCTCCGCCCCGCTGGAGCCCGGCTACGACCCCACCGCCGACCTGCTCGAGGTCCTCGACGAGATCGATATCGACCGCTGCATCCTGATCGGCCTCTCGCTCGGCGGCCACGACGCCGTCGTCTTCGCCGGCCTCCACCCGGCCCGCTGCCGCGCGCTCATGCTCGTCGATGCCTGGATCCCGGGCCCCGAGCTGGCAGGCTGGGAGCCCCCTTTCCGGGTCGCCCGCGAGGCGGGCCTCGAAGCGGGGCGCGCCGCCTGGCTGGCGGACCCGCTCTTCGCCAGCATCCGCGGCCGTCCCCGGCTGCGGGCGGAGCTGCTTCGGATGGTGACGGCGAACGACCTGCGGATCTGGACCGAATCGATCCGGCGGGCACCCCACCCGTCCGCCCGGGACCTGGCCGTGCGAATCGACACGCCCACCCGGGTGCTCGCCGGCGAGGACGACCTTCCCGGCTTTCGGGCGGCCGCGGCGTGGCTGGCGGCGACCATCCCGGGCGCCGATTCGAGGCCGGCCGTGACGGTGCCCGATGCCGGCCACCTGCCCCCGATGGAGGCCCCGGAGGCGTTCAACCGCGAGCTCGCGGCTTTCGTCGAATCCGTGCCCGGCGAGGCCTGAAGGGGAGGTGCCGGCGCCCGGCTACGGCGAGGGTCAACCGCGACTCGAGGACGACCGCCTGCCGGTCGTCCTGGTCCTCCTCGACGGACTCGGCGACAGGGCCCAGCCGGAGCTGGGCGGCCGAACGCCGCTGGAAGCGGCAAGGACGCCGGTCCTGGACGAGCTGGCGAGGCGAGGGGCCTGCGGGCTGCACGTTCCGCTGGGTCCGGGCAGGGCGCCCGCCAGTGAGGTCGCCCACTGGGCGATCTTCGGCTACGAAGGCGTCCCCTTCCCCGGCCGGGCCGTGCTCGAGGCACTCGGGTTCGGGCTTGCGGTGGCCGATTCCGACCCCCGGCTGTACGCCGCCCTCCGCACCTCGACGATCCTCGGCCGTGAGGTCTGGATCACCGGCCGAGCCGCCGCGGCCGACGCGGCCGACGCTCGCCGCTTGCTGGCCGACCTGCCGCAGGCGGCCGGCTTCGAGTTGGAATGGGTGCGGCTCGGAGAGGCGATCCTGCGGCTGCGCGGAGCCGGTCCCGAGGCCGCGGCGATCTCCGACTCCGACCCCTTCTTCGAGGATCGCCAGCCCTGGCTGCGTCCCCGCGCGCAGGCGGGCGCGCATCCGAGCGCGGCCGCAGCGGCGCAGGCGCTCGCGACCTATCTGCTCAGCGTTCGTCGCGAGCTCGCCGGCCACCCGGTCAACCGGGAGCGTGCCCGCCGCGGTCTGCCCGCCCTTGACACGCTGACGACCAAGTGGGCGGGCGCCCGGCTCCCCCTGCCCGCTTTCGCCGAGCGTGTCGGGGCCAGCGGCGGGCTGGTGACCTCGAGCGCCCTCTACCGCGGTTTCGCGAGGTTGCTCGCGATGGACCACCGGGACATCGCCACGGTCGCGGACCCGGGTCACGACATGGCTGCGCGGCTCGACGCGGCACGCGACCTGCTCGGCACCGGCGCGGCCTTCGTCCATGTCCACACCAAGGTGCTCGACGAGGCCGGTCACAGCCGACGACCGGGTGCGAAGTTGAAAGTGCTGGAGGCCCTCGACCCCGCCCTCGCGGCCCTCCTCGAACCTCCCTTCGACCGGGCCGTGGTCGCGGTGACGGGCGACCACGCGACCCCTTCCTCGGGCGGCGTCCTCCACACTGGCGACCCGACGCCGCTGCTGGTCGCCGGCGGAGCCGTCAGGCCCGACGCGGTGGGCGAGTTCGGGGAGGCACCCTGTGCTCGGGGGTCGATCGGGACCCTGCGAGCGGCCGACCTGCTGCCGCTCCTCCTCGGCCACGCCAACCGTGCCCGTTTCCTGGGCGCCCGGGCGACCGCCGCCGACACCCTCGGCTTTCCGGACGAGGTCGAGCCGCTCCTACTGTCCGATTGACCGCACCCCCCCGGTCGGCGAGCGGCGCGCGAAATGGGGCACCACCTTTTCCCCGATCAGCCTGATCGCGTTGAGCACCCTGTCCTGCGGGGTGGCGTGCTCGGCGCCCGGCCACTGGAGGCGGAAGGCGACGTGGTTGACGCCCAGCTCTTTCTCGTACCTCTCCAGGGCCTCGATCAGGTCATCGGGGGTACCGAGGATGAAGCGGTCGTCCTGGAGCTCTTCGAAGGGGACGTCGATGCTGTCGTCCATCGGCAGCGCTTCGTCCTGGCCCCATTTGACGTAGGTCCGGTACTTCTCCTCCAGGAAGGGGCGGGCATCGCGGATCGCCTCCTCGCGGGTGGCGCCAAGGTAGACGTCCTTGATGATCGGAACGACCGTCGGGAACGGCTTGCCGGCCGAGTCGAGCGCCTCCCGGTAGACCTCCATCTGGCGCGTGAGCACGTCCAGGCGGGTATGGGGATTGATCATCCAGGCGTCGCCCAGCCTTGCCGCGCGGCGGACGGCGGGGTCGTTGTTGGCGGCGATCCAGATCGGCGGGTGAGGCTGCTGGATGGGCCGGGTCGGCCAGGTGACCTCGCGCAGGGTGATGCGGTCACCGGTGTGGCTGACGACGGGCTCGGTCCAGAGCCGGCGGATCAGCTCCAGCCCCTCCTCGAAGATCTTCACCCGCTTGGTCCGATCGATCCCGAACGCCTCGAACTCGACGTCCCGGTAGCCGAGGCCGACGCCGAAGATGAACCTGCCGTGGGTGATCGCGTCGAGCGTCGTCACCTGCTCGCAGACGTCGACCGGGTTCAGGAGGGCCGAGAGGAGGATCCCGACGCCAAGCCGCATGTCGCCGCTCTCGGCCGCGATCCGGGCCAAAAATGGCATCGGGTGCAGTTGCTGGTAGGGGTTGGAGAAGTAGTGGTGGTTGGCGTAGACGGCGGAGAAGCCGTTGTCGCGCGCCGCCCGCACCTGGTCCAGGTGCCTGTCGACGTGGTCGGCCATCGAGCCGGATGGGTGCTGGGCGGCTATGAAGAGTCCGAAGTCCATTTTGAAATCAAGCCTCCCTGGTGGCCAGTGACGGGCGAGGGGCGGGGTCACTCGCGAGCCGCGCGAAGCCGAAAGCGATGACCCCGAGCAGCGCAAGCGCGGCGAAGGAGGTCCGGTAGCCGCCGGTGAGGTCGACCAGGAGCCCGAAAAGGGGCGGGGTGACGATCACCCCGAGGTAGCTGCCGGTCAGGGCAACGCCGGCCGCCGCGCTCGACTGCTCGCGGCCCGCGAGCTCGGCGACGAGCGCCATCGAAACCCCGCTCCAGCCGACGGCCGAGAAGCCGAGCAGGATCATGACCCCCGCGACCAGCACCACCGGCACGGCGGGGGGGGCGAGGGCGAGCGCGGCACTGCCGGCGATCGCGGCGCCGGCCATCAGGACCAGGACCGGCTGCCGGCGAGCACCGAAGAGCCGGTCGCTCAGCACCCCGCTGACGATCCGCGCCACGACCCCGCTGACCTGGGCGAGAGCGAGAAGCCCGCCCGCCAGCAGCAATGGATAGCCGAGCGCGCGGTGAAAGTAGAGAACGAGAAACCCGATCAGCGCCAGCTGGATCCCGGACATGATGGTTGCGAAGCCGGTCACCGCGAGCAGCCGCGGATCACGCGCGAGCGTGGCCAGCCCGCCGCCACGGGCCGTTTCGGGCGCGTGTCCGCCGGGCGCGTCGCGATAGAGGGCGAACGCCAGAGCTCCCGAGACCATGGTGGTGGCAGCGATCAGGGCCAGGCTGCCCCGCCAGCCCACCGAACCCAGCCCGAGCGGCACCGCGAGGGCGACCAGCAGCCCGGCGAGGGGCAGCCCGGTCTGCTTGATGCTCATCGCCGATCCCCGGCTGGTGGGTCCGAACCACTCCATGACCGCCCGGGTCGTGGGCGGCAGCGCGATCCCGTTCCCGATCCCGGCCACGGCCATGAGGACGAGCAGCTGACCGAAGCTCGGCGCGCGGGAAGCGGCCAGGAGGCCGCCCGCGATCAGGGCCGGGCCGGCCAGGAAGAGGCGGCGGGGACCCCAGCGGTCGGCGGCGGTGGCGGCGAAGAGAAGGACGCCGATCGCACCCAGGTAAAAGGCGGTGACGATGAGACCAAGCTGGGCGCTGGAGAGAGCGAGGTCGCGCCCGAGCGCGGGCGCGAGCGGCCCGATGCTGGTGTTACCGAGGGAAGCCGCCGTCTGGACGAGGAGGCTCAGGCCCAGCATCAGGGTTGCCCGCCTGGCGGTTCGACCGACTCCGCTCACGGGTCGCGACCGGCGATCAACTCCGCCACCGCGGGCGGCACCAGCTCGCGCCAGTTCCCTCCCTCGGCCAGCCGGCGCCTGACCTCGGTGCCACTGATCTGCTTGGCCGGGGGTGCCGGCAGCTCGACCACCACGAAGCCGGCGGCTCGGAGCCGCCGCGCTTTCTCAGCCTCCCACTCCGAGAAGACCCGGATGAAATGGGTCGTCCCGGCCGGGACGTAGCGATTCCAGAGCTCAGGGTCGTGGACGGGAAAGGGCACGATCGCCACCCGTTGGAGATCCACCTTCGCGTCGGAGAGGGCGGCGCGGATCATCGCCGACCGCTCCGCGAACCCAAACGGGTTCGCCGCGGCGAGGTGACGGTGGGGGCTGGCCGGCTCCTCGGGGACGGGGTCCGGCTGCGGGTTGGTGATCCCGACCAGCAACTCGCGGCAGTGGCCAAAGGCGTCCAGGACGTATTCGAGGTGCCCGTTGTGGAACGGCTGAAAGCGGCCGTGGACCATCCCCAGCGCCACTGCGCGGAAGCTCGATGGTGTGATTCGGGCCAGGGTCAGATCACGCCCGCGCCGACCAGGTCGCCGAGCTCCTGATCCGACATCCCGAGCAGGCCACCGAAGACCTGCCGGTTGTGCTCTCCCAGGGCTGGGCCCAGCCACTGGCTCTCGCCCGGGGTGACGCTCAGGCGCGGCACGATTCCGGGCACTTTGACGGTCCGCTCGCCGAGCGCAAACTCGCGGACCATGCCCCGCTCGAGGAACTGGGGGTCAGCCGCGATGTCCGCGATGTCGTAGATCTTGGACGCGGGGACCTTCGACGCGTCCAGCACCCGGAGGGCTTCCTCGATCGTCAGCCTGGCCGCCCATTCCCCGAGCACGGCATCGATCTCGCTGTCGTGCTTGACGCGATCGGCATTGGTGCGCAGGCGAGGATCCTCGGCCAGGTCGGGGCGGCCGATACCCTTCATCAACCGCTTGAAGATGCTGTCGCCGTTGCCCGCGATCACGAGGTAGCCGCCGTCGGCGCAGCGATAGGTGTTGGAGACCGCAATCCCCGGGAGCGTCGCACCCGTCCGTTCGCGGATGACGCCGAAGATGTCGAACTCGGGAAGCGTGCTCTCGAGGAGGGAGAACACCGCCTCGGTCAGCGCCACGTCAACAACCTGTCCCTCTCCGCCGGCCTTCTCGACCTCCCGCAGCGCGGCCAGCGCGCCGATGGTCGCGTAGAGGGCGGCGATCGAGTCGCCGATGCTGATCCCGGTCCGGACCGGCGGTAGATCGGGGTACCCGGTCAGGTGGCGGAGGCCGCCCATCGCCTCGGCGATGCTGCCGAAACCGGGCTTCTCGCGGTAGGGACCGGTCTGCCCGAAGCCGGAGACGCGCACCATGACCAGCCTCGGGTTGGCGGCGTGGAGCTCCTCCCAGCCGAGGCCCCACGACTCGAGCATGCCGGGCTTGAAGTTCTCGACCAGCACGTCGCTCGCCGCCGCCAGCCGGCGCGCCAGCCGCTGCCCGGCCTCCTGCTTCAGGTCGATCGTGACGCACTGCTTGTTGCGCGACTGCATCAGCCACCAGAGCGAGGTCCCGTCGAGCCGGTGCCGCCAGTTGCGGAGAGGATCGCCGTCGCCCGGCGGTTCGACCTTGATCACGGTGGCCCCGAGCAGCGCCATCAGGCTGGTCGCGTAGGGACCCGCGACGAGGCTGCCCAGCTCGAGGACGCGGACGCCCACGAGAGGGCCCTTGCGCTCGCTCAATCCGCCCTCCGCAGGGTCTTGGCGATGGTCCACTCCTGGATCTCGGTGGTACCGGCCGGGATCTTGAGGTTGCGGGCGACCCGGAAGATCTTCTCGAGGTGGGCAGCCTTGGTCAGGCCGCGCGCGCCGTGGACCTGGATCGCGGTGTCGGCGATTCGGAAGAGGGCCTCGTCGTTGGCGAGCTTCATGACGCTGGTCGCGCGGATCGCGGCGGGCGGGACCTCCAGGCCCGTGTAGCCCATAGACTCGATCTGTTCCAGGCACTGGAGCGAGGTGGCGCGCATCCGGTAGAGGTCGACGTAGATCTGGGCGAGCATGGTCGAGACCGCCGGCAGGTCCTGGAGCGGCTTGCCGAAGGCCCGTCGCCGCGAGGCGTAGCGAAGCGAGGCCTCGAGGCAGAACTGGGCCAGCCCCGAGCACATGCCGCCCCGTCTCATCCGGGCCCAGTTGATCCAGAGCATGGCCAGCGCCAGGCCCTGGCCGATCTCGCCGACGCGATTGCGGTCCGGCACTCGGCAGCCGTCGAAGTGGAGCTCAGAAGTGTTGCCGTCCTCGATCATCGTGGTCGCCATCCGGCCGACGCGGTAGCCGGGAGTGTCGGCATCGACCAGGAACACCGCCAGCCCTTCCTTCCCCGATCCCGACTCGGTCTGCGCGACCACCTGGGCGAACTGGGCGAAGGGGGCTCCGGTGATGAAGGCCTTATGGCCCCTGATGACCCAGCCGTCGCCGTCGCGGGTGGCCGTCGTCTCGATCGCGCCCAGGTCGGAGCCGGCGTCGGGCTCGGTCGCCGCGAAGCAGGCCGAGACCTCGCCCCGCATCAGGCGCCCGAGGTAGCGCTCTCGCACGTCGCCATCGGCCACGTGGTAGAGCAGGGGCGTCGGACCCTCGGTCCAGGCGAGCACCTCCTTGGTCAGGCGGAGGCCATCGCGGTAGACCTCCTCCTGCACGTACATCAGGTCGCTCAGGCTCAGCCCGCCGCCGCCCAGCTCGACCGGGATCGGGAGGGCGTGGTACCCGGCCGCGCCGGCCAGCCGGCGGATCTCGTCCTTCGCCTCCTGCACCTCGGGGACGACCCGGCCCTCACGGTCGAGGTGGTCGCGTTCGTCGACGAGCCGACCGGCCAGCCGATCCTCGATCGGGCGCAGCCGGGTCTCGATGAACTCGCGCACCTCTGACACCCGTGCCCGGATATGGGCCGGGACGGGCAGGTCGAGACCGAGAGCGCCCGGGGAGCGGTCAGCTGCCGGCATCGCGTCCCCGGAAGGCAAGCGCCTCCACGTCCTGGACCGTCCGCACGCCCTCGGGCTCCAGCAGCTGGGGAGGGATCGGGAACGGCTGGAAGCTCTTCCCGGCGTGGACGACCGACCCCTCGAGGCGGTGACCAACCAGCTTTTCCACCCGCGCGGAGGTCGCGAACAGGGCGTCGAGGTCGATGCCGGTCTCGATACCGAGACCGTGGAGCATGTGGACCAGGTCCTCGGTGCAGATGTTGCCGCTGGCGCCGGGCGCGAAGGGGCAGCCGCCGAGGCCTCCGATCGAGGCGTCGAAGGTAGTCGCCCCCGCCTCGAGGGCGGCCAGCACATTGGCCAGGGCCATGCCCCGGGTGTTGTGGAGGTGGACGATCACCGGCAGGTCGGGAAAGCGCTCCATGACGGTCCTGGTCAGGTGCTGGACCTGCTGCGGGAAGCCCATCCCGATCGAATCAGCCACGTACAGCTCGGAGACGCCGAGCTCGACGAACTGGTCGGCGAGCCACAGCACCCGCTCCTCGGGGACCACCCCGGTATAGGGACAGGCGGTTGCCGCGGCGAGCGCGCCGATCAGCGGGATCCCGGCGGCACCGGCAACCTCGGCGACCTCGGCCGCCTGGGCGAGCGACTGGCGCATGGTCATGTTCACGTTGGCCCGGTTGAACACATCACTGGCGGCGATCACGACCAGCATTCGCTCGGCACCGGCGGCCACCGCCCGGCGGGCCCCGCGCGAGTTGGCGACGAGCGCCTCATAGCTGGTGCCCGGCCGCCTCGCGGCAGCCGCGAAAACCTGCTCGGCGTCGCCGAGCTGCGGCACGGCGCGGGGGCTGACGAAGGAGGTGACCTCGATCCGGCTGATGCCGGCGGCGGTCAGCTCGTCGACGATGGCGATCTTGTCGGCGGTCGGGATGAACGCCCGCTCGAACTGGAAGCCGTCTCGGGTGCCGACCTCGCGGACGGTGACGCGCGCCGGCAGCTTCATCGTCGGCGCCGGTCCCAGACCTGGGCGTTGACGAGGTTCGCCGGACGAGCACCGTCGAGCACGGCCAGCACCTGCGCCGCGGCGGCGAGGGCAAGCTCGCGCGCCGACTCGACCGTCAGGCCGGCGGTGTGGGCGGTGAGGATGGCGTTCGCGGCGCCAAGGAGGGGGTTGTCGGGTGCCGGCGGCTCGGATTCGTAGACGTCAATGCCCGCACCGCCAAGGGGTCCGTCGCGAAGCGCCGCCGCCAGCGCCCGCTCGTCGACGACGGGTCCACGGGAGGTGTTGATGAGCAGCGCGCCCGGCCGCATCCGGGCCAGGGTCCGTTCGTTGAACAGGTGGCGAGTCTGCGGCGTCAGCGCGCAATGGATGGACACGACGTCGGACCGGCCGAGCAGGTCCTCCAGCGTCGGCGCGCGCTCGGCCCAGGGCGCGACGGAGGCCGGGTCGATCATCGGGTCGAAGGCGAGGATCTCCATGCCGAACCCGTCGTGCAGCTTGCGGGCGACCTCGCGACCGATCCGTCCGAAACCGACGACGCCCAGGGTCCGACCCTTGAGCTCGATCGCTCCAAAGCCGCCCCGGAAGTCCCACGGCCGCCGGGAGCGGACCGCCGCATCGCTCCAGGTCAGCTTCTTGGCCAGGCCGAGCACCAGCGCGACGGTGTGCTCGGCGACCGAGTTCTCGGCCGAACCGGGGTTGTTGACCACCTGCACGCCGGCGGCGGTGGCGGCCGCGATGTCGATGTTGTCGGTGCCGAAGCCGGAGGTGCTGACTACTCGCAACCGCGGCGCAGCGGCGATCGCTTCGGCCGAGACGCGGGCCGGTGTCCGGGCCATAATCGCGTCGCAGGTGGCAAGGTGCGGCGCCAGCTCCGCGAGGGAGTCGGACTCGGCCACCACGACCTCGGCCGACTCCCGCAGGAGGACCTCCCCGTCGGGGTGATAGAGATGGTTGACGAGGAGGATTCGCGGCATACCGGGCGCCTCAGGCAGTCGGCTGAGCCTCGGGCATCTCCTCGGCGCGGATGTCCGAGAAAAGGCGGTCGTACTTCAGCTTCTCGTGCACCTCGACGGGCGATCCGCCCGCATCGACGGCGGCCTTGACGCGGTTCTCCATCTCGCGGAAGAACTTCGCCATCCGGAGCGCCTCCTCAAGGCGGTCGGCCGGAATGACGACGACGCCGTTGACGTCGGCCATCACGATGTCACCCGGGTTGACCTCCACGCCGCCGATCCGAACCGGGATCTGGTAGCCGACGAAGCCGGTCCGGTCGCGGACCGAGGTTGTGACGGCCCCGCGGCCGTAGATCGGGAAGTTGCTCTCCTGCATCCCGTCGACGTCGCGTGACGCGCCGTCGGTGATGCAGCCGACGATGCCCTGCTTCTGCGCGCAATAGGCGGCGATGCTGCCGAAGGTGTTGATGTCGGTCCGGCCGTCGTTGTCGAAGACGATCACATCGCCCGGCTGGCCGACGGCGATCCCCTCCAGCGTCCCGATGACCGTCGAATATTTCGCCTGCGGGTGAAGCTTCATGGTCAGGGCGCGGCCGACCAGGGTCGGGGCACCGGGCCAAAGCGGAACGAGGCCGTGGACCTGCCCCTGGATGCCCATCGAGTCGAGGGCGTCCGAGATGTCGCAGGTGTTGATGTCCTTGAATCGGTTGAGCACTGAGACCTCCTACGTCCTTTGGCCACGACAAGCGTCTTGACACGGGCTGGCTGGCAAGCGTTTACTTTCGCACAATGTATGCCGGTATACCAAAGATTTCCAGCCCCGGCATGATGGCTTCTCAGTAGTTGAAGATCAAGCGGCAGTCCGCGGCGGACGCGATCACCAAGATGCTCCGGTCAGAGATCATGAGCGGAGCGATACCGCCCCGCGAACGACTCATCGAGGCGGACCTTGCCGAACGTCTCTCGGTCAGCCGGACGCCGCTCCGCGAAGCGCTGCAACAGCTCGAGTCGGAGGGGTTCGCCGAACGTCTTCTCGGCGGCGGTCTCGTCGTCACCGACCTCGACCCGGCCGATCTGGAGGACCTGTTCTGGCTCCGGGCCGTGTTGGAGAGCGAGCTGACCCGGGAGGTGGCGACCACCGCGACCTCTGCGGACGTCGATGGCCTCTCCCGGATCCTCGACCAGATGGAGGCCGTCAGCGAGCACCCTCAGCTCTTCGTCGAGCTGGGGCGCAACTTCCACGACGGGCTGGCGACGATCATGCGCAACGACCGCTGCCGGACGGTTCTCCGCCAGGTTCGCCACCACGTTGACCGCTACTGGGCGGTGACGACCGCCCGCCAGCCGGAGCGTGCCCGCTACGCCGCCGGCGAGCACCGCGAGATCCTGGCCGCCATCCGCGACCACGACGGGGAGAAGGCCGGGAGCCGGATGCGAGCCCATATCCTCGCCGAGGCCGAGGTCTGCCTGGAGACGGTTCGGGCGATCCGGGCCGAGGCCGCGGCGCTCAGGCTGCCGGCGGAGGCCGCCAGTTGAACGATCAGGTGCTCTCCGGCCGGCGCGTCATCGACATCGCCACCCTGATGGCGGGACCCTGGATCGCCCAGAAGCTGGGCGACTTCGGCGCCGACGTGATCAAGGTCGAGCAGCCCGGCGTCGGCGACCACCAGCGGCGCTGGGGATCGAAAAAGGATGGTGAACCGATCTACTGGAAGTCGATCTCCCGCAACAAGCGCTCGGTGACCCTCGATCTCCGCGGCACCGCCGGCGCGGCCGTGCTGAAGCGCCTCGTCGCCGAGGCCGACGTCCTGATCGAGAACTTCCGGCCCGGCACCCTGGAGCGCTGGGGCCTTGGGCCTGACGTCCTTCACGAGATCAATCCCGGGCTGATCATCGCGAGAGTGACCGGCTTCGGGCAGACCGGCCCTTACCGCGAGAGGCCCGGGTTCGGCACCGTCGCCGAGGGAATGTCCGGCTTCTCCCACCTGACAGGTGCCGCGGACGGGCCACCGACCCTGCCCAGCATGCCCCTGGCCGACGGGGTTGCCGGGCTGACGGGCGCCTTCGCTGTGATGCTGGCGCTCTACCACCGCGACGCGAACGGCGGCAGCGGGCAGGTCATCGACGTGTCGCTCTGCGAGTCGCTGCTCCCGCTGATGGAACCCAGCCTCCTCGAGTGGGACCAGCTCGGCACCAACCTCGGCCGAACCGGCAACACCCTCTCCCACGTCGCCCCTCGGACCGCGTACCAGTGCTCCGACGGCGAATGGGTGGCTCTCTCAGCCAGCTCCCAGTCGATCTTCGAGCGGCTCGGTCTGGCCATCGACCGGCCCGAAATGGTCGACGACCCGCGCTTTCGCTCCAATGCCGAACGGGTGAAAAACATCGAGGCGCTCGACGCGATCGTCGGCGAGTGGATGGCATCCCATCCCCGGGCCGAGGCCCTTCGCCGGATGGATGAGGCCGAGGTCGCGGTCGGACCCATCTACGACCTCCCGAGCGTATACGCCGACCCTCATTTCCAGGCCCGCGAGAGCTTCATCCCGGTCGAGGACCCGCACCTCGGCACGATGCGGCTCGTCAACGTGACCCCGAGGCTCAGCAAGACGCCCGGTCGGATCCGGAGCACCGGGCCCAGCCTCGGCCAGCACAACGCCGAGGTCTTCGCCGAGCTGGGGCTGACACCGGATGAGATAAGCGGCGTTCTCGAGGAATCGAAAGCGTGATCCTCCGCACGATGCTGTTCACGCCGGTGAACCATGCCCGGCATGTCGAGAAAGCCCTTTCCGGACCGGCCGACGCCATCATCCTCGACCTCGAGGACGCGGTCGCGGTGGACCAGAAGGCCGCCGCCCGGCGCACTCTGGCCGACCTCCTCCAGGGAACGCGGGGCTGGCGCCCGGCGGTCTTCGTCCGCGTCAACGCACTCAGCACGCCCTATGCGCACGCCGACCTCGACATCGCCGTCAACGCCGGCGTGACCGGCATCCTGCTCCCCAAGGTGGAGTCGAGCGGTCAGATCGCGACCGCCGACTGGCTGATCGGACAGCTCGAGTCGGAGCGCGGCCTGGTGCCCAATTCGGTGGAACTCGTTCCCCTGATCGAGACCGCCGCCGGCCTGACCCGGATCGATGAGGTCGCCGCGGGCTCGCCCCGGGTCCGCCGGCTCACCTTCGGCGCCGGCGACTTCACCCTCGACACCAACATGGAGTGGGCGCCAGGCAACGAGGGCGTCCTCTGGGCCCGGGTCCGGACGGTGATCGCGTCCCGAGCCGCGGGGCTCGCGGCACCGATCGACACCGTCTTCCCGGACCTGCCCGACCACCACGGCTTCGAGGACGAGGCTCGCCAGGCGCGACGCCTCGGCTTCGCGGGTAAGCTCTGTCTCCATCCTGACCAGGTCGCCATCGCGAACGAGGTCTTCACCCCATCCGACGGCGAGGTCGCGGAGGCCAACCGGATCCTGGAGGCGTTCGAGCGGGCGGTGGCCGGCGGCTCGGCGTCGCTCCAGCTCGAGGGCCGGTTCATCGACTACCCGATCGCGGAGCGGGCACGCCGCCTGATCGAGACGCGACGGCAGGCATTCAAAGGGGAGGAGGCTGCGGTATGAGTTTGTTGGCGCTCTCGTTCGGCTTCGGGCTGATCACAGCCTCGGTGCTGGCGCTGGCGGCAGTTGGGCTCTCACTCCAGTTCGGGGTGACCAACTACATCAACTTCGCCTATGGCGAGTTCCTGACCCTGGGCGCGTACTTCACCTGGACGCTGAGCCACGGTCTCGGCCTCAACATCTGGCTCTCGGTGGCGCTGGCGGTGCTGGCGATGGGCGTCTTCGCCCTGCTCCTCAACCGGTTCCTTCTCCGCCCCTTCACCAAGAAGGGCGTGCCCCTGCTGTTCCTGCTGGTGGTGACCTTCGGCCTCTCGCTCTTCCTGACCAACCTGATCCTCGCCGTCTGGGGTCCCGACTTCAAGAGCCTCGACCTGCCCCGCGAGGTACCGCACGTCATGGGTCCCTTCCTCTTCACGACCAGCCAGCTGACGATCATCGCCGTGGCCGTCGTCGTGATGGGCGCGATCCATCTGCTGCTGACCCAGACCGAGATCGGGAAGGCGATGCGGGCGATGTCCGACAGCGTCGACCTGGCCCAGATCAGCGGGATCGACACCGACCGCATCACCAGCTACACCTGGCTGCTCAGCGGCGGCCTCGCCGGGCTGGCGGGGATTGTGCTCGCCATCAACATCACCAGCTTCCAACCGGCCTTCGGCGGCGAGTTCCTCTTCGTGATCTTCGCCGCGGTCATCCTCGGGGGCGTCGGCTCCCCCTACGGGGCCATGCTGGGCGCGCTGGTGATCGGCCTCGCCACCGAGATGTCGGCAGTGCTGATCAATTCCGCCTACAAGAACGACGTCGCCTTCGCCCTGCTCATACTGACCCTGCTGCTCCGGCCCCAGGGCATCATCCGGATGGCCGGGAAGGCCTGACGCGATGTCCCCCTTTGTCTATTACCTCACCACCCTGATCATCTTCTTCTTCATCTTCGCCATCTCGACCTGGGGCCTGAACCTGCAGTTCGGGACGGCCGGGATCCTCAACTTCACCTACATCACCTTCTTCGCCGTCGGGGGCTACTTCACCGGCGTCGCGATGATGGGCCGCCCCGACGCTCTCTCCAACATGCGCTACATCCTCGGGCTGAGCCTGCCCTTCCCGGTCGCGATCCTGATCGGGGCGGCCGCCGCCGGGTTGCTCGGGCTGCTGGTGGGGCTGGTTGCCCTGCGCCGGCTGCGCAGTGACTACCTGGCCATCGTCACCGTCTCGGTCGGCGCCATCGTCTTTGACTTCGTCAACGTCAACACCGCGATCTTCAACGGCGCGGACGGCATCGCCGGCATCCCCTTTCCCTTCAACGACCAGCTGCAGCTGGACCCCAACACCTACACCTTCTTCTACGTCGCCCTCGCCGGCGCCGTCACCCTGGTCCTCGGCCTTCTCGCCTTCCGGATTTACAACTCGCCCCTCGGCCGGACGCTGCGCGCAATCCGCGAGGACGTCGACGTGGCCTCGGCCTTCGGCAAGGACAGCTACCGCTTCCGGATGATCGCGATGGTGGTCGGCTGCGTCTACGCGGGGATCGCCGGCGGCCTGCTGGTCGGCTTCATCAGCGCCCTCAACCCGGGTGGTTGGACGGCGGGCGAGACCTTCCTTCTCTACGCCGCGCTGCTGCTCGGTGGCCGGGGCAACAACTGGGGCGCGCTGCTCGGTGCCTTCCTCGTGCCAGTGCTGTTCCAGGAAGCCACCCGCTATCTGCCCCAGATACCCGGACACGCCGAGCTCATCCCGGCGCTCCGCAACATGATCGTCGGTGGGCTGCTGATCGCGGTCCTCTGGTTCCGGCCGGAGGGGATTATTCCCGAGCGCAAAGCCAGGTTCAAAAATGTCAGCTACAAACGCCGCCGCGAGGTGGCCGAGGTTGAATAACGCAGGCGCCGCCGGAACGATCCTCGAGATCGAGAACCTCGCCTACTCCTTTGGGGGCCTGAAGGCGGTCAACGGCAGCACCTTCACCATCGATCGGGGCCAGATCACAGCTCTGATCGGGCCGAACGGGGCCGGCAAAACCACCCTGATCAACGTGGTGGCCGGGGCCCTTCACGCCGAGGCCGGCAGCGTCCGTTTCGAGGGCCAGGACATCACGGGCTGGCCGAGCCACCGCGTCGCCGGCCAGGGCCTGATCCGGACCTTCCAGATCTCCCGCGAGCTGGGCGGCATGACCGTCCTCGAGAACATGCTGGTGCCGCCACCCAACCAGACGGGTGAGGGTCTCTTCAACGCCATGTTCCGGCCCGGCGTCGGCCATGCCCAGGACAGGGCGCTGGTCGAGCAAGCGTTAACCCGGCTCGACGACTTCGGCCTCTACGACTCGCGCGACCAGTATGCGAAGAACCTCAGCGGTGGCCAGAAGCGGCTGCTCGAGCTCGCCCGAGGCGTCATGGCGGAGCCGAAACTGATGGTCCTCGATGAGCCATTTGCGGGCGTCAACCCGGCCCTCGTGGAACTGCTCGAGGGGCACATCAGGAAGCTCCGTGACGGCGGGATCACCTTCGTAATGGTCGAGCACAACCTCAACGTGGTCGAGCGGATCTGCGACCACGTGGTGGTGATGGCCGAGGGACGCACGCTGGCCACCGGCAGGCTCTCCGAGCTGCGCCGGAACGAGGAGGTGATCACCGCCTACCTGGGAAGCGCGATGACCCACCACGTGCAGGTGGGCGCCGTCGAGGTGGTCGCCAAGGACGTCAAGCGCGGGGAGCCGATCCTGAGCGCGACGGCCGTCACCGCCGGCTACAGCAAGGTCCCCGTCGTGCAGCAGGTCGATATCGAGGCCGAGCCGGGCAAGGTGGTGGCCATCGTCGGCCCCAACGGAGCTGGCAAGTCGACCATGCTGAAGGCCATCTTCGGCCTCCTCCGCAACTCGAGCGGAAGCGTCAAGCTGGCCGGTCAGGAGATCGCCGGCACCCAGGCCTTCAGGATCGCCCGGAGCGGCATGGCGTACGTCCCCCAGGTGATCAACGTCTTCACCAACATGAGCGTCTACGAGAACCTCGAGATGGGGGGCTACACGCTCAGGACGGGCCGGCACAAGCGGGTCGAGGAGGTGCTCGACATCTTCCCCGACCTCAAGGCGGCGAGGACCAAGAAGGCGGGGAACCTGAGCGGCGGCCAGCGCAACATGCTGGGGATGGCGCGGGCTTTGATGCTGGAGCCGAAGGTGGTGCTACTCGACGAACCCACGGCGGGCCTCTCGCCCGCCTACACCAAGATCGTCTGGGAACAGATCAAGCGGGTGGCAGGGCTCGGAACGGCGGTGGTAGTTGTCGAGCAGAACGTGGACCTGGCCGTCAATCACGCCGACTGGGTTTACGTGATGGTTGCCGGCCGGAACCGGCTCGACGGGCCCGCCGACGTGGTCGGTAAGGAGGACCTGCCGAGCATCTTCCTCGGCGGCGAGGTTCCCGCCAACCTGGCCACTGAACCGGACCAAAAGGCCAAGGAGGGGTAGCCGAAACTTCTTGACTTTGGACCGAGGAAATTGACGCAGTCAGCAGTTTTCAGCGACAGGAGGAGAAAGATGCGGTTGACCAAGAGATACCGGGCCGTGATGACGGTCCTGCTCGCTGCGGGCCTGATGGCCTGCAGCGGGTCCAGTTCCAGTGGCGGCACGACCACTGGCCCGATCACCATGGCCGAGCTGTTCCCGATGTCGGGACGTGAGGCCTTCGTCGGGCAATGGTTCCAGCACGGGGCCAAGGCCGCCGTCTACGACATCAACAAGAACGGCGGCGTGAACGGCGCCCAGATCAACGAGGCGCTCGCCGACACCGGCGGCGACCCCGTGGACGCCGTTCCGGCCTGGCGCAAGCTCTCCACCCAGATCCCCGCCTTCGAGGTCGGTCCCTCGTCCCTCGAGATCCAGGGCGTGATCAAGAACTACGACCCGGCCCACCTCGTCGACTTCATGGAGGGGGGAACCTCCCAGGTCGACCACATGCAGTACAAGTACGTGTTCCGGACCACCGCCTCGGACAGCACAATCACCGCTGCGATGGCGTACTTCGCCCTCCAGAAGGGCTGGAAGAAGGCCGTCATGCTGTTCGAGACGACCTCGGACGCCACCGACGAGCTGAACCACACCACCGCCTACTTCAAGGCCGGCGGCGGAACCATTCTCGACTCGGAGCAGCTGGCCCTGCACCAGAGCTCATACCGATCCGAGATCACCAAGGCGTTCGCCAACGGGACGCCCGACGTCATCTTCGTCAAGAGCGACCCGCAGACCGGCGCCACCCTCTTCGCCAACATGAAGGAGCTCGGGCACCTCAACGTTCCGTTGGTCTCCGACGACGGCGGCGCAACCGTCGAGTTCGCGAAGGCCCTCGGCCTGACCGACGCCAGCAAGCTGCTCTACGGCGAAGCCGGTGCACCCGGTACCGGCGAGGCCTGGACCCACTACCTCCAGGACTACCAGGCGGTCTGGCAGACCGACAAGCCGGTCGAGCTGTCCCAGAACACCTATGACGCGATCATCATCGCGGCGCTCGCGATGACCGAGGCCAAGACCACCGACGGCAAGGTCTGGGTCGACCACGTCCTGAAGGTCAGCAACCCGCCCGGGACCAAGTGCTTCACGTACGCGTCCTGCGTGCAACTTCTGAAGGACGGGAAGAAGATCAACTTCGAAGGGGCCTCCGGACCAGAGGACTTCGACCAGTACCACAACACCTTCGGCGACTGGGACGTCGTCCAGTTCAAGCCGGATGGCTCGGACACCACGCTCATCATGCACGTCGGTGCCGACGCGATCGCCAAGATCTCCGGGGCGGGCGGCTAACCCCCCGAAAGTACTTTCCAGGAGGCGCGGCCAGCGCCGCGCCTCCCTTTCAAATATTTCCGGACGAAATGATGGCTTGGCTTTCAGGCCCGCACAGGAGTGCAATATCGATGCAACAGGACGCACCCGGCCGACTGCGCGAGGCGATGAAATCGTCGGGACTGCTCTGGGGCCCCGGGGTCTACGACGGTATCTCCGCCCGGATTGCCGACCAGGTTGGATTTCCGCTCCTCTACATGACTGGCGCAGGCACGGCGGCAAGTCGCATCGGCGAGCCTGATCTCGGGCTGACCACCGCCTCCGAGATGGTGGAGAACGCGCGCAACATCCAGGCCGTCGTGCAGACGCCCGTCATCGCAGACGCGGACCACGGCTACGGCGCCGTCGTGAACGTCATTCGCACCGTGCATCAGTACGAACAAGCGGGCATAGCCGGCATCCACATCGAGGACCAGGCTTTTCCCAAGCGCTGCGGTCACCTGAAGGACAAGATCGTCATCGATCGCGATGAGTTTCACCGCCGTTTCCTCGCGGCCGCATCGGAACGCTGGAACCCCGACTTCGTTCTTATCGCGCGCACGGACGCCCGAGCCGGGAACGGTTTTGAGGACGCCTGGAGCCGCATCGAGGATGCCTTCGACGCTGGAGCCGACGTGGGTTTCGTCGAGGCGCCCGAGTCGCGCGCCGAGGTCGAGGAGATTGCGCGCCGAGCCAATGGACGTCCGATGCTGCTGAATCTCGCCACCAACGGGAAGACACCCACGCTCAAGCTGCCGGAGATCCGCGAGTTGGGCTTCAAGTTCGCCATCTGGCCGGCCGCCTGCATGATCCCCGCCGCCAACGCCATCTGGGCGTCGCTGCGCACGCTGAAGGAGGAAGGCACGGACCAGAGCGTCTTCAGCGACACCCCGCACGACTTCTTCACCTGGATGGGGCTCGACACGGTGCTCGACCAGATCGATCGCTACTCCGACGCCACCGTGGCGCGGCGCTGACCGGTGTCGGTTGCCGGGTGGGGTGTTGACGATGCGGCGGCAGTCTCCGCACCGGCCGAGCGCCGCCGACTTCACGGATCTGAACGCCTGGGCCGCGTCGATCCGGGCGGCGCGCCGTCTTGGTTTCAAGGGATCGGGCTGCATCCACCCCGAGGTACCGGTCCTGAACCGCGAATTCTCACCAACAGCCGCAGGTTGGCGACAGTGAGCAGTGGCAATGGGGAGTACGCGTGATGGGGGCCACCGCACCTCCGTCCACCCCGAACGCGGAAGCGCCCAAACCGCTCGCCGGCATCCGCGTCATCGACTGCGCGACGATCTTCGCCGGTCCGCTGATCGCAACGATGATGGCCGACTTCGGTGCCGATGTGATCAAGGTCGAGCATCCGCGGGGTGACTCGCTGCGCGGCCACGGGCCGGCCAAGGACGGTCAGGGCCTCTTCTGGAAGTTCGTCAACCGCAACAAGCGGGCAATCACCTTGAACCTGGGCGTCCCGGAGGGTAGGGACCTCCTACTGCGCCTGGTCGAGGATACCGACGTGCTGATCGAGAACTTCCGGCCGGGGACCATGGAACGCTGGGGTTTGGGCTGGGAGGTCCTTCACGCGCTGAACAGGAGACTGATCATGGTCCGGGTGACGGGCTTCGGCCAGGAGGGTCCCTACGCCCACCGCCCCGGCTTCGGCACGCTGGCGGAGGCGATGAGCGGCTTCGCCTACATCACCGGCGAGGCTGACGGACCGCCGACCCTGCCGCCGTTCGGATTGGCCGATGGCATCTGCGGGATGGCTGGCACCTGGGCCGCCGCCTTCGCGCTTTACCACCGCGACGTACGCGGTGGGGAGGGCCAATTCATCGACATGGCCATCTATGAGCCACTCATGACCGTGCTCGGCCAGCAGCCGATCGTCTTCGATCAGCTCGGCCAGATCCAGCAGCGGATGGGCAACCGAACGGGCGGGAACTCGCCTCGTAACACTTACCTGACTTCCGATCAACGGTGGGTTGCACTATCGACCAGCGCGGACAGCATCGCCGTGCGCCTGCTCGATATCGTCGGCCACCACGAGGTAACCCTTGAGCCGTGGTTTGGCCGCGCGCGCACCCGCGCTCAACATGCGGACGAGTTGGATGCGCTGGTGGGCGACTGGATCGGCGCCCGCAGCCTAGAGGAGGTGCTGAGCGTTTTCGACGCAGCAGAGGTCGCCGCAGCTGCCGTGTACGACACCGAGCAGATGATGGCCGACCCCCACGTGCAGTACCGGCAGAGCATCACCACCGTGAACGATCCGAGCCTCGGGCCGGTACGGATGCAGAACGTGGTGGCACGCCTCTCCGCCACCCCAGGCTCGGTGCGCTCAGTTGGCCCGGAGATCGGAGCCGACAACGAAGGCATCTACCGACAGAAGTTGGGCCTGAGCAGCGAACAGATGGCCGACCTTGCGGCCCGTGGGGTGATCTGATGGTGAGCAAGGGCCGACAGCTGCGCGAACTCCTGAAGGGCCCCGGTGTTGTGATCATGCCCGGCGTCTACGACGGGTTCAGCGCTCGCCTCGTCGAAGCGGCCGGCTTCCTCGCAGCCGGGATCTCGGGGGCCGGTCTGAGCGAGACCAACCTCGGCTGGCCGGACGTGGGGATCATGGGCTACGACGCCAATCTCAAGGCGTCGAGCGACCTCGCCGCGTGCACCTCGATCCCGCTGCTCGCAGACGGCGACACCGGCTACGGCAACGCGGTCAACGTTCATTTCACGGTGCGTGGATTCGAGCAGGCCGGTCTCGCCGGCGTGATGCTCGAGGACCAGGTCTGGCCCAAGCGGTGCGGCCACATTCCCGGCAAAGAGGTCATCTCGGCAGAGGAGGGCGTGGAGAAGATTCGCGCCGCCGTCGACGCACGCCGTGATCGCGATTTCGTGATCAAGGCGCGGACCGATTCGGCGGGCGTGCACGGTGTCCGAGAGGCCATCCGCCGCCTGAACCTTTACGCCGATGCGGGCGCCGATCTTCTCTTCGCGGACGCGCTTTTGTCGGCCGAGGACATCGCTCTCGTGGCGAGCGAGGTCAGCAAGCCGCTCGCAGTCAACATGGGCTTCGGGATTCGCTCGCGACCCACCACGCCGCTGGTCGGCGTCCGCGATCTGGAGGCGATGGGCGTGAAGGTCATCGTCTACCCCCGCCTCCTGACGGCCGCCGCGATCCAGGGCATGAAGCACGCCCTGGCCACCCTCGCAGAGTCGATCGCTCTCGGCAGTGTGATCGAGCGCCCCGATCTCGCAGTGTCCTTTCAGGAACTCAACGAGCTCGTCGGACTCGAGGCGATTCAAAAGCTCGAAGATAGCTTTCTCACAGTGGAGCAGCTGCAGAACAAGTACCACCGCGCTGCTCTCCATGACTCGAACGTGAAATGATCCTGCGCAGCCTGCTCTTCGCTCCCGGAAGCCACGAGCGCCACGTATCGAAGGCGCTCAGTGGGCCGGCCGATGGCGCCATCATCGACCTGGAGGACGCCGTCGAGAACGGCCAAAAGCCCCGAGCACGCGATGCCACAGTGGCACTTCTCGGCGATCGGTCGCGGAGCCGAACCGCGTTTTTCGTCCGGGTCAATGGACTGACCACGCCCTACGCCTATGAGGACATCACCGCTGTTGTCCGGCCCGGTCTGGACGGCGTGGTGCTGCCCAAGACCGAGTCGGCGCACGACGTCCGGATTGCCGATTGGCTGATGTCTCAGATGGAGCGCCAGCACGGCATGGAAATAGGTGCAATTCAGTTGCTGCCGATCGTTGAGACGGCGCTCGGTGTGGCGCAGATGGCTGAGATCGCTGCCGCCTCGCCCCGAGTCGCGCGCCTGACCTTCGGTGCCGGCGACTTCACCCTTGACACCAACATGGACTGGGCGCCGGCCAACGAGGCTGTGCTTGCCGCCAAGATCAAGATGCTGGTCATCTCCCGGGCTGCGGGCCTGGAACCCCCGCTGGACACGGTCTTTCCCAACCTCGGGGACCTTGAGGGCCTGCGCATCGAAGCGGAACACGCCAGGCGGCTTGGTTTCCAGGGAAAAGCCTGCATTCATCCGGCCCAGGTTGAAATCGTCAATGCTGTCTTCACACCCTCGTCGGCCGAGGTGGAGCGGGCCCGCCAATTGCTCGCCGCCTTCGAGGCAGCGGTCGCGACTGGCTCCGCGTCGATCCGGGTAGGAGATGCCTTCGTCGACTACCCCGTCGCGGAGCGAGCCCGTCGTATCATCGCGTTGGCCGCCTCGATCAGCCCATCGGGCTGAGATCGTGATCAAACCTATCGACGCAGTCAGAAACTTTTAAGGAGAGGAGTAGTAAAGATGCGGTTGACAACCAGATACCGGGCCGTGATGACGGTCCTGCTCGCTGGGGGCCTCATGGCCTGCAGCGGGTCCAGTTCCAGTGGCGGCACTACCACTGGCCCGATCACCATGGCCGAGCTGTTCCCGATGTCGGGACGTGAGGCCTTCGTCGGGCAATGGTTCCAGCACGGGGCCAAGGCCGCCGTCTACGACATCAACAAGAACGGCGGCGTGAACGGCGCCCAGATCAACGAGGCGCTCGCCGACACCGGCGGCGACCCCGTGGACGCCGTTCCGGCCTGGCGCAAGCTCTCCACCCAGATCCCCGCCTTCGAGGTCGGTCCCTCGTCCCTCGAGATCCAGGGCGTGATCAAGAACTATGACCCCGCCCATCTCGTCGACTTCATGGAGGGGGGGACCTCGCAGGTCGACCACATGCAATACAAGTACGTGTTCCGGACCACCGCCTCGGACACCACGATCACCGCTGCGATGGCGTACTTCGCCATCCAGAAGGGATGGAAGAAGGCCGTCATGCTGTTCGAGACCACCTCGGACGCCACCGATGAGCTGAACCACACCACGGCCTACTTCAAGGCCAACGGCGGGACCATCCTCGACTCGGAGCAGCTGGCGCTGCACCAGAGCTCGTACCGCTCCGAGATCACCAAGGCCTTCGCCAACGGGACGCCCGACGTCGTCTTCGTCAAGAGCGATCCCCAGACCGGCGCCACCCTCTTCGCCAACATGAAGGAGCTCGGTCACCTCAACGTCCCGCTGGTCTCCGACGACACCGGCAACACGGTCGAGTACGCCAAGGCGGTTGGCCTGGCCGACGCCAGCAAGTACCTTTACGGAGTGGCCGGCGCACCCGGCACGGGCGAGTCGTGGACCCACTACCTGGAGGACTACAAGGCGGTCTGGCAGAGCGACAAGCCGGTCGAGCTGTCCCAGAACACCTATGACGCGATCATCATCGCGGCGCTCGCGATGACCGAGGCCAAGACCACCGACGGCAAGGTCTGGGTCGACCACGTCCTGAAGGTCAGCAACCCGCCCGGGACCAAGTGCTTCACGTACGCGTCCTGCGTGCAACTTCTGAAGGACGGGAAGAAGATCAACTTCGAAGGGGCCTCCGGACCGGAGGACTTCGACCAGTACCACAACACCTTTGGCGACTGGGACATCGTCCAGTTCAACGCCGACGCCACGGCAGCGAACGTCGTCCTGCACGTCGGCGCCGACGCGATCGCCAAGGTCTCCGCGGCGGGCGGCTAGACCTCACCGTCTTCTGAGCGTAGGGCTGCGGTGGCCGGGGCCACCGCAGCCCTCTCCTATTTCAGCGCGTTGGAAGCCTTATCGCCAGGCCGAGGGCCTGGGCAAGAGCATCCAGCGGAGCGACCAATTCTGCGGAGACTGGCACTCCGCTGATCGCCCGTTCGGCGCGGGTCCGCTGCTCGATCTCGCCCGGAACCAAGACCTCCACCCCCGCCCGCGCAGGCGCGGACTTCAGCTCTCGCACGAACTCCTCGACCGATTCCTCAAAGACCTCCCGCGCGACGAAGAGGTCCGGCCGCAACACGACGAAGAGATGTCCGACTCCACCCTCGAGGTGGCCGTGGGCGTCGGACTGGCTGCCAAAGGGCGAGCCGGTCAGGATGCCGGTCAGCACCTCGACGATCACCGAGAGCCCGTAGCCCTTGTGGCCGCCCATCGGCGCCAGGAGGCTTGCCGCCAGGGCGGCGGCAGCGTCGGTGGTCGGCTCGCCGGACGCATCGTGCGCCCAGCCGAGCGGGATCGGACGGCCCTCCGCCGCGGCGAGCCGGATGCGCCCGAAGGCGGCGCCGCTGAGGGCCATGTCGAGCACGATCGGCGCGGCCGGTGGGCGGCGGGGCACCGCGAAGGCGATCGGGTTGTTGCCCGCGATCGGCCTCGTCACGCCGGCGGGCGCCATCACGGGACCGGTGTTGGTCATCGCCACCCCGATCAGCCCGACGGCGGTGGCTCGCTCGGCGTAGAGAGCCGCCATCCCATAGTGATGGCTGTTTCGCACTCCGACGAGGGCGATCCCGTGGACGCCCGCCACCTCGACCGCCACCTCCATCGCCCTCAGGGCAGGGACGAAGCCGTAGCCTCCGCCGGCGTCCACAAGGGCCGTCGGACCGCCACTGTGGGTCACCTCGATCACCGGCCTCGGGTTCACGGCGCCCGAGCTGACCGAACGGTGGTACTGGATCAGGCGGAGGACGCCGTGGCTGTCCACCCCCCGTAAGTTTGCCTCGACCAGGCAGTCGCCGGCCACGTCGGCGCCTGCCTCGTCGAGGCCGATCCCGACCAGCACCGTCCGCGCGAAGTTGCGCAACTCGTCCGCTGTGACAAGGGGCATCAGGCGACCTGCCGCTCGGCCTCGTGGGGCCGCTCACGGGTCCTGGCCAGGATCGCCATCGCGGCGGCGAGGAAGCCGGCCTGCAACAGCCAGGCGGACCGGAAGGAGCCGGTCGCATCGACGACGAGGCCGAAGAGAAAGGGGCCGGCGAGGATTCCGGGCTGCTGGATCATCAGGGCCACTCCGACGCTGCGGCCCTCGCGGCCGGGCCGGGCCAGTTCCGAGAGGAAGGAGATCTGGACGCCGTTCCAGCCCACGGCGCCCACGGTGCAGGCGAGGATTGCCGCCGCCAGGAGCGGCAGGGGCGTGTCAGCGGGAAGGGCGGCGAGGACCAGGCTGCCGGTGGCCCCGGTCGCGGCGGCGAGGAGCAGGGCGGTGCGCCGGCTGCCTCCCAGCAGGCGGTCGCTGACGACGCCCCAGAGGATGCGTCCGCCGGCGCCCGCCAGCTGTGAAATGGCGAGGAAGGCGGCGGCGGTGGTCAGCGGCAGCCGCCGGTCGTGGATGAGAAAGGCCACCAGGTAGGTGAGGATGGACATCTGGGCTGCGACAAGGAACACGCCGCCCACCGCTGCCATCGTGCTGTCGCGGTTCATCACGTTGCGGAAGCCGCGCCCCTCGCCGGCGGCCGGCGCCGGCCGGGGCGCGCTCCGGTAGATGGCCAGGCCCGCCCCGGCCACGGCGACCGAGAGGGCACCGGCCACGGCCAGTGCCGTGCGCCAGCCGGCGACCAGGGCAATGGGCGGAAGGAGAAGCGCCGCGAAGAAGGCGCCGAGAGGGATGCCGGTCTGGCGGATGCTCATGACCGACCCCCGCAGTCGGAGCGGGAAGGCGTTGCGGACGGCCACGCTGCCGGCGGGGGTCGGCATCGAGATGCCGGCGCCCATCAGCACGAGGAGCACGAGCAGGACCCAGAGGCTCTGGGCCAGGGCACCGATCATGGCGACGGTCCCGGCCAGGAAGCCCCCGAGAACGAGGACCCAGCGGTCGCCGAGGGCGTCCACCGCGAGGCCGGCGAGCGCGATGACCAGGAAGCCGCCGACGAAGGAGAAGTTCGCGACCAGCCCGGCCTGGGCGAAGGTGAGGCGGAACTCGTCCTTGACGAACGGCAGGAGGACGGCCATCGCCGCGGCTACGATCGAGGTCGCGGTCTGGACGGCCAGCGCGACGGCAAGTACGGTCCAGCGGGGCGAGGGCCCGCGGGGCGCCCCCTTCACAGGCCCACTTCGGAGCGTTCGATCGGTGCTCCCGGTGAGGCCGGATCGGCCCCTCCGGTGAGCGCGGCAGCCATCTGCTGGACCGCCTCGGTGAGGACGGCGGCGAAATCGGCCACCCGGTCGTCGGTGAAGCGAGAAGTCGGCCCGGAGACGGAGAGGGCGGCGGTCACGCCTCCCCGCCGGTCGATGATCGGCGCGGCAACCGAGGATGCCCCCCGCTCCCGCTCGTCGCGGCTGACCGCATAGCCCTGGGTGCGGATCTGGACGAGCTCCACCGCCAGGCCGGCGCTGAAGTCCTCCTCCATTCCCGAGGCCTTGAGCACCGATTCGAAGAAATCGCGGTCGCCATGAGCCAGCAGCAGCTTGCCGGCGGCACCCGCCCAGAGCGGGAGTCGAACCCCGACCGGAATCACGAACCGGATGTGTTGCGGGCCCTGCTTCTGGGCGACGCAGACTCGCGACATCCCCTCCAGGAGGTAGAGGTTCACGGTCTCCCGCGTCCGCGCCCGGACTGACTCCATGGTCGCGTCGGCAGCCAGCGGCAGCCGCCACGCCACGTCGACGGCGCGCGCGAGCCTGATCAGCGCCGGCCCGAGGCAAAGGCGGCCGTCACTGCGGCGGAAGAGGAAACCGTTGCGGAGGAGAGACTGGATGAGCCGGAGCGCGGTCGTCTTCGGCAGGTGAGCGCGCTCGAGCAGCTCGGTCAGCGAGCAGATGGCATGCTCGTCGTCAAAGGCGGCCAGGATCTGGAGAGCACGGGTGACGCTGCGGACGCTCCCTCCCGGGGACGCCGGTTCGCTCATCGCCGATGGTCCTCGGCGACGCCGATGACCCCCGCCGCGGCCAGCGTGCCCAGCTCCTCGGCCGAGAGCCCGAGCTCCTCGCCGAGAACGCGGGCCGTGTGCTCGCCCACCTGGGGGCCGATCCACCGGAGCCGGCTCGGCGCCTCGCTGAAGCGGGGCACGAAGCCCGGCATGGAGATCTTTCCGACCGATCCTGGCCCCTCGACCTCGAGGATCATGCCGCGGGCCAGGAACTGCGGGTCACGGACGATGTCGGCGATGCTGTAGACGGGCGCGGCCGGCACTCCCGCCTCGTTGAGGAGCTCCCAGATCTCCTCCACGGTGTGCCTGCGCGTCCACTCGCTGATGACCTCGTCGAGCGCCACCGCGTTGGCACGCCGGGCCTGGTTGCCGGCGAACCGCGGATCCGTCGGAAGGTCCGGCAGCCCGATCACCGAGCAGAACCGGGCGAAGATCGATTCCCCGTTGGCGCCGATGGTCAGGTAGCGCCCGTCGGAAGTCGGGTAGCTGTTGGAGGGGGCCGAGCCGGGAAGCGAGTTTCCCTGCCGTTCCCTGACCACGCCCGAGTGCGCGTACTCCGGGAGGATGCCCTCGAGGAGGCTGAACACCGCCTCATGGAGGGCCACGTCCACCACCTCCCCCTGCCCGGTCGCGTCCCGCCGGCGGAGGGCGGCCAGAGTCCCGATCGTGGCGTAGAGGGCGGCCACGGCATCGCCGATGCTGACGCCCATCTTGAGAGGCGGCCGGTCGGGGAAGCCGGTGACGTAGCGCAGGCCGCCCATCGACTCGCCGGTGCTGCCGTAGCCGGGGCGGTCGCGGTACGGCCCGTCCTGCCCGAAGCCGGAGATCCGGACCATCACCAGCTTGGGGTTCGCCGCCCGAAGCCGGTCCGGGCCGAGGCCCCAGGACTCGAGGCGGCCCGGTCGGAAGTTCTCGACCAGCACGTCGACCCGCGCAGCCAGGCGCCGGACCAGGTCCTGTCCCTCGGGCCGGCGGAGATCGATGGCGACCGACTCCTTGTTCCTCGACTGCACCATCGACCAGAGCGAGCCCTCGTCGGTCACAACGCTCCAGTTGCGAAGGGCGTCGCCGGCTCCGGGGGGTTCGATCTTGAGGACGCGGGCGCCCATGTCGGCGAGCTGGCGGGTGCAGAAGGGGCCGGCGATCAAGGATCCGAGCTCGAGAACCCGAAGCCCTTCCAGCTGCCCCGGCGAGTCGCCGGACATCGATCGAGAGTACCACCACGTGGACCTCGCCCTCCAGTTTTCAGACTCGGTATCATCGGAGGGGCGCCGGCAGTAGCGGCGAGATCGCTCGATACCATCTGTTCAGGTCCGCCTGGTGGACCAACCGTGAGGTGATAAATCCGATGTCGGAAGCGGGCCGATCGCTCCCCCTCGACGGCGTCCGGATCATCGACGCGGCCACCCTGATGGCTGCGCCCTGGGCGGCTTCCTACCTGGGCGAGTTCGGCGCCGACGTGATCAAGATCGAGCAGCCGGTGATCGGCGACCACCAGCGTCGCTGGGGCACCAAGCGAAACGGCATCCCGCTGATGTGGAAGTCCCTCTCCCGCAACAAGCGGTCTCTCACCCTCGACCTCCGCAAGCCCCGGGGTGTCGAGGTCTTCCGGTCACTGATCGCGACCGCCGACGTGCTGATCGAGAATTTCCGTCCCGGCACCCTGGAGCGCTGGGGACTGGGGCCGGAGGTGCTCCTTGCCGTCAACCCGCGCCTCGTCATCCTCCGGGTAACGGGTTATGGCCAGACTGGCCCCTACAGCGCCCAGCCCGGCTTCGGCACCGTCGCCGAGGGCTTCTCCGGCTTCGCGCACGTGGTCGGGCAGGCGGACGGACCGCCGACGCTGGCCAACCTCCCCCTCGGGGATGGGATCGCGGGCATCACCGGCGCCTACGCAATCATGGTTGGGCTCTACGGCCGCGCCAATAACGGAGGGCGGGGTCAGGTGATCGACCTCTCGCTCTACGAACCGCTCTTCCGGCTCCTTGAGCCGGCCCTGATCGATTACGACCAGCTCGGCATCGCCTCGGGCCGGATCGGCAACCGGAGTTCCCACGTCGCGCCCCGCAACACCTATTGCTGCGGGGACGGCCAGTGGGTCTCGCTCTCCGGCAGCACACCCGTGATCTGGGCGCGACTCTGCCAGGCGATCGGCCGGCCCGAGCTGGCGACCGACCCGCGCTTTGCCAGCAACGAGCTGCGGATCGAGAACGTGGAGGCGCTTGACACGGAGATCGGGACCTGGATGGGCGCCCACCCGCGCGACGAGGTGATCCGGGTGATGAACGACGCCCAGGTTGCGGTGGGCCCGATCCTCGACATCCCGACCATCTTCAAGAATCCTCATTTCGCGGCCCGGGAGGACCTCATCGAGGTTGCGGATCCCGACTTCGGCAGCATGCGCCTCGCCAACGTGGTCCCTCGCTTCAGCGATACGCCAGGTCGTGTCCGGACCACCGGGCCGGCGCTGGGAGCCCATACCGACGAGGTGCTCGGTGAGATCGGTCTCAGCGCTGAGGAGATCGCCTCCCTGCGCGCGGAGGGCGTCGTATGACCGCCGTCCAACAGCTGGCGTCCTTCGTAACCGATGCTCGCTGGGACCGCGTCACCCGGGCCTCCCAGGAAGCCCTGAAGAAGCGCGTGCTGGACGCGCTCGGCTGCGCCTACGGCGCGCTCGGCGCGGCGCCCGTCACAGCCATCCGCGAGCACACCGAGGACTTCGGGGGCCGTCCGCTGGCGACCCTGGTCGGCGGCGGCCGCACCAGCCCCGATCGGGCCGCCTTCCATAACGGAGCGGCGGTTCGCTACCTCGATTACAACGATGCCTTCCTCGGCCGCGGGGAGGCCTGCCACCCGAGCGACAACCTGGCTCCGGTGCTGGCCGCGGCCGAGTACGCCGGCGCCTCGGGAGCTGACCTGCTGACCGCGCTGGCGGTTGCCTACCAGGTCCAGGTCCGCCTCAGCCAGGTGGCGCCGGTGCGGGGCAGGGGATTCGACCACTCCACCCAGGGGACCTATGCGGCCGCTGCCGGGGTCGCCAGGGTCCTCGGTCTCGATGCCGAGCGGACGGCAAACGCGATCGCCATCTCGGGCACGGCCTTCAACGCTCTTCGGGTGACTCGGACCGGTTCTCTCTCGAACTGGAAAGGGCTGGCGTATCCAAACGTGGCTTTCGGAGCGATTCACGCCGCCTTCCTCGCTCGCCGCGGGATCACCGGCCCGATGGAGGTTTTCGAGGGGAGCAAGGGATTCATGGACAGCATCGCGGGCCGGTTCGAACTCGACTGGTCGGCCGAGGACCTGGAGGCGGTGCAGCTGACGATCATCAAGCGCTACAACGCCGAAGGCCATGCCCAGTCAACTCTGGACGCGGTGTTCGAGCTCCGCGAAGGCGGGTTGCGCGCGGAGGACGTGGAGCGGTTCGACCTCCACGTGTTTGACGTCGCCTACGAGATCATCGGACCGGGCGCGGGCGACAAGAAGCGGGTCCGGACGAAGGAGGAGGCGGATCACTCGCTGCCCTACCTGGTCGCGGCGGCGCTGATCGACGGCGAGATGACGCCGGCCCAGTACGCGGAAGGGCGCGTCAACCGGGACGATGTGCAGGCTCTTCTCCAGCGCGTCGAGGTCCATGAGGATCCCCAGCTCAGCGCCGCCTTCCCCGAGCACCAGGGTGTGCGGATCGAAGTCCTCCTTCGAGACGGTGGCAAGCGGGCCCTGCGCCGCCCCGACTACGCGGGGCCGTCGAGCTGGACCGAGCTGGAGGCCAAGTTCGTGAGCCTCGGCGGTCCCGTTCGCCTGGTGGACCTCGTCAAGCGGCTGGACGAGCTGCCGGTCGCCGACCTGGCAGGGAAGCTGTGAACGGCCCCGCCCAGCTCAAGGAGCTGCTGACCGGCGACGGAATTGTCGTCGCCCCCGGGGTCTATGACGGTCTTTCGGCGCGGATCGCTGCGGCCGCCGGCTTCACGGCGCTCTACTGCAGCGGCGGTGCCGTCGCGCGGAGCAGCGGCGTCCCGGACCTCGGCCTGCTGACGATGACCGAGGTCCTCGCCCGGCTCCGGGAGGTGATCGACGCCACCTCGCTGCCGGTTATCGCCGACGCGGATACCGGCTACGGCAACGCTGTCAACGTGGTGCGGACGGTCCGCGAGTTCGAGCGGCTCGGCGCGGCCGCGATCCACCTCGAGGACCAGGTCGCGCCCAAGAAGTGCGGGCACTACGCGGGCCAGGAGCTGATCAGCGCCGAGGAGATGGTCCAAAAGCTGGGGGCGGCCGTCGACACTCGGAAGGAGATGCTGATCATCGCCCGCACCGACGCCCGCGGCCAGGCCGGTCTGGAGGAGGCCATCCGGCGCGGCCGGATGTACGCGGAGGCTGGCGCCGACATCGTCTTCATCGAGGCGCCGACCAGCCGCGAGGAGATCGAGACCATCGCCCGATCGGTGGACGCCCCGCTCCTCATCAACATGTTCGAGGGCGGCCGGACCCCGCTCCTCCCGGCGGCCGACCTGGCCGCGATGGGCTACCGCCTGATGGTCGTCCCCTCCGACCTCCAGCGCGCGGCGATCCGCGCCATGGAGACGGTCGCGGAGGTCCTCCGCCGCGACGGATCCTCCGCCGCCGTGCGGGACCGGCTGGCGTCCTTCGCCGAGCGCGATGCCATCGTCAACCTCGCCGCCTGGACCGATCTCGACCAGCGGTACGCGGAAGACCCGAAGGAGTTGAAGTGAGTCAAAACGACAGCGAACGAGCCGTGAGGATCGCCGAGGTCTTTCCACGGGACGGCCTCCAGACGCTCCTCTACGAGCCCGGACTGCGCCAGCCCACCACCGCGGAGAAGGTCGACTTCATCGAACGGGTCGCGCGAACCGGGGTGCCCGAGATCGAGATCACCGGGTTCGTCCATCCCCGCGTCATCCCTCAGCTGGCCGACGCCGAGCAGGTGGCGGCGGCGGTGGTCGGGCGCGGCCTCGGCGCCAAGCTGCGCGCGCTGGTGCCGAACTTCCGGGGCGCGGAGCGCGCGATCGCGGCGGGCGTGCCCAAGATCTCCTGCCTGATCGCCGCCAGCCCGACCTACCAGCGGCTCAATTCCAACATGACGATCGAGGACAACCTGCGCGACATCGAACGCACGGTCGAGCTGGCGGCGGCGCGCGGAAACACCGAGGTGGCTCTCGGCATGGCGATCTCCTTCGTGTGTCCCTACGACGGGCTGGTCCCGCTCGAGTCGGTGCTCCGGATCGCCGAGCGCGGGGTCCAGCTCGGAATCCGCGACATCCACCTCTCGGACAGCATCGGCCTCGCCTGGCCGAGGCTGGTGCGGGAACGCTGCTCCGCCGTTCTCGATCGCTGGCCCGACGTCTTCCTCGGGCTTCACCTCCATACGCTGGCGGGGACCGCGCTCGGCAACGCCTTCGCCGGCTATGAAGCGGGAGCCCGCAGCTTCGACGGGTCGGCTGCCGGGATCGGGGGCGGGATCGCGATGCCGATCCACACCACGGAGATGGGCAACGTAGCGACCGAGGACCTTGTCTATCTCTTCGAATCCTCCGGGGTCCACACCGGGATCGACCTCGCCGCCGCCGCCGCCAATGGCCGCCACGCCATGGAGCTGGTGGGGGCCGGCGGCGGCCACGTCACCGGCTTCGGCACCCTGAAGCGGTTCCTCGAGATCAACCGGGAGCACCTGGCCGAGATCGACGCGGCTCCTCCCGGCCAGTCGGACGGAAAGGGCGCCTGAGGCCTGCCCTCAGCGGTATCCGGCGATCCCGATCCCGGCTCCCAGCGCGAGAGCGGCGATGATCGGCACCCGCCGGCTGGCGATCAGCGCAACCGTGAGGACGACAATTCCCACTCCCAGCCAGTCGAGGCCGTAGCTGTTGTAAGCGACCCGGAGGAAGACGACGGGCACGCTCCCCGCCAGCGCGAGGGTGAGGCCGCGGATGAACCCACGGACCGCCGGGATGCCCGCGTAACGCTTGTGAAGGCGGCCGACCGGCACCACCAGGAGCGGCGCGCGACCACGGCGACGGCGGACAGCGCAGCGCCCGGCAGGCCGTAGACGAGGAAACCCAGCGCCACCACCCAGAGACCGTTCGGCCCCGGCGCTACCTGGCCGATCGCCAGCGCGCTGGCGAAGTCGCGGTCGCTCGCCCAGTGGCGGGCGAGCAGGTCCTGGTGCAGCAGCGGCAGATTGCCCAACCCGCCAGATGAGAGCAGGGAAGCGCGCAGCACCAGCCAGAAGAAGGTCAGCCCGTCGATCATCGGCCGGCCTCGACCTGGTCAGCCGACCGTTCCGCGAGGGTTACGACGGCGGCCAGCAGCGCGCCGGCGCCGAGGAGCACGGCCAGCAGGGGGACCCGACCGCTGAGCGCAAGGAGAGCGGCGCCGGCGACGACGGCGATGGTCGCTGCCAGGGTGATGGGCGATTCGCGGCGGGAGATCCCGAGCAGGGGACGGATCAGGCGGTAGCCGACCATCACGCTGCCACCGGCCGCGGCGAAGACGAGCCCATGAAGGCCGGTCCGGACCCAGTGCAGGTCCCGGATGTGGACGAAGCCGGCGGTCATCAGGATCGTGATCAGCACGCTGGGGACGATCAGGCCGCCCACCCCCGCCCCAACGCCCGCCCAACCCGCCAGCCGGTAGCCGGTCAGGGCAGCGACCGCGACCACGTTGACCCCGGGAACCATCTGGCAGATGCCCCAGGCTTCGGCCCAGTCCTCCGCCCGCAGCCACCGGCGCCGATCGACCAGCTCCTCATAGGCGTAGAGCTGCACCGCCTGCCCACCGCCGAAGGACTGGAGCCCGATCCGGGTCCAGATCCGGAGCAGCTGGGCTGCGTCCGGACCGGTCTCCGTCACGACAGCTTGCGGTGGTCCCAGGTCACGGCGCGAGTGACGTGGAAGCGAAGACCGACGCGCTTGGGCGCCTGGACCAGGATCCGCTTGCGGTCGGCCTCCGACACCTCCGCCGGCCGGGCCCCGGAGCCACCATAGGTGGCGATGACGCGCAGGCCGATCCCGGTCACCGCGGCGACGTCGCGGATGATCTCGGCATCCGCCTCCAGCATCGCCCCCCGCAGCTCCCGGTAGGCGTCGCCGCTCTCGACCTGGAGCGTCGCCCGCGGATCCCGCTCGAGGTTCACCGTCTTCTGGGACTTGGCGTAGGTCCAGGTCACCGGCGCGCCGCCGGAGTCGAGAAAATAGTGGACGGGCATCAGGTGGGGGCGGCCGCCCGGTCCGATCGTCGCCACCGTCATCGTGTGCTCGCCGGCGAGGAACTCCGCCAATTCCTCCGGGGTCATTCGAATCCGGTCGCGGCCGGGGGTGGTCACGCCAGCATCATCGCCGACCGCACTGCGCTGACGCTGGGCCTAGAGGTCGGCCTCGATGGCACGGACGGTTTCGAGGCAGACCTCGGCCTCGGCCAGGATGTGCGCCTTCATCCGCTCACCGGCGGCGGCGGCGTTGCGCTCACGCATCGCGGCGAGGATGCCCCGGTGCTGGGTGGTGGCCAGGCTGGTCCGTTCCGGTCGCCGGGCGGTGGTGACGGCCCAGTAACGGTCGACGTGAAGGCGCGCCTGTTCCAGGATCGCCCGGCAGCGGGCGTTCCCGAACAGGTCGGCCAGGTCCTCGTGGAACTTCCGGCCAAAGGCGAGGAAGCGGTCCGGGTGTGCCTTCATGGCGTCCATCCCGTCGACGACCGCGGCCAGGTGGTCGATCTGCTCCTCGGTGGCCCTCCGGGTGACGTCCTCGACCACGGCCTTTTCAAGGATCGCGCGGAGCCAGAAGAGATCGCCGACGTCCTTGGAATCGAGCCCGGTGACGATGAGGCCGCCGCTCGGCAGCCGCTCCAGGAAGCCGTCCGTCTCGAGCTGCTGCAGCGCCTCCCGAAGTGGGGTTCGGCTCACGGACAGACGTTCCGCAAGGTCCGCCTCGATCAGGCGGGCGAGCGGCGCGATCGTGCCGCTCGTGATCTCACCCCTCAGCGCAACGACGATCGCCTCGGCAGCCGACTGTCGCCTGATCCGCACCCCGGGAACCGTAACGCGTGTCGCGGTCCGCCAGTGCGGCGGCCTTGTTCGACCGCGCAACCACGCCTTGCGATCAACTCTCCAATGGCGGGGGGATGCGAGCGCCGTCTTTCGCTAACTGGCCTCCTCACCTGCCCCGTCCGCGGTCGATCTGCGACCAGCGGGCAGGTACTCCTCGGCTCGCCCGAGGGCGGTGAAGCAGAACCCGAGCGGGATCAGGAAGGTGACGACGCCGATGACGAGATAGACGAGGGCCACGTTGCCGGAGTACTGGATTGCAAAGCCGCCCGCCAGGGTGCCGAGCGGGATCGCCGACCAGGCGAGCACCCCGGCGATGGTCATGACCCGTCCCAGCATCTCGTTGGGGACGATCGCCTGCCGCAGGCTCATCGTGTTGACATCGAACATCGACCCGACGCCGGCCCATAGGGACCAGACGAGCAGGCCGATCCAGAACACCCGCACCTGTGAGAACACGACCAGGAGAAGCCCCGTCGCCATCAACACTCCAAGGATCATCTGGCTGAAGCGGAAGCGCTTGCGCAGCCTCCCGACCAGGAGCGAGAAACCGATCACGGCCAGCGACGAGGCCGAGAAGAGCCAACCGATCTCGGCGTCGTTGGCGGTCAGCCGTACCTTGGCGAAGAGGACCACCTGCGCGTAGCTCGTGCTGTTGAAGAAGTTGTAGAGCGCCATCATGGCCGAGATCATCCGCAGCACCGGATGACCCAGGACGTAGCGCAGGCCCTCCGCGATGTCGCGAAAGATGTGCGTCGAGCGCGGCTTGCCGGGCCCATTGAAGCTGGCCCGGATCCAGGCCAGCGATGCTGCCGAGATGAGGAAGGACGCCGCGTCGACCGAGAAGATCACCTGGAGCGGAAAGGCCAGGAGCGCGAGGCCGGCGAGGAACGGCCCGCTGATGGAGGCTGCCTCGAAGCTGGCCTGGATGCGCCCGTTCGCAGTGACCAGGTCATCACCCTCGACCAGCGATGGAACGGCAGCGAACTGGCCGGCGTCGAATGCGATCGAGAGGAGGGAATGCAGGAAGGCGACGGCATAGATCCACCCGACGTTCAGGTATCCGCCGACGTAGGCCAGTGGAATGCTGCCGATCACGCACGCGCGAAGAAGATCCGCGGCGATCATCAGGCGCCGGCGGTCGGTCCGGTCGGTCCAGGCACCGATCACGAGCCCGAACAGGAGGTAGGGCAGGAAGGTGGCTGCAGTCGTGATCGCGAGGCTGATCGGCGAGCCGGTCAGCTTGAATACCAGCAGCGGGAGCGCGAAGGCCGTGATCGACCCCCCGAAGTTCGAGATGGTCTGACCGATGAAGAATTTCCAGAAGTCGGGACTGAGTCGCTTGTTCACGAATTAGACCTCGGCGGTTTTGGCGAACAAATAAAGGGCCGTGTGGTGGAAACCACACGGCCCTCTTCGAAGCTCGGTATTACTGGGTGCTCAGCAGCGCTCCGGACTCAAGGTGCGGTCTCCGATCGGCAAGCTCCTCGCGGGAGCTCCACCTTCCTGACGCGAACCTCGAACACCACCCTCAGAGGCTAGCGAAGGACGTTTGCGCAGTCAAGCCGGCCACGCCGAGCCATCGGTTCAGCAGGCGTAGTCATGGTCGGCTGTCGTAACCCATTGAACGAGCCAGACCGGTTCACCCGTGAAGCTGCCGGTGCAGTACCGGGCTGCCTTGCGCTGGCTCGCCGCCCCGGTGGCGACCCAGTCCGCCGCGAGTCCCGCCACATGGTTGGTCCCGGCGATCGCTGCCCATTGCGAACGAGTTGAGTAGACACCGACCGGGATCCCGGGCGTGAGCACCGAGAGCTTGTCGACGCCGCCCTGGAGCGTTTCGCTGTTCAAGGTGAGATCAGAGGTCGACCAGCTGTTGGCGCTCTCGACATCCAGCCACCAGGCCACCGGCGCGGCGGAACCGACCGTGGCGGCGAACTGCTGCTGGTCCACTGCCCAGCTGCAGCCGATCGCCCATGCCTGCTGGTGCGCGATGTCGATCGGCAGCGTCGTCGACCTCTGCACGCAATCCGAGGTTGCGTGCTCGGTGTAGTAGATCGGGTCGTAGCCGGTGCTCAGGTACATGCCGTGACCGGTTTGAGATGCGTACTCGGGAGCAAGGCACGGATTGGGAGTCCCATTGACGACGTCGAATGGCCGGCCATGGCTGATGCCGACAATCCCGAAGGCACCGGCGGGATAGGCGGAGCCGCACTGCGGCCAGCCGATGTCATAACCCGTCTGGCCCGCCAGGTAGGGGCCGGCCGCAAAGGCGGATGCGGAAGACAGCGCGAGGAGTGCGGCAAGAGCCGCTCCGACTGCGACGACGAAGAGCGATCTGGCCACGCCACGTCTCCAGGTGAAGCTGATAGAGGCGCAGTAGCGTATACCGACAGCGGCTACCGCGAGTCGGCTCTGCCTCCGCGCCGAAGATTCCAGTTCAGCGGCTGTTGGACGCTATCCGAGGTGAACCTGGGTGATCAGGATCGAAAGCACCCACAGCGCCAGACCGATGGCCAGCAGGTTGGTCTTCTTGTAACCCCAACCGATCGCGGCAAGTACGAACGCGATGAACGCCAAGATCAGGAGGATCGTGCTCAAGCTCATGGCGAAAAGCTTATCCTCTCGGCGGGAAACTGGAAAACCAGTTTTTCGTAACCTCACCATCCCACCCCGGCGGCGGCCACGGCGACCACCCGATAGCTGCGACCATGAAGCTATGAGTGATGCCGATGACGGCGGCAGGCGGAAGTCCAGTGCGGCCTCCATTCACGAGGTCGTCAACCGGACCCAGCTGAACTGGTCGAACGAACGGGAGCCGGTCGTGACCGTCCAATCCGGCGCGGAGCTCACGCTCGCGGTACCCGATGCGTCGGCGGGACAGATCGGGTCGGGGTCAGGGCTCGATGCGGTCGCGAACCTCGACTTCGACAGGGTGAACCCCACCTGCGGGCCGATCCACATCGAGGGCGCGCGGCCGGGTGATGTCCTGGCGATCGAGATCCGGCGCATGGAGATGAGCGCCCACGGCTGGACGGCGATCTTCCCCGGTTTCGGCCTTCTTTCCGACCAGTTCACGAGCCCCTGGCTGAAGCTCTGGGACATCGGCCACGATGGTCGCGCCCAGTTTCGCGACGGGATCAGCGTCCCGCTCCAACCCTTCTGCGGCGTGATCGGGCTGGCCCCGGCGGAACCCGGAATCCACAGCGTCGTGCCTCCCAGGAGGGTCGGCGGAAACCTGGACGTCAAGCAGCTCGGCGAGGGCGCAACCCTCTACCTGCCGGTCGAGGTGGAGGGGGCGCTTCTCGGCATCGGTGACACCCACGCCGCCCAGGGTGACGGAGAGGTCTGTGGGACGGCGATCGAGTCGCCGGCGAAGGTCACCGTCCGGCTCACGGTCCGGCGCGACATGGACGTCGATGCCCCCGAGTTCGACGTGACGCGTCCCCTGGAGCGGCGGGAAGCCGGCGTGGCCGGGTACCACGCCACGACCGGAGTGGCGCCTGACCTCATGGCCGCGACCCGCCAGGCGATCGAGCGAATGATCGTGCACCTCACCCGCCGCTTCGGGCTCGACCCGCAGGAGGCCTATGCCCTCTGCTCAGTCGCGGTCGACCTCAAGATCAGCGAGGTGGTCGACGCCCCCAACTGGGTCGTCTCCGCCTTCCTGCCCAACGACATCTTCCGCTAGGACCAGGCAAGGCAACCGTCGGCGACGCGCGGATACGCATCGCTGGAGAGGAGATGACGGCGAGAAGCGGATCTGGGGCGGAATCCATCAAGGTCCTGGTCCCGGTCGGCATGCTCGGTGCCGGCTTCCCCGATGAGACCATCGCCAGAGGCATCGCGCTCGGCGCTGACGTCATCGCCGTCGATGCCGGATCCACCGACTCGGGACCGTTTTACCTCGGAGCCTCGCAGCCGAAGACGGCGCGGGCTGCGGTACTCCATGACCTGCGCAGCATCATCCGGCACGCGCGCCGCGCCGGCATACCCGTCATCGTCGGGTCGTGCGGGACATCTGGAACGGATGACGGCGTCGCCTGGGTGGATGGGATGTGCCGGCAGATCGCGGCCGAGGACAACCTCCAACTGCGGGTTGCCCGGATCTACAGCGAATTGAGCGCCGAGGTCCTGCATCGAAAGATCGAGGATGGGCGGGCGATCGCTCTGCCGCCGGCGGAGGAACTGACGCGGGAGCAGATCGACAGCTGCGAGCACATCGTGGGACTCATGGGTCACGAGCCCCTCGTCCAGGCTCTCGAAGCGGGTGCCGACGTGGTCCTGGCCGGACGCTGCACGGACGCGGCGGTGATTGCCGCGGTGCCCCTGTTCCGCGGAATGCCTCCGGGACCAGCCTGGCATGCCGGCAAGACAGCCGAATGTGGGGGATTGTGCACCACGGGCAACGACTGGGGCGGTGTGCTGGTCAGCATCGACCACCAGGGCTTCGAGGTTGAACCCCTTGATGAGCGGGCCGCCTGCACCCCCAGATCGGTCGCGGCGCACATGCTCTACGAGAACGCTGATCCGTTCCGGATGCGAGAGCCGGCGGGCTGGCTGGACGTCACCGATGCCACCTACACCGCGCTTGATGACCGCCGGGTCAGGGTTGAAGGCTCCCGTTTCACGGTGGATGCGTACACCATCAAGCTCGAAGGTTCGGCCGTCGCGGGCTACCAGACCGTGAGCATCGTCGGCATCCGGGACAACGCCGTCGTCGCACGCATCGACGAGTGGCTCACTTCCCTCGAGGCGTTTCTGACCAGGCGCATCCAGCTGGTACTCGGCCTGAACGCCTCTCAGTACGACATCGTCCTGACACCGTATGGGTACAACGCGGTGCTGGGGGACCTTGATAACGATCCCCGCCCCGCCCGTGAGATCGGGGTTGTCTTCTCCGCAACGGCATCCGACCAGGAGACGGCAACGACCATCGCGAAACTCGCCAATCCCTATCTGCTGCACCATCCGCTGCCGGACATGAAACATCTGCCCAGCTGGTCGTTCTCCTCGTCTCCGGCAGAGATGGAGCGCGGGAAGGTGTATGCCTTCGTGCTGCAGCACGCAGTCGAGGTCGACTCCCCGATGGAGCTGTTCCGCCTGGAGCTCGCCAACCGATGACCACCCACCAGACACTGGGGCAATTGGCGGATCAGATCCGCTCCAAGAACGCCGGGCCGTTCTGGGTGACGATCGACATCTTCCTCAGGAACGACCCGGATTACGAACTTGCCGCCGCCGAGAATTTTCTCACCCCCGAACTCCTTTCGGGCCTCTACAAGGTCCCCGCCACGATGATCCGGATCTTTCGGATGCCGAATCTCCAAGTCATCAAGATTTCCTACCCGCGCCGAGAACCGCAGGGATCGATCCACGATCGGGATATGCACGCAGCCCACCAGTTCGTGCCCCTCATGTCGGTACCGGTACCGCTTCCCGGAGCAGCGCAATCGGCGTCGAGTTGACGCTGCCGGAGACCGCCCTCGCGCCAGAGGAGTCAACTGGGCGCGAGGAGCTTTTCGAGGCCGTCGCGGGCCTGACGTCGAACCGCCGCCCGCAGCATCGGCGTCCAACCCAGGAACAGGCCGATCGGCCCCAGTGCCTGGCCGGCCCAGCGATGGAAGCTGAAAATATCTCGATGCTCCACGATGAGACCATCGGCGAAGCGAAACTCAGCCCGCACCTCGTTGACCACCCGCCGTCCGGTCTGGGTGAAGGTGTAACGGGCCACCCAGCGCGCTGATCCCCGCCCAGAGTCGGCGTCGTGCTCCAAGAGCTCGACGCGGAGGTCGGCGGAGCGACCGGTCAGGTAGATCCACATCCCACCCGCCTCGCGTCCGCGCAGGCCCGGGAACACGGGGTCGTCGAACCTGACGTCGTCGCTGTAGCAGGCTGCCATCGCCCCTCCGTCACGCGCAGCAAAGGCGGCGTAGAAACGCTCGATAAGGGCGGCGTTTGAGGCTTTCACTTCGTCCACGTCAGAAGTATCCACGGCCGGATGGTGCGCGGGCGGGGGCGGCGGCCCTTCCCGCAGGCCGCTATTTAGTGAAGTCTTAATGACCTCTTATCTGATACTCCTGCTAGGCTTAATTAAGATCCTGGCCGTGCGGACGACTGCGGCTCGCAACTCTCCGGCCGGTCGGAACGGTAGCCGTCCAGCCGCCGACTGGCGGTCCCAAAGATGCGGGGACCACTGGCCTTGGCCTATGCCACCAAGGAGGGAGATCCTGCCCGGGAGATGCGAACCGGGACATTCCGAAAGATCCTCTTCGCGGTCGATCGGTCCGAGCACTCGAGGGCGGCAGCGCCGGCGGTGGCGCGGCTGGCCTTGCTCAACGGCGCCGAAGTTCTCGTCACGCACGTCTGGAACCTGGAGATCGCCGGACCTGAGAAGGGGCAGATGGAGATGATGGAGATGCCCAAGGATGCCCGCGAGCTGCTTCAGGAAGTTGTTGCCGGCTGACAGAGGCGGGCGTTGACGCGGAATACGAGCTGAGGAACGCCCCCGAGGATGGGATCGCGGCGGAGATCGCGCTGGCGGCGAAGGAGTACGGTGCCGACCTGATCGCGATCGGCACCCGCGGCCTCTCCGACTTTCGTGGCCTGTTCCTCGGCAGCGTCAGTCATCGGGTGATCGCCCTTACCGATCGACCGGTTCTCGTCGTCCGGCATGCCGGGGAGCGGGCCGGTGCGCCGGTCAGGCGGATCCTGCTCGCCATCGCGGGCGGGGAGGAGATTCCACACTCAGTGGAGGCTGCCACGGCCGTCACGGTGCGGGCTGAGGCACAGGTGCTGGTGCTTCACGTTCGCTACCTCCTGCCCTCGGGAATGGGCGGGGCCTTCCTGGAGCCCGAGGAGGACTCGGCCCGTCTCGTCGAAGAGATCGTCGGAAGGCTGAAGAAAGCCGGCGTGAATGCCGAAGGCGCGTCGCTCCTGAACCGGCAGGGAGTCGCCCGCGAGATCGTCGAATCGGCGAAAGCCTGGAACGCAGACCTGGTTGTCATCGGTTCCCGCCGCCTTTCCGACCTGGCATCGATTTTTCTCGGCGGGATCGGTCACGAGGTGATGCAGCTGAGCGATCGGCCGGTACTGGTCGCCGAGCGACCTGCTCCCCTGATCAGCTCGACGAAGAAGCCAGGTTAGGGGCGCCCGCGGCTACAGCGGGAGCCGTCCGGGTTGGAGGAAGCGCCGAGAGCGCCAGGCCCGGAGGCGGGTTCCATGGATCAGCAGCGAACCGCATGACCCTCCCCAGCGGCGATCGGCCCGGTTGCCTGGGGACCTTCGGCCCTCATTCGAGCGCAGCCGCCGGAAGAGACTGGAGCCGTCGATTCAATTCCAACCTGTGAGGCCAAAGCCATGTTCAAGAACATCCTCGTCGCGATCGACGGCTCCGATTGCTCGAGCAATGCGGTACCGACCGCAATCGAGGTAGCTAGGCGGTTTCAGGCCAAGGTCCACGTTCTGCACGTGCACGAGCACGACCGCGGCCGGGCCAGCGCCTTCCCCCTTGTCACCAAGGAGGATGCCGACCAGCTGGTCGCCGACGCGATCGGGATCGTCAAGGCAGCCGGGATCGACGTCAGGGGCGAGGTGCGCATCGGCTTCATCGGACAGATCCCGGAGCGGATCGTCGAGGTCGCCCGGGAGCAGGACACCGACCTCATCGTGATGGGCTCGCGCGGACTCTCCGATCTCGCGGGCGTGTTCCTCGGCAGCGTCACGCACGGGGTCATTCGCCTCGCCGACGCCGCGGTCCTGATTGACCGCTCGGCCCACGCATCGGAATTGGTGCAACTCGACGGCAGGGTGACCAGCGCCGCTTCCTGACGGGGACGCTCGACATGTTGAGAACTGAGCTGCGCTGGCGAGCGGCGGAGCATCCGCGACGGCGACCGCGCACCCACCGGCCCGCTCCGGTCCCGGACGAGGCGCCCCCGCGGGGAGGCTCCGGGGTCGTTCCCCAGGTGGTTGCGGCAGGGCTGGTGGTCGGTGGCGTCCTCAAGCTGGCCGGCCATCCGGTCGAGGCCGACCTCGTCTGGGCCGCGACGATCGGGGTTGCCCTGGTTCCCCTGGCGGCCAGCATCATCCGCGAGCTGGCGCGAGGCGAAACCGGGGTCGACCTGATCGCCCTGCTGGCGATGGCCGGGTCGCTCCTTCTCGGCCAGTATCTTGCCGGGGCGGTGGTGGCCCTGATGCTGGCCGGCGGCGAGGCGCTCGAGCGCTATGCGGACAGCCGGGCTCGACGGGAGCTGACCGCGCTCGTCTCTCGCTCCCCGCGGATCGTCCATCGCTACTCGGGGAACGAGTTGGCCGAGGTGCCCGTGGAGGAGGTCGGGAAGGCGGATCGGCTCCTTGTCAAGCCGGGCGAGGTGGTGCCGGTCGACGGCGTCGTTGAGAACGACGCCGCCGTCCTCGACGAGTCCGCCCTGACCGGGGAGGCCATCCCCGTCGTTCGGCTGAGGGGTGAGCAGGTCAGGAGCGGGAGCGTAAACGCGGGGCCGCCCTTCGAGATGTCGGCGCTTGCGTCGGCCGAGGAGAGCACCTACGCGGGCATCGTCCGCCTGGTGCGCGGGGCACAGGCCACCAAGGCACCCTTCGTCCGCCTCGCCGACCGATACGCGATGATCTTCCTCCCGGTGACCGTCGTGCTGGCCGCGCTGGCGGGTCTGGTTTCATCGGACCCGGTCCGAGCCCTGGCGGTGCTCGTGGTGGCCACTCCCTGCCCGCTCATCCTTGCCGCCCCGGTGGCGATCGTCGGTGGTATCTCCCGGGCTGCCGGGCGGGGCATTGTGGTCAAAGGCGGAGGGGCGCTCGAGACGCTCGCGCGCGCCCGTATCCTCCTCATCGACAAGACGGGGACGCTGACCGCCGGGACGCCCCGAGTCTCCGCCGTCGAATCGTTTGCGGACCTGACTCGAGACGAGCTGCTCCGGCTGGCCGCCTCGCTCGAGCAGGTCTCTCCGCACGTCTTCGCAACGGCGATCCTGGACGCAGCACGCGATCGCGAGCTCCGGCTGACCCTCCCGACGCAGGTTCGAGAGGAGGCCGGCAAGGGTGTCCTCGGCACGGTCGACGGCCACCGGGTCGCCCTCGGAAAGTCCGATTGGCTGGTGCCCGGGGAACTGTCCAGGAAGGCCCTGGCCGTCCGCCGCCGCGCGGCCCTCGAGTTCTCTTCCAACGTGTTCGTCGCCGTCGACGGCGAGCTGGCCGGGGCGCTGATCCTCGAGGACCCGATCCGAGCCGACACTCCACGCGCGATTCGCGAGCTGCGGATCGCCGGCATCGAGCGGGTGGTGGTCGTCACCGGCGACCAGGGTGCGGTCGCCGATGCGGTCGGGGCAAGCATCGGCGCCGACGCGGTTCTCAGCGAGCGATCGCCGGCCGAGAAGGTGGAGGCGGTCCTCGGCGAGCGCTCGGCCGGAGTCACCGTGATGGTTGGCGACGGCATCAACGACGGTCCCGCGCTGGCGGCTGCCGACGTCGGTGTCGCGATGGGCGCCCGCGGCGCCACCGCCTCCTCCGAGGCGGCCGACGTGGTGCTCCTCGTCGACCGGCTCGACCGCCTTGCCGAGGGACTCCGGATCGCCCGCCGGGCGCGGCACATCGCGGTGCAGAGCGTGGTCGCCGGGATGGGCCTCTCGATGATGGCCATGGTCTTTGCCGCATTCGGCCTGCTGCCGCCGTTGGCGGGCGCCGTCGTGCAGGAGGGGATCGACGTGATCGTGATCCTGAACGCGCTCCGCTCCCTCGTCGGCGGTGGGGTTGCCGGGCCCCCGCCCGACCCTGTCCCTGTGCATGGGAAGCTCTCCCACCCGCGTCCCGCAGCGCTTCCCGTCGTCGGGCCGGGGCGGGCGGTGGCGGACCGGATGGGCTCGATCCCGCCGGCCCCGGCGGGCCTCGGGAGCACGTCAAGAGGCGCCGGCTCGAGTCCACCCGGCCCGACCCGCACCGGCTCCAGCGATAAGGCACCCGCGGCTCGGGGCCGAGTGGTCCCGTTCGGAGCGTGCCCAACGGCCCTAGGTCCGGCTCGCTGGCGGGACGATCCTGTGATCAATGTTTGAGAGGTCCGCCTGCCGCTGGACGAGGCGACACTCGTCGCCGTGTGGCTGGCGCGGCCACGGCAATCAGGCACCCGCCCCATCTCGTCCCTGACAGGAGGTTGATCCCGAAATGAGCTGGAAGGTCGAGGAAGTGATGACCAAAGACGTGGTCCATGTGCTCGCCGACACGCCATTCAAGGAGTGCGTTGACATGGTGGGCGTGCACCGAATCGGAGCGCTCCCGGTGGTCGATGGGTCTGGTCGCCTGCTCGGCATCCTGAGCGAGTCCGACCTGCTCCGCAAAGAGGAGGTACGGGGTGGTAGGGGGGAAATGAAGGGACTGGCGCGCACGGCCGGCGAGGCGATGAGTCGAAACCTGGTCACGGTGGCGCCCGGGACCCCCATCGCCCAGGCTGCCCGACTCATGCATCAGTCGGCGGTCCGACACCTTCCCGTGACTGACCGCGACGGCCGCTTGATGGGGATTGTGGCGCGGGGCGACCTGTTGAAGGTTTTCCTTCGCTCCGATGAGTCGATCCGGCGCGAGATCGATGAAGAGCTCCTGCCGCGCACCTTCGGGATTGCTCGCGGAGCCCTCGGGATCGAGGTCCGCCAGGGGGTCGTGCACGTCGCCGGTGAGGTCGAGCAGCGCAGCCTGGCGCGGTTGGTGATGGAGTTCATCCAGCGGGTCGAGGGTGTGGTGGCAGTCGAGTCCGCCTTGCACCATCTCCGGGACGACGCCGCCGATCGCCAGATAGCGGCCATCGCTGAAGTCCGCACCGCATCTTTAGCCGCCGTCGACAAGCCCTGACCCGGGCTCCGGCGCCGGCTCGGATTCGGAGGTAGGGACACCAGAGAAGCGTTTGAGTCGGTCCCGGGCGCGGCGTAAGGTGAGCATGCGATTCCCTGGCTGGCGCCGCACGGCCGGAATGGCCGCCCTGGCGGCGCCCGTGCTGATGTGGGCCGAGTTCCTCACCATGGGGAACCTGCGGCCGGGCTACAACCTGCTCACTCGGCCTTTCAGTGATCTTGCCACCCGCGGTACGCCGCACGCCGACCTTTTCGCCCTCGGGCTTTTTTTTCGTTCCGGGCGCACTCACCGTGGTTCTCGGGCTGGAGCTCTGGCTGGCGGTGCGAGGTGACCATGCTTGGCGCCTGGGGCTCTGATGGTCGCTGTGGCGGGCATATTCCTCTTCGCCACCGGAGCCTTCCCGCAGATTCCCGGCTCGCATTCGGCCGCGGTCCTCCACGGGGTCGTGTCTCAGACCTGCTTTGCAATCGCGAGCGCAGCGCCGCTGGCCCTCCATATCGGGTCGCGCGACCGCTCGATCGCCTCGCCCCGGCAGCTCTGGCTGGCGGCCGGCATCGCCTCCATCGCCATCGAGCTGCTGGCGATCGCCCTGCGCCCGGTTGCGCACTACCCAGACGGGCTTTCCCAGCGACCATTCACGTTCGTGCTCACGATCTGGTTCGTGACCACCGGGGCCTGGCTGCTGAGGGGCCGTGAATCAGCGCGCCCGTGGGTTCCTGCACAACAGGTCTGCGCAGACCCTGGCTGGGCGGACAGTTGGCCCCCGAGCGCATCCACTACCTCGACTGGCTGAAGGTGCTGATCGTCTATGGCATCGGCGTCTTCCACGTTGGACTCGTCTTCGCGCCAACTCCCTGGCTGGTCTCCAACCAGCAGCACAGCCTCGTCCTCGGCGCCTTCGACGGCTTTGGCTTCCCATGGGGAATCCCGGCAATGTTCATGATCGCGGGTGCCGACGCCTGGTTCGGAACCCGCACCCATTCCGCGGTTGATTTCGTCCGAGAACGCTTCCTCCGCCTGCTCGTACCGATGGCCGCCGGCCTGATCCTTCTCTCGCCGGTCCAGCGCTTCGTCGTCAGCCAAAGTCCGCCGCCTCCACTGGGCCGGCTATGGCCGTTCTACGTCGATTTCTTCCGCAGCTTCCGCTTCGAGTGGACTCTGCAGTGGATCGGCCGGTACTGACTGCACCTCTGGTTCCTTGGCTACCTGTTCGCGATCTCTGTGGCGTCCCTCCGCGTCCTGATCTGGCTGCGGGAGCCCGGCGGCCGCCGCCTGACGTCCTGGCTGGTTTCGGTCGCCGACCGCCGCGGCGGTCTCTTCCTGCTCGCCATACCCCTGTGCGGATCCCAGCTCCTGCTGCGGCCGTTCTTCCCCGGTTACCTGGACTGGGCCGACGTCGCCACCTACACACTCGCTTCCTGTGGGGCGCCGTACTCTTTGGCGACCGGCTCTTTGAAGCGTCGATCAGGCGCGAGATACGCTGGAACCTACTGGTCGGTGTGGTGGCCATCCTGGGCGTCGGAGCACTGATCTACTTCGCGCCTGGCCACGCCCCGGAGGACGCCCGGGTGCCCGCAGTGTTGCGCGGGCTCTATGCCCTGCTCTGGGGCCTTGACATCTGGTGCTGGCTGCTCGCCGTGCTCTACCTCGGGATGCGCCGGCTCGACTTCCCCAACCGTGCCGTGAACTACGCGCAAAAATCGATCCTGCCCTTCTACGTGATCCACACCCGGTGGTGCTGGTGGTCGCCTCGTTCGTTGTGACCTGGAACCTCGGGGTGTGGCCCAAGTTCGCGACGATCCTGGGGACCGTCTTTGTTCTCACACTCGGCCTCTACGAGTTCGGCGTCCGCCGCTGGGCACCGATGCGCCTGCTCTTCGGGCTCAAGTCCGGGACGCCCTCTACGACAGGAGACTCGGGCCTGGGGACCAGGGGGATCGGCGTCGGCTGAGACCGGGCGTCCTACTTGCGTCGCCCGGCAGGAGCGACCACGACGGGTCGGTGCGTGCGACGGATGACGGATTCAGCCGTACCGGCGGCAATGTCACCTCCGATCCAACCCATCGAGCGCGAGCCGATGACGATCAGGTCCATCCCGCTCGCCAGCACCTCTCGAGCGATTTCCGGAGCCAGGCCCCGCACATTGTCGATCATGCGCGACTGCACCTCCACACCCGCCTTTTCAAGTATCGAAACGGCGGCGGCGACTGCCGCTTCGTCGGGTTGAGCGGAGGGGGCAGAGCCGGCCGGCTGGTCGAGGTCGCCCAGGGTATGGCCCACGCAGACGACCTCCACCGATGCCTTGGACGCCCGAGCCAGCGCCGCGGTCACGGCCAGCGGCTTCTCGGTATCGCCTTCACCGTCGATGACGAGCACGATCCGCCGCGGCATGAGGGTTGCCATGGCCCCGCGAGGCACGATGACGACCGGACAGCCGGCGCTCATGGCAACCTGGTGGCTGACGCTGCCGAGCAGGAGGCTGGTCAGCTCGCCGCGAGCTCGCGAGCCCATGACGATCAGGTCGGCGCCGAAACGGGTGGCGGTGGAAACGATCGCGCAGGCGACCCCATCCGGGTTGGAGCTGTGCACCTCTCCTTTCGCCCTCACGCCGGCCATGACCAGCTCCTCCACGACGTCGTCGACCAACACCTGAGCGGCCCGGTACTCCCGCTCGCGCTGGTCTTTCACTTCTCTCCCCAGCATTCCGGGCACGAGCACGTTGAGCACTGTGACCGACGCCTTGAGCCCGGGCGCCATGTGCACAACGAGGCGGGTTGCCTCCCACGACGCCGCACCGCGATCGATTGCGAGCAGGATGCGCTTCATGCGCCGAGGCTAGGCTGCTCGACCGCCATGAAGTAGGGCCAATCGACCCTCCCCCGGCATGCCTAGTCGCCGCGCCGGCTAGAGAGCCCCCCGGCGCGTCTGCTCACACGAGTCACATTCCCGAGGGCGGCGGTGCTGTACCCCGGAGGGCCGACCAAAGGCAAAGCTGAAATGGGGCGGCCAATACTGCAGGTTGAATCGGAATTCGGCTTCCGCCGATGAGGTTAACTACTGACCGTGCGAGCAATCATCCGCTGGTGCCTGACCAACCGACCCGTGGTCATCCTCGTCGCCGTCCTGATGATGGGCTCCGGAGTTTTCGCCACTCTCAACCTCAACCAGGAGCTGCTTCCTGACATCAGCTTCCCGCAGGTCTTCATCGTCACCTCCGACCCGGGCGCCGGCCCCGAGGTCGTCGACCGCGACATCTCCCAGCCGATGAGCGCCGCGCTCGGCGGCATCGCCAATCTGAAGCATGTCCAGACCCGGTCCTCAGAAGGCTTTTCGACCGTCTCCGTCACCTTTGGCCTGGACAGCCAGCTGAAGGACGACACCGACGCCGTCAACACCCGCCTGGCCCGCCTCAACCTGCCGCCGGGAGCCGCCAAGCCGGTCGTCCAGACCTTCTCCTTCTCCGCCTTTCCCAGCATCACCTACTCCGTCGCTGCGGACGACGGCAACCTTGCGCGGGTTACGGCCGAGGCGAAGGACGTGATCGCACCTGCCCTTCAGGGCGTCAACGGCGTCGCCCAGGTGCAGGTCGTCGGGGGCGAGCAGCCCCAGGTCACGGTCACTCTCGACCCGGTCCGGATGGTCCTGAAGCAGGTCAGCGCGGCACAGGTTCAGGGTGCGCTGGGCGGCGCCCAGGTCGACCTTCCGGCCGGCGAGCTGAACCAGGGGACCGAGACGGTGCCGGTGGAGGTCATCTCGACAGCCCGCACCGCCGATGACCTGAAGGCGATCACCGTCGGCGGCGGCCCCGGCGGTCCCGTCCGGCTCGGGGACATCGCGACGGTCGCCTCAGGGACTGCACCCGTCAATGGGATCTCCCGTACCGACGGGCGGCCATCGCTGGCAATCCAGGTGACCAAGGCGAGTGGCGCCAACGCCGTGAGCCTGGGCGCCGACGTTCAGGCCAAGATCAATTCGCTCAGGCTCGACCCCAACGACCGGGTGACTGTGATCAGCAACGCCGCCGACGGGATCAAGAGCTCGATCAATGGCCTCGTCGAGGAGGGCCTGATCGGGGCCATCCTCGCGATCCTGGTGATCTTCCTCTTCCTTCGCAGCGTCCGCGCCACGTTGGTGACGGCGGTCTCCCTGCCGACCAGCGTACTGGTGGGCCTGCTCGGCACCAAGTTGTTCGGCTACTCCCTTAACGTCCTGACGCTGGCAGGCCTGACGATTGCGATCGGCCGCATCGTCGACGACGCGATCGTGGTCCTCGAGAACTCCTATCGCTACCTCCAGGCCGGCCGCACTCCGCGGGATGCCGCCTACCTGGGAGCGACCGAGGTCTCGGCGCCCGTCCTCTCGACGACGCTCACCACGATCGCCGTCTTTCTGCCGATCGGGACCGTGGGCGGGATCATCAGCAAGTTCTTCCTGCCCTTCTCGCTGACCGTGGTGATCGCCCTCCTCGCTTCACTTGCCGTCTCCCTGACCCTGGTCCCGGTGCTGGTCAGCTTCTTCCTCCAGCGGATCCCCCGCCCGGCACGCGAGGGTGGGCTTTCGGCCGGCTACCGGCCGGCGCTGGCATGGTCGCTCGGCAGCGCCCGCAACAAGGCCCTGATCCTCCTCGCGGCCGCCGTCCTGCTCGGCATCTCGTTGTTCAGCGTGACCAAGGTCCCCGTCAACTTCTTCTCCTCCGGCGGCTCGAAGACCATCACGGGAGCGATCAACCTGCCGCCCGGCACGACCACCGACCAGACCTCGGCGAAGGTTCGCGACTTCGAGACCGCGGCGACAGCCGATGGTGACGTGCGCGTCGTCAACGTGACCGTCGGCAGCGGCAACTTCCAGGGCCTGACGCTGGCATCGGCGACGAATGTCGCCGCGATCAGCGTGATCGTGCGGGACTCGAAGAAGGCCGATGCGGTCCGCGCCCGCCTCCAGCGGACGCTCGACGAGCTCTACGGGCGGGGCAACGGCACGCTGGCGGTGCAGAGCTTCGGGCCGCCCTCATCGGCCTTCGCGGTGACCCTCGCCGGCAGGGACGACAGCGCCCTCCGCCAAGCCTCGGACGCGGTGGTCGCGGCCCTCCAGAAGGACGGCGAGCTGGCCAACGTCAAGTCCGATCTGTCCGCCGCCCGGCCCCAGCTGACCGTCCAGGTCGACCCCGCCAAGGCCTCCGCCAAGGGTGTTTCGCCGAAGAGCGCGGCCTTCGCGGTGGCTGCGGCGCTCGTCCCCCAGCCGCTTGGGACGCTGGGTCCCGGTGGGCCGCCCGTGATTCTGAGGGTGGACCCGGCCGCGGTCACCGAGGTCAACCTCGCCCTGCTCCCCGTCGGTCCGGGGGCCCAGCTCCGGGACATCGCCACCATCACCCGGCAGCAGGCACCCAATGGCATCGATCGCCAGGATGGCATCCGCAACGTCACCGTGTCGGCCGACTTCACGAGCCAGGACACCAACGGCGCATCCGCGCACGCCTCATCCACCTACCTCAAGGGTCTCTCCCTGCCCAGCGGCGTGACCCTCACGACCGGCGGCGCCAGCGCCGACATCGCCGATTCCTTCAAGCAGATGTTCGTGGCGATCGGCGTCGCCGTGGCGCTGGTCTTCCTGATCCTGGTCGGCTTCTTCCGCTCGGTCGTGACCCCGTTCGTGATCCTGCTCAGCATGCCGCTGGCGTTGGTCGGGGCCAGCCTCGCCCTCTTAGTGACCCAGCAGCCTCTCGGACTCCCGGCGCTTCTCGGCGTCCTGATGGTGTTCGGGATCGTGGTCAGCAACGCTATCCTGCTGGTGGACTTCACCGAGCGGTTCGGAGGTGTCCACAGCGTCCGCGACGCCCTGCTCCTCGCCGGGAGCGTGCGGGTCCGCCCGATCCTGATGACGGCGGTGGCGACGATCGTCGCCCTCCTGCCGATCGCCTTCGGGGTCAGCGGCGGCGGGGGCGGCCTGATCTCGCAGTCACTCGCCGTAGTGGTCGTCGGCGGGATGATCTCGTCAACCTTCCTGACCCTGCTCGTCGTGCCGATCGTGTACTCGCTCTTGAAGCGCCGTCCGCCGGCGCCGGCACCGGCGATCGAGCCCGACCCGCAGACGGCCCGGGAGCCAGTCGCCGCCCGCTGATTCGGCGACTGGATTTCAGTCAGGCGCTGTGGTCTTGCGGTCCCCTTGGCGCAGCCCGATCCCAACCCTTCCGGAAGGCCCAGCCGAGGATGAACCCGCCGACCGCCAGGAGGGCGGCCGGCACCAAGAGGAAGAGCAGCAACGTCCACGAATGGCTGACTAACCCATGGCTGCTCAGGTCGAGTCGCACACCGAAGGGGGGGACACGGCCCGGATACTACAGCCGCCGCCGGAGAGGGAGGTGGCGGGCGCCAGGTCGCCCCTGGCGCCGCCACCAGATCACCTCAGTCTTCTCGAGCGACCGCGGCCTGGCCCGGTCCTGGTGTTGGCCGCCGCCATCCCCGCCGTCGCCCTTGTCGCCGCCTGGCAATCTCAGTAGCTGCGGCTTGGAGTGGCGGTGCCGCACCGGTTGTCGCGGTTGGAGTTTGGCCCTGCGTCGGGGCTCTGCCAGAGGTCCGAGGAGGAGTTGCCGAACGCTGTGTCCCCGGTGAAGAAGTTGCCACCAGGGTTCGGCGTCCCGATTCCGGCCGGGAAGGCGGGCCCGATCGCGATCCCGTAGACGCCGTCGCTGTTGGTCGTGTTGCCGGTGATGTGGGCACCAGTCGCATCAGTGTCAACGTAGATCCCGACCGACCGGTTACCGCTGTCCTTGTTGTCTCGGATCGTGATGCCGTCGTCGGTGTAGATGCCCATATCGTTGGCGCGGACGGTGTTGCCGCTGATCAGCGTGCCCCGGGCTGCGAGGAAGGACAGGATCCCGCTCGATTGGGTGTTGTTCAGCGGGTCATTACCCAGCCAACGACCAGGCGACCCACTCGCCACACAGGATGGTTCGCCCGCGGTAACAAATTCAGTAACAGGGAGCGGCTGGACGAAGCGGAATATTTGCCTCCGCAAGCGACCTCTCGACCCTGTGGAGTTGATGATCATCGTCGCGAGCACGCGACCCGGCCGCATCGGGCTCCCGGTTGCCGAGTGGATCCGCGAAACTGGTTCTCCACAACACTCAGGTTCGATCTCGGACGCGGTCGGGCAGCAG
>DAIRGV010000087.1:0-4706 GCA_036794405.1 Candidatus Dormiibacterota bacterium
GCCCAGGACTTCGCCGGCTCGACGGTCGTCCACCTGACCGGCGCGACCGCCGGCTTCGCGGGCCTGCTGCTGCTCGGACCGAGGATCGGCAAGTACGAGCGGAAGCGGAAGCCGAACGCGATCCCGGGCCACAGCCTGCCGCTCTCCCAGCTCGGCGTCTTCATCCTCTGGTTCGGCTGGTTCGGGTTCAATCCGGGCTCGACCCTCAACGCCACCAACCTCCATTTCGCCGACGTCGTCGTCACGACCAACCTGGCGGCCGCGGCGGGCGCGGTGGCGGCACTGACCTGCATTTACTTCGTCACCCGGACGCTGGACGTGGGCATGATCGGCAACGGCGCCATCGCGGCCCTCGTCGCCATCACCGCCCCCTCCGGCTACGTCGAGCCGTGGGCGGCCGTGATCATCGGAGCGGTCGCCGGAGTGATCGTTGTGTTCGGCGTGCTCGCCATCGACAAGTACCTCGATGACCCGATCGGCGCGCTGCCGGCCCACGGCCTCGCCGGCATCTGGGGCACGCTCTCCTGCGGCCTCTTTACGGCGCCGGCACTGGCCAAGTTCAACGGCGTCGGCCAGGGCGGGTTCTTCTACACCGGCTCTTTCGCCCAGCTCGGCGCCCAGGCGCTCGCCGTCGCGGTCTCCTTCACCACCGTCTTCGCCCTCAGCTTCGCCGTCTTCTGGGTGATCAAGCAGACCGTCGGCCTCCGCGTCTCGGCGCGCGAGGAAATGGAGGGACTGGACATCAGCGAGCACGGCATGTGGGGCTACCCGGAGGCCTTCATGCCGGTCCCCGGCGGCGTCTACCGGCCGGCCGAGATGCCCACCATCAACCCCCACCCGGCGGCGTATGGTGACGCGACCGTGAAACCCCACCGGGAAGGAGCGTCGGTATGAAGAAGGTAGAGGCGATCATCCGGCACGAAAAGCTGCAGGAGGTCCAGGACGTCCTCGACGAGTGCGGGGTGTCGGGCCTGACGGTGACCGAGGTCAAGGGCTGTGGAGCCCAGCGGGGCTACACCGAGTCGTACCGCGGCACCAAGGTCAACATCTCCCTCCGGCCGCGGCTCAAGATCGAGGCGGTGGTGCGCGCCGAGATCGTGGATAAGGTCGTCGAGAAGATCGCGGAGGCGGCTCGAACGGGCGAGGTCGGCGATGGCAAGATCTTCGTCATCGACATCGAGCAGGCGGTGCGGATCCGGACCGGCGAGCGCGGCCCGGAGACGGTGCAACACGCCGAGCGTGCGATGTGGGGCCACTGAGGGGAAAGTCGCGACTTCCCTGCCGCCGAGCTAGATCCCGGCGGGTCCCTGGCCGGCCGCGATCTGCGCCGCAAGGGTGAGGATGCCGTCGGCGTAGGACCAGGTGTCGCGCGCGTAGTAGCCGCTGAGGATGGCCGGCTCGCCCTGATAGTAGGCGGCCAGAGCCGTCCGCGAGCCGTACTTGTTGAGAAGGTCCTTCAGCAGGGCGGCCCCCATCTCGGCATTGTCCATCGGGTCCTCGAGGTCGACCGCCCGGCCGAGGAGGGCGGGGCCGGCTGTGGCCGCTGTCTTGGGCATCACCTGGAGCAGCCCGATGGCGCCCTCGCTGGACACGGCATCCTGGTGCCAGCTGCTCTCCCAGAAGGAGACGGCCAGCAGCAGGTTGGGATCGACGCCCTGGTCGGCCGCGGCCCTGACCAGGATGTCGTGGACGGTCGCCGGATGCGGCGGAGGTGGCGGTGGCGGGGTCAGAGCGATCCGCGGATCCTCCGCGGAAAGAGCTCCGGTCCCGTTGAGCGTGACCAGGTCGCCGGCGGCGGCGTGGTACGCGAGGGCCGGCGAGGGGAGGGCGGCGAAGGCGATGGCGACCGCCAGGGGAGCCCCCCACCGAGCCGCTCCGCGAAGAGAGGTTCCGTTGAGCACGAGGAGGCATTCAAGCGGGTCGGCCGGACCCAATGCAACACCGTTCCGAAGATATTTTGTCGGCGCCGTGAAGTGCGACGACGTTAGTCAGGCAGTGGCAGCTTCTCTGAGAAAGCCGACCACCAGCGCGGCCAGCTCCCGGGGCCTCTCGGCGGGAAGCATGTGGCCGGAACCGGTGATGATTTCCATCGTGGAGTCGGGGATTCCGGCGGCGATGATCTCCCCTGCTCGGGGCGGGCAGTGCTGGTCCAGGTCGGCGCAGACGATTAACGTCCGTGCACCAATCTTTACCAGCTCGGGATCGAGAGGATCGGCGCGAAGGCCGGCCATCGCGGTGGCGGCGTTGCGGTAGCCGGCGGGGTCGGCGGTCGACTGGCGGCGGATCGCCAGGCCTTCCTCCAGCTCCCCGGGGCTGATGTGGTAAGCGTCGACGGTGTCGCGGTCGATCGTCGCCTTGAGCTCGAGGCTGCCCATCGCGGCGCGCTCCGCGTACCACTGGGCGGCGGAGGAGCCGACCCGGCTGCTGGTGGCGACCGGGAAGAGCACGTCGACCTTCTCCGGGTGATCGATGGCGAGGCGCATGGCGATGGTGCCGCCGAGGCTGAACCCGGCGATGCCTGCCCGCTCGAGGCCGATCGCCTCGAGCAGCAGGTTCAGGTCGTCGCCGAGCTGCCGAAGGGTGCCATCGGCGTCCCCCACGGTGCTCTGGCCATGGCCCCGGACGTCGTAGAGGATGACCCGGTGCCGGAGGGCGAGGTCGGGCACCGTCTTGCGCCAGAGCCGGTGATCGTCGGCGAGCCCGTGGATGAGCACCAGGGGCGACCCGCGCCCGATCTCGAACCAGGCGGTCTCGATGTCGCCGGTTCGAGCTCGCATTGTCCAGAACTTACGTTAACAGTTGTTCCTCGAGGTTCCGACGGTCGACCTTGCCGGGGCCGCGCAGCGGGATCGCGTCGGCCGGTCGGACCTCCTCCGGCCACTTGTAGCGGGCCATGCCCTGCTCCTCCAGGTACCGCTTGAGGTCCTCCAGGCTGGGGCCCCGGCCGGGCTCCCTCGCCACGACGAAGGCGACCGCCCTCTCGCCGAGCTCGCGATCGGGGCGACCGACGATGCAGACGTCGGCGATGGCCGGGTGGCGGCGGAGGACCTGCTCGACCTCGTGCGGATTGATGTTGGTGCCGCCCCGGATGATCAGCTCCTTCTTGCGCCCCAGGACCTGCAGGTAGCCGTCCTCGTCGATCCGGCCCAGGTCGCCCATGTGCACCCAGCCGTCCTCCGCGTGGGGCCCGAAGGCCTCGCCCCAATAGCGCTCCTGGACGGTGTCGCCGCGCATGCAGATCTCCCCCTCCGCGGTGACCATCGCCGCGCAGCAGTCGTGGGGCCGGCCGACCGTGTGGTGCCGCTTCTCACGGGGATCGCTGGGGCTGCCGACGCTCAGCTGGCCCGCGTCCATCGAGCCGTAGAAGATGCAGACGCGAGAGCCGGTCCGGTCCTCCCAGGCGGCCGCAAGGTCGGGCGGCATGGGGGCCCCGGCGACCGCTGTCAACCGCACCCCTCGCAAGTCGGTCGCGGGAAGATCGGGGCTCTCGAGGAGACGGAACACGTTGGTGGGGACGCCGACCAGCATCGTCGCCCGGTGCTGGACGGCCAGCCTTAACACGGTCTCGGGGCGAAACCGGGGTTCGTGGAGCATGATCAGCCCGGCGCCCAGGCGGAGGCAGAAGAGGCACATTCCGCCAATGCCCTGGGTGAGCGGCGACATGATCAGGACCCGGTCCTCCTCGGTGACCTCGAGGCGACCGGTGAAGCCTTCGAAGGTCGCCTGCTTCAGCTTGGCGCTGAGAGCGGCGAGCTTGGGCATCCCGGTCGTGCCGCTGGTGAGAGCGATCTCGACGATCCGATCGGGGTGAGCAGGCAGGCTGGGGGCGGGGGCGGGCCCGACCGGCGGGGAATCGTCGGCGGCGGCGAAGAGGGCTGGGAGGTCGGGCTCGGCGATCAGCCGCAGGGCGCCGGACTTCTCCATCGCCCAGCGCATCTCGGCTTCACCGAGCGTCAGGGGCAGGGGCATGATCACGCCGCCCGCCGCGGGGATGGCGAGCTCGAGGGCCACATACTCCCAGCAGTTGGCGAGCCGGACCGCGACCGGCTCGCCCTCGGTCAAGCCGCTAGCGCGGAAATGTGCGACCAGACCGTGGACGATGCGGTCCAGGCCTTCGAAAGAAACGTTGCGACCGGCGTCGTAGACGGCCGCGGCCGCGGGCCGCCGACGAGCGTTCGAGTCCAGGTAGCTGACCGGGTCGAAGGATCGCGGCGGGGGCGAAAAAAATGGAGGGGCCATTCTCGGACCCCTCCAACGCTAGCTTGCTTCCCGGCCTAGGACTCTTTGTTCTCGGTCGCCCCGGAGCCGGCCGTCTCCTTGGCCCGCGGCTTGGGGATCAGCGTGACGCCGTTCTCGTCAGCATCGACCAGGATCGTGTCCCCCTTGGCGAACTTACCGCGAAGGAGCTCTTCGGACAGCGGGTCCTCGATCCGCGTGGTGATGACCCGGCGCAGCGGTCGCGCTCCGTAGATCCGATCGAAGCCCTCCTTGGCCAGCCAGTCCTTGGCCGCCAGGGTCACTTCGAGGTAGATCTCCTGCTCGGAGAGGTGCTTGGAGGTCAGCGCCAGCATCAGGTCCACGATCGACCGGACCTGCTCGGTGGTCAAGCTCTTGAAGGTGATGACGGCGTCGATCCGGTTCAGGAACTCGGGGCGGAACATCCGCTTGAGCTCGTCGTCGATCCGGGTCTTCATCTGCTTGTGGCG
>DAIRGV010000088.1:0-4666 GCA_036794405.1 Candidatus Dormiibacterota bacterium
ACCATGCCTACGCGCGTGCGGCCTGAACTCGGATGGCCTTTTGCCGCCCCACACCTCGCGCACATGGTGGCGACATGCATCGCCGCGAACGGCGCCGGCCTGCTGGAGCGAGCGCCCGCGCTGGTGCCGGTGTCGCCGCTCCCCAACACTACGGCGCCGGGAACCCCCCAGCCGCGAGGCGAGGATGCGTCCCCCGGTGAGCTGGAAGAGCCCGTGCAGGAGCTTCCCGCGCCAGCCGATTGACCGCCGGTCCATACTGACCGTGACGATCGTGCCGATGGCCTAACCGTCAGATTGGGTACCCTCGCTCGGTGACTGCTGCGTTCGTACTCCACGGCGGCGCGGGCGTCTGGCCGCGGGAACTCCGGGAGGAGGCGGCCGCGGCAATCGAACGGTGCGCGGACGCCGGCTGGGCCTCGATGGGCGCCGGGCCGCTGGAGGCGGTGGTGGCAGCGGTCAAAGCCCTGGAGGACGAGCCGCTGTTCAACGCAGGCATCGGCGCCTGCCTCACCAGCGCGGGAACGATCGAGCACGACGCCGCCGTGATGGTGGGATCCCACCTCGCGGCAGGCGCGGTGGGCTCGGTGCTGGGGCCGCGCCATCCCGTCGAGGCGGCGCGCGCCGTGATGGAGCAGACCCGCCACGTGCTGCTGGTGGGGAGCGGCGCGGTGCAGTTCTGTCGCGACCACGAGGTCGAGATGGCGGACCCCGCGATCTTCGTGACCGAGGGCCGCCGCCAGGGCCTGATCACCAGCGACACCGTCGGGGCGGTGGCCGTCGACGACGGCGGTCACACCGCGGTGGCGGTCTCGACCGGCGGCTACACCGGCAAGATGCCCGGGCGGGTCGGCGACAGCCCGCTGGCCGGGGCGGGGTTCTATGCCGACGACGAGGTCGGCGCCACCTGCGCCACCGGCACCGGCGAAGGCTTTATCCGGCTGGTCCTGTCGCGCCAGGTGCGCGACATGATGGCGAAGGGCGCGTCGCCGCAGGAGGCTGCCGAGGAAGCCCTGCAACTGCTCGCGACGCGCATGGAGATGACCGGCGGGATCATCGCGCTGGGCCGGGACGGAAGCGTCGGCCATGCCCACACAACTGACCACATGCCCGTCGCGGTCCGCGGAGGCGCAGGGTGAACACGGTCGCGTTCCTGTCGACGGTGGTGACCCTCCTGGTGATCATGGATCCCATCGGGACGGCTCCCGTTTTCATCGCCTTGACCGCGGGACATACCCCGGCCGAGAGGCGGCGCGCGGCCGTGGTCGCGGTGACCGCGGCGGGAAGCCTGGTGCTGGTCTTCGCGTTCTTCGGGCAGCTGCTGCTGGCATACCTGCGCGTCGGCGTCGACAGCCTCACCATCGCCGGTGGGCTACTGCTGCTGCTGGTCGCGCTGGAGCTCCTGACGGGCCGGCAGCAGCCCGCGCAGGAGACCGCAAATGTCGCTCTGGTGCCCCTCGCCACTCCCCTGCTCGCGGGCCCGGGCGCCATCGCGGCGGTGATGATCCTGGCCCGCCGCTACCCCGACGGCCCGGGTCGCCTGGGCGTGCTCCTGGGTATCGGCGCCACGCTGGTCATCGTCCTCGCCGGCCTCCTAGTCGCAGGCCAGATCAACCGCGTGATCAAACCGGTCGTGGCGCAGTTCGTCATCCGGGTGCTGGGCGTGCTGCTGGCCTCGATCGCGGTGCAGCTGGTGATCGACGGCATCCGCTCGGTGATCCGCGCCGGTTAAGGCGCCGTAACCTCAGCGAGTAACCAAAGGAGGAACCATGAACATCCGCTGGCCACTTGTTATCCCTGCCGTCCTGCTGGTGCTGGCCGGCGGCATCTTCGCGCTCCAGGGCGCGGGCTTCCTTCCCAGCGCGGTCATGCACGGGAAGCCCGAGTGGCTGGTGATCGGGATCGTGATGGTTGCCGCGGGCCTGTTCCTGGGCTACCGCGGGATGGGCCGCCAGCCCCAGGGCTGACCCGGCGTCCGGCAGGTGGAGGCTATCCCTCCTGTTCGGTGGGCCGCACCAGGATCTCGTTGACCGCCACCCGGCGGGGGCGGGTCACGACGTACACGATGGCATCGGCGATGTCCGAGGCCTCCAGGCGTTCGATGTTGCCGAAGCGCCTGCGCATCGCCTCCTGCACCTCAGGCCGGTTGTGGCTGGGCAGCTCGGTGTCCACGGCCCCGGGCTCGACCAGGGAGACGCGCAGGTGCTTGCTGGTGACCTCCTGCCTCAGTGCCTCGCTGAAAGCCCCCACACCATGCTTGGTCAGGTTGTAGACGCCACTGCCATTGCGCGCCACTCGACCCGCGACGGAGCTGATGTTGATCATGTCGGCGACCTGGCGCGGGTCGCTCTCGGCGGCCTTGAGCAGGTGGGGCAGCGCCGCGTGGGTGCAGTAGAGCAGGCCCAGCACGTTGAGCTGCACCATGCGCTCCCACTCCTCCAGGGCCGCGCCGACGGCGGGCCCCAGCAGCATCACGCCGGCGTTGTTGACCAGCGTGTCGAGCCGTCCCAGGGTCCTGACGGTCCGCTCCACCGCCGCCTGGGCCTGCGCCTTGTCGGTGACATCCGCCTCGATCACCAGAGCCTTGCCGTGCCCGGCCTCGCCGATACGCTTCGCCAGCACCTCAAGCCGGTCGCGGCGGCGCGCCGCGATGGCGACCGTCGCACCCTCCGCCGCTAGTGCCGCGGCCGTGGCCTCGCCGATCCCGCTCGACGCCCCGGTGACCAGCGCGACCGTGCCCTTCAGCCGCCCGCCCTCAGGCATCTGCGACCTTGAGAACCAGCTTGCCCATGTTCTCGCCCTTGAACAGCTTGTTCAGCGTGTCCGGGAAAGTCTCCAGTCCTTCCACCACGTCCTCCTTGGCGCGCAGTTTGCCTGACTCCAGCCACCCGGCCATCTCCCGGGCCGCGTCGCCGTAGCGATCGAAGTAATCGAAGACCAGGAAGCCCTTCATCATGCCGCGGTTGACCAGCAGCGAGAGGTAGTTCGACGGCCCCTTGACCGGCCCCGTGGCGTTGTACTGCGAGATGGCGCCGCACAGCGCGATCCGAGCGCCGCGCGCGAGCCTGGCCAGCGCCGCGTCGAGGATGTCGCCGCCGACATTGTCGAAGTAGACGTTGATCCCCTGGGGGCAGTGCTCCTTGAGGGCCTTGTTGACGTCCTGCGACTTGTAGTCGATGGCCGCGTCGAAGCCGAGTTCCTCGGTGATGTAGCGGCACTTCTCCTCAGCACCGGCGATGCCCACCACCCTGCAGCCTTTGATCCTGGCGATCTGGCCCACGGCGGCGCCCACGGCGCCGGCCGCGCCCGAGACCACGACGGTCTCACCGGCCTGCGGCTTGCAGATGTCCAGCAGGCCGAAGTAGGCGGTCATCCCCGGCATGCCGAGGATCCCCAGGTACGTCGGCAGGGAGGCGGCCCCGGGGTCGACCGGGATCACGCCGCGCCCATCGGAGACCACGTATTCCTGCACCCCGAAGGTCCCGTTGAGGTGGTCTCCGACCTGGAAGCGCGGGTGGTTGGACTTGACCACCCTGCCCACGCCCCCGGCCCGCATCACCTCGCCGATCTGCACCGGGGGCAGGTACGACCGCACGTCGTTCATCCACCCGCGCATCGCGGGGTCGAGCGAGATGTAGAGGATCTTGACCAGGATCTCGCCGTCGCCGGGCTCGGGGATGGGCTCCTCGACGTACTCGAAGTCGGAGCGCTTGGGCATCCCCTCCGGGCGGGCAGCAAGTTTGAAGGCGTGGTTGGTTTCACTCATTGCGCTCCTCAGTGTGCTCCGATGAGGCTGTCACCCCTGTAAGTTCCGGTTTCGACCGCAGTTCGCAGGGTTGAAGCTCTGGCAGAGCTTGCGCGCCAGGATCAGAGGGATGCCTTGGCGGATCGCGCCCATCAGCGGTCGTGACCTGCGGATTCGCGATGGGCCTCGTACCAGCGGATCGTCTCCCCAAGCCCGGCATCGAAATCCGTGGTCGAAACGAAGCCGAATTGCTCACGCGCCCGGCTGACGTCCAGTTTCCGCCGCGGCTGCCCGTTGGGCTTGGTTGTATCCCACACCAGCTCGCCGTCGAAGCCCACCAGCGCCGCGATCTTGCCAGCAAGCTCTTTGATCGAAATTTCAAAGCTGGAGCCGACGTTGACCGGATCGCCACCGGAGTACCGCTCCATAGCCTCGACCACCGCGCGCGCCGCGTCGGTGACATAGAGGAACTCCCGGGTCGGAGATCCGTCACCCCACAGTTCCACCTTGTCCAACCCGCCGTCACGTGCGGCGATGGACTTCTTGATCATGGCGGGGATGACATGGGACGACCGTGGATCGAAGTTATCCCCCGGGCCATAGAGGTTGGTGGGGAGGAGGTAGATCGAGTTGAAGCCGTACTGCTCACGATAGGCCTGTCCCTGTACCAGGAGCATCTTCTTGGCCAGCCCGTACGGGGCGTTGGTCTCCTCGGGGTATCCGTTCCACAGATCCTCTTCGTGAAATGGGACGGGCGTGTGCTTGGGGTAGGCGCAGACGGTGCCAACCACGACCATCTTGCGAACCCCCCTGACGCGGGCCTGCTCCATTAGCTGCGTGCCCATCATCATGTTCTTGTAGAAGAACTCTCCCGGACTGGCGGCATTGGCCCCGATCCCGCCAACCAACGCCGCCAAGTGGATG
>DAIRGV010000089.1:0-4581 GCA_036794405.1 Candidatus Dormiibacterota bacterium
CGCCCTTCACCCGTCCAAGCCGGTCGTTAGTCGGTTCTTCAACGCCCTGCTAGAGGCTGACCCGGCCTCAGTCGAGGCCGCCCCGGATCCGCGCCGCGGCGTCGTCCAGCTCAGTTCGGTCCACCGGCCGGCCGTACTGCTCCGGAAAGGCGAGGCTGAATCCGTCGCCGGCGTGGCGCGGGATGACGTGGATGTGGAAATGGGGGACGTCCTGGAAGGCCGCCTCGCCATCGGCGACGAAGAGGTTGACGCCCTCCACCCGCAGGCCAGAGCCGCGGATCGCTCGAGCCAGCGTCTCGGCCACGACCCAGCAGGCCGAGCCCTCGCCCGGCTGGAGGTCTCCCAAGAGCTCGGCATGGCGCCTCGGGACCACCAGCAGGTGTCCGGCCACGATGGGGGCGATGTCCATGAACGCGATGACGCTCCCGTCGGAGTAGACGACGCTGGCCGGCGCCTGTCCATCGATGATCTGGCAGAAGACACATTCGCTCATGGAGGAGTGGAGCGAAAGGATAAGGCCGCTGCCGGCTACGCCCCGGTTTCAGTTTCTCCTGCTTGAGCCGACGGTTTGGGGCGGCGTGTCCGCTTCGGCCGAGGCGGGGTCTCAGCGGCTGCCACCGGCGCCTCCTCGGGCGCTGCGACGGCCGGCAGCGTGGCCCGGGGCGCCCGACGCCGCTTCGGCCTCGCCGTCTCATCCGCTGGTGCCTGGGCCGCCGGCTGGGCCTTGACGACGAGCTGATCCAGCCCGCCGCCCTCCGCCTCGTGCGACTGGAACCCGTTCGGCTCGGTGGGCACCGTCTCGGCGACCGCCAGTCCCTGCTCGCGACCGCGGCGGCGGCGGCGGTTCTGGCGCCGGCCGGCGCCCCGCCGAGGCCGCGAGAGGCGCTGGACCTGGGAGCGCACGCCGACTCGCTGGCAGGCGGTGACGACGGCGCCGACGCCGGCGACCAGGCCGTCCGCCTTGGCGTGCTCGAAGAGGGGCCCGAAGAGCTCCGGCGCGCCGCCGATGACGGTCTTCGAGTCGCCGACGATGACGAGCAGCTTCTTGGCCCGGGAGATCGCCACGTTGACCCGGTTGGGGTCATTCAGGAAGCCGATCGCGGCCCGGTCGTTGGAACGGACGAGCGACAGGATGACGGCGTCGGATTCACGGCCCTCGAAGGCGTCGACCGACTCAATGTCGTCGGGCGGGACGATGCCCTTGAGCGCGCTGGTGAGCCGGTTGACCTGCGAGTTGTACATCGCGATGACGGCCAGCTTGGCCTTCCGGACCCGCTTGCGCACGATGGTCGTGATGTCCTTGCAGAGGGCGACCTCGAACTCGTTCGCGACCGAGCGCTGAGCATCCCGATACTCGTCCTGGGCGCCGGTATCGACCCAGACCAGCTCGCGGTCGAAGGGCCAGGGCAGAGGCAGCCGGGGATGCGGCGCCTCGTGGACCAGCTTGCCCTCGTAGAAGAGGTCGGAGACCACCTTGCCGATCGGCTCCCGCATCCGGTACTGGCGCGGCAGCATGATCTTCGACTGGGCCGGGACCTTGTCCCACATCCAACCGTAGAAGCTCTCATCGCGGACCATCTCGTCGAGCGGGCTCTTGATCTCGAAGCTGAGGGCCGCTTCCTCCATCACCGGCGGCAGCTGCTTCAGGTCGCCGATCATCACCCACCGCCGAGCCAGCGGCATCAGCGCCAGCGCCTCGTTGGCGCGGACCTTGTTGGCCTCGTCGAGGATCAGCCAGTCGAAGACCATGAAACGGAGTCGGGAGTCGATCGCGAGCCGGTTGCAGGTGCCGGCGACGAGGTTGAACTGCTCCAGGTTCTCGCCCTCGAAGAGGGTCTGGCGGAGGCGGCGCGGCACCTTTCCGGGCTCGGCGATCCGGGCCTGGCGGACGTGCGAGAAGCCGAGCAGCCGCTCCTGGCCGGTGTCGACCGCGTCGTTGGAGTGGGAGCTGAGAAGAATCGAACCGCCCTGCTGGCGCCCCAGGATGCGGCGGATCGATTCCACGATGGCGGTCGTCTTGCCGGTTCCGGGCGGGCCCTGGATCAGGTACATCTGGCCCGGCCGCATGCCCATCACCCGGGCGACCGCTTCGCTCTGCTCGTCGTTGGGGGCGGGCAGGTGGTGAGCGGGGCGTCCCTCGAGCGGCATGTATGGCGGGCTGCCCAGCCAGCCCGGGTCGGCCAGCTCGGCAGCCATCGCGCCGGTGCGGGGGGAGCCAATCTGCAGCTGCCGGATGACCGAGCGCTGCGCCTCGAACATCTCGACGCTGGCGGTGGGCAGCACCACGCCCTCGTCAGGCAGCGGGTCGTAGCGGCGGAAGGAGACCCAAAGGTCGAAGCCGGCGGTCTTGTCGAGCGACATGCCCCGGTACTCGGGGAAGCCGGCCGAGCGCACGGTCAGGGAGTCGATGCCGCGATAGACGCGGGCATCCTGGTCCCCGACCAGGTGGAGGACGGCGCGCACGAACTCACCGCCCCGCATGTCCTCGCTGCAGTTCGGGCAGTGCATCCCGCTGGAGGTGGGGACGATCTCCTCGCAGCGCGGGCACTCGACCCACTGCTCGGTGGCCTCGTAGCGGCGCACGGCAGCCTCGGCGAGGTGTTCCCGGAAGTCGCGCAGGTGCTCGACGAAGCGCATCGTCGAGTCGAGGATCAGTTCCGACTTCGCCTTCTCCCGGAGTTCGATGGCGGTGAAGCCCTCGAGCTCACCGTCCCATTCCTCGACCAGCTGGAGCTCCTGGTACTTCAGGTGGACGCGTGATTTCTCAATCGGGTAGTCCGACGATTCCAGCTCCTGGAAGTCGGTCATCTCAAACGCCAGGCCCTTCGGCGTCCGGCCCAGGCGGCCGGTCAGCAGGGTGGTGTTGAAGAGGCCGATGCACTCGAGCGGCTTCTCCGCCTTGGTGATCGTGTAGCCGATCTCGATCATCTTTCTCTCCTCGAGCACGTCGAGGATTGCGCGCGGGCCGCCGGGAACCATGGCGATCTTCGCCGCCGCCGGGCTGTTGGGGCGGATGCGGACTCCGAGCCGCCCGGTCGAGATCACCTCACCGGGGATGTCGGGGTCCCAGAGCGGAAGGACATCCCCCGGGTTGGGCGTGCTCATGCGGTTGGCACCAATGGTGTGAGGAGGAAAGGGGAGAGAATCAAGTTGAGTTCCGAAGGCCCGAATCCGAACGCGGGCCTAGAGTGCGGGGATAACGTAGCAGATTCGCCTCACTCTGGAAGGGGCTGCCCGCGCGTTTCCGGAAACCTCAGCAGGAGCAGGGCGCCGGCGACGAGGCCGAGAGCGCACCCCAGAAGGGCCGGGCCGAGGCCGACGGCAGGAGCGACGGCGGCGACCGCCTGCAGCCCGATGACGCCGCCGATCGTGCCCGCTCCGAGCGCGATGCTCTGCGAGGTGGCCCGGGCGCGGGTCGGGAAGAGCTCGCTGAACCAGGCCGCGGTCATCGGTCCCGCCAGCCCTCCGGCGAGCGGTCCGAGGACGTAGCCGACGGCAAAGGCGGGGAGGGTTCCGGCGTAGGCGAGACCGGAGAGCACGGCCGAGGCGACGAGGAAGGCGACTCCCAACCGACGGCGGCCGTAGCGGTCGGACAGCCAACCCCCGGCGAGGAAGCCGGCGGCTCCGACCCAGCCGCTGACGATGAGGATCGCGCTGATCGGCGCGGGCGCCAGGTGGAGAGACCGGCTCCCGTAGAGGACGCCGTAGAAGAAGCTCGGTTCGTAGAAGACCACCGACAGGAGGCTGAAGGCGGCGAGCAGAACCATCCGCCCCCGCCAGGGGGATTGGAGAAGGACACTCAGCGGGCGCTCGGTGTGGTGCGAGGCGATCCAGGTGCGGGTCTCGGGGAGCGCCCGCCAGATCAGCGCGGAGGCGGGGACGCCCACGGCTCCCGACAGGTAGAGGAGCCGCCAGTGGGGTGCGAGGAAGGGATAGACAATCGTCGTCAGCCCCCCACCGGCCGCCGCCAGGAAAGTCAGGCCGGCGACCCCCAGGGCGCGGTGTTGGTCCGGCACCTCCTCCACCGCCAGCACTGGCGCCAGGGTCGCAACCAGGGCCTCGAACGCGACCGCAACGAAGCGGCAGGCGGCGAGCATTGGGATCCCGGTTGCGAAGGCGCTGGCGAGGTCGGCGAGGGAGAAGCCGAGGACGCCGATGGCGACCATGCGGCGGCGGCCGCGGCGGTCGGCCAGCACCGCCATCGGCAACGCCAGCAACCCTCCGAGCAGCAGTAGGGAACCGAGGTTGGAAAGAGTCGGGAGTGGGGCCCTGAACTCGGAGCTGATCGCGGGCAGGGCCAGCGGCAGGGTGGCGCCGTCGAACTCTCCGAGGAAGGCGGCAAGCCCCGCGAGGAGGAGAAGCCGCCAGGCGCGGCCGTTCACAGCAACCGAAGCTTGCGCAACAGGTAGGGACCGGGGCCGAGGAAGCCGCAGGTGGCGCCGACGTGGGCGATCGAGACGCCGAGCAGCGAGTGCGGCCCCGGCAACAGCCAGAAGGCGAGCCCGAGCGGGATGCCGGCCAGCGCGGTGGCGGCGACGTCGGGCCACCACCAGCCGCCGAGGCGGTGGTAGAGGACATAGG
>DAIRGV010000034.1:0-3809 GCA_036794405.1 Candidatus Dormiibacterota bacterium
CCAAGGCCACCGCCTACCGCTACTTCCCGACCCAGCACTCGCTGCTGCTGGAGGTGGGCTTCGAAGCCATTCATCCCTCGCCTGCGTCATTGCTCGGGGGAGCGCCGGAGGATGATCCGCAGGCGCGTTTCGAAACGGTTCTCCGCGCCGTCCACGCCTACATGAGCTCGGAAGAGGCCCTCTTCCGAACCGTGATGAAGGTGACCCAGGAAAGATGGCTGGAGAGCACGGACCGGGCCGAACAGGACCCCGTGGTCCGCGAGGGCCGGCGCCTGGAGCACATAGACGCCGTCATCGCACCCCTCCGGCACAAGCTTGATAGGGAGGCGCTTGCACGGCTCCGTTGCGGACTGGCCCTCGTGTTCGGAATCGAACCGATCGTGATCCTGAAGGATGTCTGCGGCCTCGACTCAGCCGAGGCGCTCGAGGTGCTGGAATGGGTCGGCAAGACCCTCATCGAAGCAAGCAAGAGAAACTCTTCCCGCTCTCGGGCCGACCAGCCGGTCTCCGGAGCCTGATCAGTTCGAGGCCGTCGCGGAGCGCCTTGGGCCCTCTCCCATCGACCCCGTTGAGGCCACGCCTTGGAAGCCAGTTGGCTTGTACCCGAGGGGGATATCTCGCCCGTTAAGTTCCGTTAATTGGTTCGACCGCTGTAAGCCTGGGTCCACCATGATCCTGAGCTTAGTCAGGCCACCTATCGCCGAAACGCGCCAAGCGCAAGGCTTCTTGCAACATCGACTGAATAACGACAGCTGAGACTTCCCCGGCGGCGCCCGGTGACCCCTGTCACGGCCGCCACCGACGCATGGCGTCCAGGCGCTTCCAGTGCTGCCGGATGGTGGCCCGGCCTTGCGCTGTGAGGCTGACTCGGGTGTTGGGGACCTTGCCCACGAACCGTTTCTCGATCTCCACGAGGCTCCCTTCCTCAAGTTTCTGGAGGTGGCTGGAGAGGTTGCCTTTGGTCAGCCCGGTCAGGCGCTGGAGGAACGTGAAGTCGGCGGCCTTGACGGCGCTGAGCGCCGTCAAGATCGCGAGCCGGGCGGGTTCGTGGACCAGGCGGTCTAGAGCGCCCAGGTCGTCAGACGCCCGCGGGCTCCGCACTTGCCTTCGGGAACGTTCGGATGAAGATCAGGTGGTCGATGACCCCGAAAACGACCACCAGCAGGGCGAGCAGCGGGATCGCGACGTGGATGTCCAGCGCGCCGACCGCGGTGACGGCCAATCCGGCAGCCACCCAATGCCAGCGCACGCGCCTGACCCCGCCGTCCTCGAACGGGAGAGACCAGAAGATCAGGGCCGCGCCGAGGAACCCGTTGGGCCCGAACGGTGACGAGCCTCGCAGGAGCAGCCAGGCCATCGCGGTCCCCAGGATGGCCACGAATGGCCACACGTAGCGACGCGGCAGTGGGAGCGCAGAGACCGATCCGTAGGCCTCGCGATACCAGACCTCTAGCGCCACCGTCGCGAGTACCGCCACGAAAAACGCGGCGTAGGTCAGGACGGCCTGCAGGAAGACAGGCAGGACGTGGCCGACGCGGGGGCCGATGACGGCGAAACCGAGCAGAAAGAGCCCGCCCGGGACGGTCCGGAGCCCGATCAGCCGCGCGTAATCGGCGGCGAGCCAGCGGTCTCGACGGGCCTCTAAGCGGGCGCGCTCAGCAGACTCCATGACCGCATCTTGCGCCGCCGACTGGTTCTTGTCAACAACTAGTCTGCGCTACGGACCACAGACTAAAAATCAGGAAGTCGCGTCCGCCAGCGCGGCCATGCGGTTCCTCATCCAGCCGCGCGACCTGGAACACCCTGAGGCATGCGATCTGCTGGCAGGGAACCCACTCGAGCTCGCGTCGCCCGCCTACGTCGCTGCGGTGCAGCGGGCAGTCGAGCCCGACTCGCCCGCCTACTACCGGTACGGGCCCTTCTGGCGCCCCGCGGTCGAAGCAGTGACCCCGGCGCTGGCGGGCCGCCTCGGCCTTGGCCTGGTACCCGAGGATGTCTTCCTCACCCGCGGCGCAAGCTCCGGCCTGCTGCTCCTGCTGCGGATCCTGCTGGACCCCGGGGACCAGGTTCTGATGATGTCGCCGCCCTGGTTCTTCTACGAGGCGATGGTGCTCGCGGAGTCGGCGGAACCGGTCAAGGTCCCGCTCACCGACGACGCGTTCGACCTCGACCTGCCGGCGATCGAGCGGGCGATCACATCCAGTACTCGGGCCGTGATCGTCAACACCCCCCATAACCCGAGTGGCCGGATCTATCCCGAGGACCAGCTGCGGGGGCTGTCGGAGATCTTGGAACAAGCCTCTGCCCGCAATCGGCGGCGCGTCTACCTGTTGAGCGACGAGGCCTACGCTCGGATTCTGTTCGACGGCCGGCAGATGATCACGCCCGCCCGCTTCTACCCGGCGACCTTCATGCTCCACAGCTACTCGAAAACCCTCCTCGCTCCCAGCCAGCGGGCGGGCTACCTGGCCATGGCGCCGGCGATGCCCGAGCGCGAGCAACTGCGTCGGGCGCTGATGCTCGGCACGATCAGCGCGGGAGCGACGCCGGACACGGCGATGCAGCACGCGATGCCGGAGCTGGAGGGGCAGATCATCGACCTGGCCGCGGTCGAGCGCCGCCGCGACCGGATGGTCGCGGTGATGCGTGGCCAGGGTTATTCGCTTGAATCGCCGGAAGCCGGCTTCTACCTCTTCCCTCGCAGCCCCATCCCCGACGCCATCGAGTTCTGCGGCTGGCTCGACGAGCGGCGCGTTTACACGCTGCCGGGCGAGGCGTTCGAACGCCCGGGTCACTTCCGGATCTCGCTCACGGCCACTGACGCGATGGTGGAGCGGGCACTCCCCGTGCTCGGCGAGGCAATCCGCTCGTTCTCCGCCTGAGCCGAGACCAAGGTCGCTTGCCAGGCGTACTTCGCGGTGGTCGGCGAACTACCCGGGGATGGCTGCCCGGAGCCGTGCCAGGAACTCCTCTCGGGGCGGCGCCAGAGGAGGCCGTGGCGCGTCGGGCAAGCGAGCGTAGGTCGCCTTCGCTCGTTCGATGAGGTCGGGTCCCTCAGCCAGCAATGACGGCCGGTCGAGTATCGAGGCACGGCGCAGGAACGCGCGCATTATCTCGGCGTCCTGAGACCCGGCCGCGGGCAGCACCTGTGCCAATGTCCAGCCGATGTCGTCGGCGGTCCCAACGCCGCCCGCGTAGCGGATCCTCCGGACCCGGTCCGCAGCCACCACGGCGTCGTAGACGTCGCGCGTGAGCGGCTCGGTCTCCGCGTCGTACTCGAGCACGGCATCGTCGACATCGTCGTGCCGGAGCGTCGCGTCGGCCAACGCGAAGGCCTGAACCAGCGCCACCGAAGCACCGAGGCCGTCGGCGGGGTCGGTGTGGCAGCGCGAGTCGCCAACCACGGCGAGCCGGCGCGCAAGCGGCACCGAATCCTTGACGAAACGGCGGTGACGGTTCCAGACGCTGCCAAAAGCGCCAACCGGTCCGATTGGTTCGGCGATCTCGCGCCAGGGCGCGAAGAGCGGCACCTGGGCGATCGCCGCCTCCAGAGCGGCTTCGTGGCGGAGCGCCTTCAGCTAGTCGTCTCCCGGGGCTGTCCAGAAGGTGAGGGAGAAGACATCCCGGTCAGCCCGATGGACGACGAAGCCCAGGTAACCGGCGTCCCCGCGTGGCCCGTAGATCCAGCGGCCCACCGGCAGCCGCTCACCGGGTCGGGCTCGATAGAACCTTCCGTAGTAGGCCACCGCCGCGGTCTCCGCGAGATCCACCGGCGGCTCGGCGTGAATGCGCCTCAGCCAGTCGTGGAT
>DAIRGV010000034.1:3819-5816 GCA_036794405.1 Candidatus Dormiibacterota bacterium
GTCGTGGATCGGCGACGCGCGGCCCGCCGCGGCGACGACCAGGTCCGCCGTGACATGCCGATTCCCGACGATCACGCCGGTCAGGCTGGGAGGCGAGCCCTCGAGGGCCGCGAACCCGGACACCCGCCCGAACTCCATGGTCACGTTCGGCTCGCGCTCGACGGCACGTCGCAGCACGAGCTCAAACGTCGCCCGGCGCGAGCCGAGGGCGACGAGACTCTCGTCGCCGGGGGCGGACGCCGTCCCCGGCGGCAGCATGGCCGTCATGTCGATCCGGTTGACCCCGGCGGCAAACGCAGCCGCAAGCAGGTCGGGAGCGCGCTCGCGCAGAACCTCGTGGCTGCGCGCGACGAACCCATGGGCGAGGCGGGCCTGCGGCGTACCTGGTCGCTGCCAGCGCTCGAAGGCAACGTCAGGGTCCTCGGGGCCCGGATCCACGTCCGCCTCGAACAATGTCACGCCATGACCCGCGCGCCCCAGCGCCAGTGAGCTCGCGAGTCCAGCGATACCGGCGCCGACGACGACGCAGCGGAGCATGAGAAGCGCCAGCATAGCGCCCTTCTCCCTGCCTCCATGGAAGCCGCTTCGGGAGGACGGCTCTCGAGATCGGAGCCTCGGCCGCCATCCGGATCACGGGTCTGCGTCTGCGGTGCGGAGACCGCCGGAGAAATGATCCGGGCGGGCGCGGACCCCGTAACAGCGCTCAAGACCTCCGGTTCGTCGCCGGGGTCAGGGGCGGCGCGATTTTCCGGAGCGACAAAGGGGGAACCAGAATTGTCCGAGCTGACTGCGCCCGAGAGTGGGCGCCTCGACCAGATCCTCAAGTCGGTGGACCACTTCAAGCCGGTGGCCACGCGGCGCGGCTTCATGCAGAAGCTGATGCTCGTCAGTGGCGGTGCGGCGGTCGGTGCGGCCGGCCTCGGGAGGGTCACCAACGTCTTCGCCTCCTCCAACCCGGTCCTCGATTTCGTCAACGCCGCCGTCGGCGCGGAGCGAATCGGGATCGCCTTCTATGACAATGCGCTCGGTAGCGGGTCGGCCTACTCGACCGCATCCGACCCCGCCTCGACAACGCTCCTCAACCGCAGCCACCGCGGCTACTTCCAGGCCGCGTTCAACCAGGAGACGTCGCACCTCGCCGCTCTCATCGGCAACGGCGGCAGCTTTCCCTACACCCACTTCAGCTTTCCCGCCGGAACCTTTGACAGCGCCGACAGCATGCTCAGCATGGGACTCAAGCTGGAGTCGATCTTCATCGGCGCCTACCTGGGGGCGGTCAAGGCCGGCGCTACCGTCGGCGGCGGGCTCGGCATCTTCGTTGCCGAGGTGGCGGCGCAGATCTGTGGGATCGAGTGCGAGCACCGGGTGCTCATCAATGACATCTCGGGCGCCTCGCCTCCCAACGACCGGTTCTACGAGGGGGACGTCCTCGCCCCGGGTTCGGGAGGCCTGGCGACACCGGCTCGCGCTCGATCGTCTATGCGTCGGCCGGCGACGCGGTGAGCGCGCTGGTCGGCCTCGGCATCACACCCAGCTAGAAGACCCGGCTCGGGGCCCGGCCGCACCCCGGCGGCCGGGTCCCTCCGTTCTTCAGGCGAAGGCTCGGCGGGCGGTTTCGACCGCCCCCGCCATCGCCGCGCCGGGGTCCTCCAGCAAGTCGCCGTGGCCGACCGCCAGCCGCGAGGGCCGGAGGTCTCGCAAGGCTTCGGCCGTCGCCAGTGCGGTCGGCTTATGCCATGTGGCCATGGCCGGGAACGGGAAGAGGGGACGGAGTACGCCTGCCACGGCGATGCCACCGCGGGTTTGGAACGCGTCGCCCGCCACCAGGCTGCGGTCGCGCCGATCGAGAAAGGCGATCTGCCCCGGGGTGTGGCCCGCCGCCGCCACGACCTCCAGCGAGCCGACCCGGTCGCCCGGGAAGAGCAGCCGGTCCGGCTTCCAGGCCGACTTGATGAAGTAGCCCTTGACCGGCGCCTGCGGCTCGCCGGGGTCGAGGC
>DAIRGV010000034.1:5826-22299 GCA_036794405.1 Candidatus Dormiibacterota bacterium
GTCGAGGCTCCGGTCCCCCGCCAGGAGCCTCGCGTCGCGACCGCCGATCGAGACCTCGACGCCGGGGAAGCGCGCCCGGATCCCGGCCACGCCACCGACATGGTCAGCGTGGGCGTGGGTGAGGGCGACTCGGCGGAGCTGCAGCCCCAGCTCGGCCGCGACCGCCGCGACGTCCGCGGCCGGCGAACCCATGGTGCTGTCGATCAGGGTCAACCCGTCCTCCTCGCGGACCAGGTAGCAGTTCATCGGAAACACAGCCGGGTAACGCGTGAGTTGCAGGAGGTGGGTGCCGTGGCTGGTGATCCTCATTTCTGGTCCGATGCTAGGAGACCGCGACCTTGAAGTCCCTCCTCCTGGTGGTGGTGGCCGCGTGGCCCTGGTCTCCGCAGGAAACGTGGTCGGTGGTCGTCGGCCTCGATCAGCCTGATAGCGGAAGAGGCGCCCACCTCTGCGAGCGCCTCTCCGGGGTGTGGAAGAAAGGTCCGGTTAGTTGGTGCGGCGGCGGCCGAAGCTGCCGCGGGCGGTGACCAGACGCAGGACGGCGAGCAGGATGACCGCGCCAATCAAGGCGACGATGATCTCAGCCACCAGCCCGGTCATCACGATGCCCAGCGCGCCGGCGAGGAAAAAGCCGAGCAGTGCGCCGAGGACGCCGACGACGATGTCTCCGAGCAGGCCGTAGCCATGTCCGGCGACCAGGTGCGAGGCGAGAAAGCCGGCCACCAGGCCGACGAGCAGAATTACGACGATGTGGTCCATTGAGACCCTCCTCGGGTAGTTAACGTGATACACGAACTATCACATAAGCCCCTTCGATAAGTCAACTGGACCCGGCCCGCGCCCGTCCTCCGGGACCCAGCAGGTACCCTAGCCGGCGCGGTAGCCGAGCCACTACCGCCGCCAGCGGGTGGGGCTTGCGGCCGAGCTCCGCGGCGTCGTCGTCGGCAATCAAGGCGCGGCGTACGAGCGCCGCACCGAGCGTGCGGATCGGATCGGGGGGGAAGAGTTTCGGCCTGGAATTGACCATCGGCAGCCGGGCGGCGTCGGTGTCGTCGCCGATGATCAGGTCGGCCAGCACCCGCCCCGCGAGGTGGGAAGGAGCCACGCCGTTGCCGGTGTAGCCGAGCGCATAGAAGAGGTGCGGCGGATCAAGCCGGCCAAAGCTCGGCAGGTGGGTGGTCGAGACGTCGATCGGGCCTCCCCAGGCGTCCTCGATCGGGATGTCGGAAAAGCTCGGGAACAGCCTCCGGAAACCCTCCGCGGTCTCCGCCACGGCTCGCCGGTCGCCGGTGAATGAGTCGTCGATTGTCCGGGCCGCGCGGCCGCTGCCGCCACCAAAGGCGATCCGCCCATCAGGCGTGGTCCGAAAGTAGCGGAGCGAGGTCCGGAGGTCACTGACGAGCTCGCCTCCCGTCCAGCCGATCGCGCCCAGGCGCTCGGGCGCCGGCGCGCTGAGAACGATGTAGCTGCTCCAGGCCACCAGTCGCCGACGGAGCGTTGGCCACCCGGTCGCCCAGGCGTTGACGGCGAGGAGCGCCCTCGGTGCGCGCACGCTGCCCCTCGGTGTGATTGCCAGCGCGGGCGGGCCCGGCTCGAGGCGGGTCACCGTGGTGCCCTCGTGGATCGCGACGCCCCGTTCGAGGAGGACCCGCCGCAAGCCTCGGGCCAGGAGGGCCGGCTGAAGCGATGCGGCGTCAGGCATCAGCGCGCCGCCGCCGAACGCGGGCGATGCGCAGCGCCGTTGCACCTCGGGCGGCGTCAGCGCTCGTAGCTCTTGCCCCGCTCCGACCTCGGCGGCGAGCCGGACCATCGCCGCGCAAGCCGCCTCCTGGCGCTCCGAGGTCGCGGCGAACAGGTAGCCATCCCGCCGGAACCAGGCGTCGACACCGTGCTCCCGGCAGAAGTCCCCAATAGCCGCGATGCTGGCGGAGAGCGCCCGGCAGGCTTGGATCGCGGCCACCGGCCCGTAGAGCGCGATGAGGCCGTCGAGCTCGTCCCACCAGCCGCTGGCGAAGCCTCCGTTGCGCCCGCTCGGCCCACCCCCGCAGATGTCCTGCTCGAGCAGGACCACGTTGAACTCCGGCCGCGCGCGAGTGAGCTGGTAGGCCGTCCAGAGGCCGGTGAAACCGCCTCCGATGATCACCACGTCCGCGTTGATGTCGCCCGCGAGGGGGGGACATTCGGCGCCCGCGTCTAGGGCTAGGGCCTCGCGCAGCCACCAGCTTCGCTGCTCGCCGGGTGCGAGCGCCCTGCCGGTCAGCCCGAGACCGTGGCGGAAGGCTTTCGAACCGGTTGGCTTTACGATGCTGGCACCACTCTAGAAGGAGAGTTTTGAGCTTGCACGCGAGTACCGAACCGATGGCCATCGACGCCGAGCGCGTCCAGTCGCTGATCACCCGCGAGGAGGAGCGCTTCCGCGCCGGCCGGCGCCGCTCCGACGAGCTCTGGCAAGCGGCCCGGAAGGTCAGCCCCCGCGGGGTCCCCTCCTCCTTCCAGGACGCGGCACCGCAGCCGGTCTTCGTCGATCGCGGCCTCGGCAGCCGGGTCTGGGACGTCGATGGCAACGAGTACGTCGACTTCCACAACGGCTTTGGGGTGATGGTGGTGGGGCACGCCCATCCGCTGATCGTCAAGGCGGTCAGCGACCGGATCGCCCTCGGCTCGCACTTCGCGCAGCCCGGCGCCGACGTGGCCGCGGTCGCGGGCGAGCTGTCCCGTCGCTTCGGCCAGCCGCAGTGGCGGTTCACCAACAGCGGCACCGAGTCAACGCTCGACGCGGTCCGCCTCGCCCGCGCCTTCACCGGTCGCGAGCGGCTGCTCAAGATCGAAGCCTCCTACCACGGCCACCACGACGCGCTGATGGTCTCGGTCGAGCCGCCGCCGAGCCTGATGGGCCCGGCCGAGGCCCCCGCCTCCGTCCCCCAGAGCGAGGGCATTCCGGCCGCGATCGTGGCGCTGACGACGGTCGTCCCCTTCAACGACCTCCCGGCCCTGGAGCATGCCTTCGAGCGCCACCCGGGTGAGGTCGCGGCGCTGATCGTCGAGCCGGCGATGATGAATGTCGGCATCGTCCTGCCCGACACCGGCTACCTCGAGGGCGCGAAAGAGATCGCCCACCGGCACGGGGCCCTCCTGATCTTCGATGAGGTCAAGACCGGCGTGACGATCGCACCCGGCGGGGCGACCGAGCGCTTCGGCGTCCAACCCGACATCGTGGCGCTGGCCAAGGCGATCGGCGGCGGCCTGCCCTGCGGGGCGATCGGGGGCCGGGAGGACGTCTTCGCCCTGATCGAGGAGAAGCGGGTGGCCCAGATGGGCACCTTCAACGGCAACCCGCTCACGATCGCCGCTTCCAAGGTGACCCTGACCGAGATCCTGACGCCCTCCGCCTACGCCCATTTCGACGCCCTCGCGGAGGTGCTCCAGGGAGGCCTGGAGGGCGCGATCGCCGAGTACCGGCTTCCCTTCCACGTCACCACCCTGGCGGCCCGCGGCGGCATCGGTTACCGGTCCGAGCGGGTCCGCAACTACCGCGACTACCTGGAGATCGACAAGCCGGCCGCCTATCTGGCCTGGCTCTACCAGTGCAATCGCGGCGTGCTCATGGCCCCCGGGGCGGAGGAGAACTGGACCCTCTCGGTCCAGCACAGCGAGGAGGACGTCCAGCGCTACGTGGACAACTTCGCCGAGATGGGGCGCGACCTGAGGGCCTGAGCGGGTGCTCCCGCCCCGTTCTCAGCCCCCTGTCGGGTGCTGCTCGTCCTCGCTCGGCCGTTCGGGAGCGGGGCCGCCGCCGTCGTACGCATCGTTGACCTGGACGACCTCCTCGCCCGGCCGCTGGTCGATGCCCACCGCCGGCCGGGCCGGCTTCGGCCGCTTGCCGTCCCGGGACTGGTTCTCGGTCATGCCGTCATCGTCATCACAGGCTAGCGGTCGCGCGGAAGACCAGCGAGTAACCGCGGCCGGGTCGGTTGACCAGTTCGGCCGGAACCTCGAGTGCCGCCAGCAGCTGGCGCACCCGGCGGACGTAGTTGCGGACTTCCTCCGGGAAGAGGGCGGGGTCAGCCCAGGCCAGGCCGAGGATCTGGGTCGCGGTGTAGAAGCGGTGGGGATGGTCGAGCAGGAACTGCAACAGCTGGAACTCACGCTTGGTCAGCACCGCCTCGCGGCCCTGGTGGCGGATCATTCGGCCTTCGGGATCGAGCCACAGTCCCTGCAGCTCCCAGACCCGCGAATACCAGAGGTCGAGCCGCGCCTGGTAGCCCTCCATCTGGTGCTCGATTATCACCACGTCGTCGGCGGCGGCCCGCCGGGCGACCGGGCTCAGCCTCGGCAGCTCCCGGTTCACGCGGTCGAGGAGACCGAGCTTGAACTGGATCAGGTCCGCATAGACGCTCATCCAGTGCCGGGCGTCCTCCCAATGGGTGGTCTCCAGGTGCTCGCCCTCGAGAGGGTGGCCGGCTCGGTGGTTGACATGCGTCGACATCTTTCGGCTGCGCTGCAGAGTCTAGTTCGCGATCGGCAGCTGAATCAGTAGATGAATCCGACCAGGGACACCTGGCCGGGCCGGATCGTCCGCCGGCTGACCTGGTTCCAACCGATGAAGTTCATTTCCGAGACGGTCCAGGAGCCATCACCGTTGACCGCCTCGACGTAGGCGACGTGGCCATACCCGCTCTCGCGGGTGACCATCACCGCCCCGACCCGGGGGGCCTGGCCCTCCGCATAACCGTAGGGCCGCGCGTTCGGCCACCAGTCGATCGCGTTCCCCAACCAGGGGATGTAGCGGCGGTTGGCCACGTACCAGGTGCAGTAGCCGTAGGCGAAGCGGTTCGGCCACGGACCCTTGCCAACCCAGGTCGCCGGCTGCGAGGGCCCGACCTGGACCTGGACCTGCGCCTGGGCAATGGCGAGGGCGCGCGCCCGGAGCAGGGCGTTCTGCTCGGCAACCGCCTGGTCGGCGATCTTCTGGGCTTCGTCGCGACTCGCCCTGAGGGTTGCCAGGCTGGCGGTCGCTTCGTCGCGTGCCTGCTGGTCCTGGCGCCGAAGGTCGCGGGCCTGGGCCAGCAGGTTGCGCTCCTTGTCGTCGATCAGCTTCTCGCTCGAGATGTCGCCCAGCACCTGGCTGAGGCTGCCGGCCTCGAAGAACTGGACCATCAGCACCGGCCGCTTGTATTGAAGACGGGCCAAGGAAGCGATCTCGGTGTTCAGGCTTGCCGCCAGGACCTGGTCCTTGGCCAGCTTGCGACTGGCGGCGTCGAGCGTGCCGTTGGCCTGCTCGACCTGGTTGTTGAGCGCGTCGAGCCTCGCCAGAGCGACTGCCGGACTATCCGGTGAGGCGGCTGAGGCGCCGGTTGCGGGGGCGGCGAGCAACGTGGCCGCGACGGCGGCAACGAGCATTGTCGCGATCTTCTTCACAGGATTGGCTACGACCTCGTTTTCCGGTGGCTCGGGCGCCCCGAATGCTTACGCGGTTTTACGTCGATCGTGTCTGGGCGGCTGACCCCCCGGTCGCCGGACCTCGGGCGCCAAGGTACCCCATGTCCGCCCGTGGAATCAACTGCTGAAACGTTCCGGGTGGGCTTTCCTTGCCCTTTTAAGTAACCGCGGCGCTAAGGTTGCGCTTCGTGGAGGCCCGGTTCCAGGGGTGGTCGGAGGAGTTCCAGCGCTTCTTCATCGGCCTCGAGCTGGACAACTCCAAGCGCTACTTCGAGGCCAACCGGAAGCTCTACCTGGAGCGCGTGAAGGCACCGCTGGAATCGCTCCTGGCCGAGTTGGAGCCGGAGTTCGGGAAGGGCAAGATCTCCCGCCCCAACCGCGACCTCCGCTTCTCGACCGACAAGTCGCCCTACAAGACCAACATCTACGCCGCCGTCCATCCCGGTGGCTATGTCGCGCTCGACGCGAAGGGGTTCACGGCGGCGGCCGGCCAGTACGAGCTCGACCGGAGACAGCTCGACGCTTACCGGCAGGCGGTGGTCTCCGAGGAGACCGGCCGCCAATTGCTCTCCATCGTCGTCAGCCTCGAAGCCGCCGGCTACCAGGTTGGCGGCGAGGATCTGAAACGGACTCCGCCCGGCCTGCCCCCCGACCATCCACGCGCCCGACTGCTTCGTCACAAGCGAGTCTTCGTCTGGAAGAACTTCGGGCTTCAGCCGTGGCTGGGCACGGCCAGGGCCAAGGACCGCGTCGCCGAGGTCTGGCGGGAGGCGCGGCCCCTGAACGCCTGGTTCGAGCGGATTCTGGCCTAGCCCTCGCGACGGCGAACGTACGCCGCGTCAGCTCGCCGCCAGCTGATGGCCAGCCCGAAGACCATCGCCGCCAGGAAACCAGCCAGGCCCACCGCCAGCGCCAGTGAGCCCGACCTGGCGGCCTCGAGTGACGGCGCCAGGATTCCCCAGTCAACGGTCGCTGCCCCATTAAGCCAGGCGATCAGGCCAATGCCGAACACCGCCAACGCCGCGTTCCAGCGCCGTTCCGAGCGGGACATCCGCCCGAGGTCGTAGCGCCGGGGGCGGTCCGAGACGGGGACCCTGCCAAGCCTTGTCAGGAGCAGGAGCCAGGCCGCCAGCAGCAGGACGCCGAATCCAAGGCGACCCGCGGCCCAGGACCGGGCGCCAGGTCGACCGACCCGGCCCAAACCGCCATCGGGAGCGCCCAGACGAGGCTCGACACCAGCGCGAACCCAGTCCGTCCCCACCGCTCCACGAGCCGTGTCACGAGTTGTGCCTCAGCAACGCGGTCGGGAACACTCTGGGGCATCGGTAGGGCCAACAGGATAAGCCCAAAGGGGAATATCGAGCTGTCCGGACGCCTTCCTGTAGAACGTGAAACAAACTACCGCGGATCGATCGATCCACGAGATCGAGATGCCTCGCCTGAATGGCGAGCCGGGCCGGCTCGCCGACTACGAAGGCGACGTCGTCCTGGCCGTCAATGTGGCGTCGAAGTGTGGCTTCACGCCGCAGTACGCCGGCCTCCAGCGCCTTTATGCGACGTATGCCGGTCGCGGATTCACCATCCTCGGCTTTCCTTCCAACCAATTCCTGGGCCAGGAGCCCGGCACTGCGAAGCAGATCGAGGAATTCTGCAGCCTGAACTACGGAGTCACCTTCCCGCTCTATGCCAAGGTCGACGTCAAGGGAGCCAAGCAGCACCCTCTCTACGCCATCCTGTCCACGGCCGCCGACGACGCCGGCAAGGCCGGTGGCGTCAAGTGGAACTTCGAGAAGTTCCTGGTCGGAAAGGACGGCCGAGTGGTTCGCCGGTTCCGGTCCCGGACAGTCCCCGAGGACCCGACGATCGTGTCCGCCATCGAGGAGTTGCTCGGCGCCTGACCGGGCGCGTCAGGCGAGCGCCCGCCCAAAGGCGCGGACCGCGATCCCGACGGCGAGGATCGCCAACACGGCGACGATCAGCACTCCCTTCTCGACGCTGACGTCCCCAAGGTGGTCGTTGAACACGGCCCGCGCCGCGTCGACGGCGTATGAAAGGGGGTTGAAGGCCGCGATGTTCCGCAGCCAGCCGGGCGCCAACGTCAGCGGCAGGAGGACGCCGGAAAGGAGCAGCAGTGGCAGGGTCGCCGTGAAGATCAGGGGCGCGAAGGCATCCTCGCTCTTGAGCCAGAGCGCGCAGGCGTAGGAGATCGACGCCATCAGCAACCCGAGGAGGGCGATCAAGGCGAGCATGATGAGGACGCCGGTGAAGTGGATGCTGAGGCCGAACGGCAACGAGAGCAGGATCAGGATCGTCGCCTGCAGGAGAATCATCACGATGTCCCGCAGCGCCCGGCCGAGCAGAAGCGCCAGCCGGCTGACCGGCGTCACCCGCAACCGCTCGACCACGCCGGCGCGGAGTTCGGCGATGAGGCTGAAACCGACGCCCGCCGCGCCGAACATCCCGAGCTGGATCAGCAGCCCGGGCACGAAGACGTTGTAGGCGCCGCCTCGAGGGAAGCCGGGGACGCCTGCGATCGACTTCAGCAGCGGCGCGAAGAGGACGAGGTAGAGCACCGGCTGGAGGGCGCCGATGACGACCCAGGCGGGGTTGCGCAGGAAGATGCCCCAGTAGCGGAGAAAGACCAGCCAGATGTCGCGCAGGGTCTTCATGCTGCCGTCTCCCGGAGCGAGCGGCCGGTCTGGCGCAGAAAGACGTCGTCAAGGCTCGGCCGGGTGAGGGTGATCGTATTCAACTCCAGCCCCTCCCGGTCGAGCAGGCGGAGGATGGCCGGCATCGCGGTCTCGCCCCGCTCCACGTAGAGGCGGATGGTGGCGGCCTCGTCGGCCCCGGCCTCGCGGACGAAGTCCTGGGACCGGAAGAGGCCGATCGCCCTCTCCTGGTCACCTGCGACCCCGACCGTGACGACGTCGCCCGCGACCTGCCGCTTCAGCTCGTCGGGGGAGCCCGAGGCGACGATCCGGCCATGGTCGATGATCGCCAGCCGATCGCAGAGAGCGTCCGCCTCCTCGAGGTAGTGGGTCGTGAGAAAGATGGTGGTGCCGGCGTCGCGGAGCCGCCGGACCTCGTCCCAGAGCCGGGCGCGGCTCTGGGGGTCGAGGCCGGTCGTCGGCTCGTCGAGGAAGAGCAGCCTCGGCCCGTGCATCAGCCCGATGCCGATATCAAGCCGTCGCCGTTGGCCGCCGGAGTAGGTGCTCGCCACCCGGTCCGCGCAGTCCTCCAGCTCCAGCACCCGGAGGAGCTCTGCCGCACGCGCGACCGACTCGCCCTTCGCCATCCCGTAGAGGCGGCCCTGGAAGACGAGCTCGTCGCGGCCGCTGACGTTGGGGTCGGAACCGCCTCGCTGGCCGACGTAGCCGATCCTCTCACGGACCTGTTGGGCGGCGTGGCGGAGGTCGTGACCGGCGACCGTGGCCTTCCCTCCCGAGGGCGGCAGGAGAGTGGCCAGCATCCGCAGGGTGGTCGTCTTGCCGGCCCCGTTGGGACCGAGGAAGCCGAAGACCTCACCCGCCTCAACCCGGAGGTCGACGCCGGCGACCGCCTCCACAGTTCCGCTCCTGGTCTTGAACACGCGGCGGAGGCCGCGAGTCTCGATGACGGCAGCCGGTCGTTCGTTCATCTACTTCTCTCCCTTGGCGATGGTGATTGCGCGGTCGTAGGTGAGTTGCGCGTCGTCCCAGGCGAGAGTGCCCTGTTCGATCTCGGCGCTGCTCGAGCGCTCGACCAGGTCCGCCAACCAGCCGAGCCGCTCCTCACGCCCCTTCTCGGTGATCCGGTAGACCGTCCGCTCCGGCCACCTGCCCTCGCGACCGGTCTCGGTCGGCTCGATCAGGCGCCAGGTCGACCAGCTCCCTCGGCACTCGGGCCGGCCGCCCGTCGGAGATCCGCACCCAGGCCCACTCCACCAGCAGGTCGGCCAGCAACTCGCCGTCGGCCACGCGTCGGACCCAGGTCCGCCGGACGCCCCTCGCGCCGCGGATCGATTCGACTCTGACCTCGACCTCGACCTCGTCCTCCTGCACGGCGGGTCGCCGCCACGTGATGTCCGCGTGGTGCACCACCCAGGTCCCACCGTGCGCAACGGCCCAGGCTCGGCCGTAGCCGGCGGCCTCAGCGTGGAGGCCGGCGATCTCCTCCGCCCAGTTCAGGTAGACGGCGTTGTTGACGTGACCGTTCGAGTCGAGCTCGTAGCCACGGACGCGCCAGCGGGCGCTGAACTGGAGCGGGTCCGCGAGATCTGTCAAAGCCGGCGCCCGGCTGCGTTCCAGTTCCGCTCCAGGTTGGCGATCAGGGCCGGGTCGTAGAGGCAGCGGGACTGCTCGCGAGCGTAGACGGCCATGTACCGGCGGAATTGGTCGATCGGCTCCTCGCCCAGGCGGAGGAGCTTGCGGTTGGCGCTTGCGGCGGTGGCTCCTGAGCTGACCAGTTGCTCGGCGTCGTCGGCGATCGCGGCGTCCACCTGCTCGGGTTCAACGACCCGGTCGCAGAGCGCCGCCGTCTGCGGATCGTCGACCGGGAAGGCCCGCTCGAAGAGGATCGCCTGGCGGGCGATGCGGTCACCGACGAAGCGGGGAAGCCGCTGGTTCGCGTTGCCGGGGACGATGCCCTCCTTGCGGGCGGGCAGGCTGAAGTAGGCGCCCCGCTCGGCGATGACCCGATCCATCACCAGCAGCAGCTGACACCCGCCGCCGATCGCGAACGACTCGACGGCCGCGATCCAGGGCTTCTCGGTTGTGTCCTCGAGCCCGCTCTCCCAGTCGTCGGAGAGCCAGAGACCGCGCTGGATCTTGGCGACCAGCCCCAACTCGCGCGCGATCATGAAGTCAACCAGGGAGATCTGCCCGTGGTAGAGGTGGGTGAGGTTGATGCCGGCGCTGAACACGCGCCGCCCGGCGTAGCGGGGATGGTCCACCACAGCTCCGCGCAGCACTCCCACCTGGCAGGCGGGATCGAGGAGGACCAGGTCGACGCCGATCTCGAGGGCCGCTGTGGCGCCGTCGTCCTCGGCATTCAGGAAGCGCGGGTTGCGGAGGTTGACGTGGCCCGCCCGGCCGATCCGCTCCACCGTCGCCAGGCCGAGGTCGGCGCGGCCGGTTGAGCGGAACTCGTCCAGGCTGGCAAGCGACTCGCGACGGGGCCGGAGCATCGAGTGGACAAGATGGGTGCCCGGCCGGGGCCGGGCGAGGAGGTGGGCGAGGAACTCCCCCTGCTGGAGCTCGCGGCCGGCCTTCTGGGACTGTTTCAGCTGCCGCTCGGCGGCGATCTGCTCGCGCGTGGGAAGCAGCCCCGGGTATTCCTCGGCGGCCCGGAAGACCAGCTCCTCCACCCGGATCGTCTCCTGGTAGCCGCCGGTCAGCGCCTCGTAAACGGCCTCCACGTCGGCATATTCGGTCATCGCTCAGATGATGCGCGGGGCTGGCTATGATTGCCAGCCGGCGCATGGACGTCCTCTCCCTCAACCCGCCCCAGCGCCAGGCGGTGATCCACGAGAAGGGCCCCCTTCTGATCTTCGCCGGGGCCGGCAGCGGCAAGACCCGGGTGCTGACGATGCGGATCGCCAACCTCATCCAGGCGGGCGTCACCGAACCCGAGCGGATCCTCGCCCTGACGTTCACCAACAAGGCGGCCCGCGAGATGCGGGCGCGGCTGGCGGAGGAGCTGGGCGCCTCCCAGCCGGCGATGTGGATCGGAACATTCCACGCCGTGGCCACCCGGATGTTGCGGCCCCATGTCGAGCTGATCGGGTACCGGCCTGGCTTCGCGATCTTCGACGAGGACGACTCGCGGTCGATCCTCAAGCGCGCCCTCGCCGACCTCGACCTGGACCCGCGCAAGAACCCTCTCCCGCCCCTGGCGGAGGCTATTTCGAAGGCGAAAGCAGAGCTTCTTCGGCCGGCCGACATGACCGGTAAAGCGGCGAAGGACCGGATCCTGAAGCTCGTTTACGGGCGCTACCAGGAGTTGAGCCGGGAGTCGAACGGGATGGACTTCGACGACCTCATCCTGAACCTGGTCCATCTCCTGAAGGAGAACGAGACGGTGAGGGACCATTGGCGTGGCCGCTTCGACCAGGTCCTCGTCGACGAGTACCAGGACACCAACCGGGCCCAGTACGAGCTGCTTCTCCAGCTCGCCGGCGCCCATCGCAACCTGACCGTGGTCGGCGACGACGACCAGAGCATCTACGCCTTCCGCGGCGCTGACATCCGCAACATCCTCGGCTTCCAGCGCGACTTCCCCGAGGCGAAGGTCGTCAAGCTGGAGCAGAACTACCGCTCCACCCAGGCCATTCTCGACGTCGCCCATGCCGTGATCCGGCGCAACCCGGAGCGGTCGGAGAAGAAGCTGTGGACCGACCACGGCGAAGGCCGCCGGCCGGTCCTGGTGCTGGCGCCCGACGACACGGAGGAGGCGCGGTTCGCGGCCGGCGAGGTCGCCGCCCTGGTCGAGAACGAGAACCACGCCTACAACAACTTCGCCGTCCTCTACCGGACCAACGCGCAATCGCGGGCCTTCGAGCGCGCCTTCCTGGAGCAGCGGATCCCCTACAACCTGGTCGGAGGCCTGCGCTTCTGGGACCGGCGTGAGGTGAAGGATGTCGTCGCCTACCTCCGCTTCGTGGCCAACCCGTCCGACGCGGTGAGCTTCGATCGGATCGCCAACGTGCCCAAACGCCGGATCTCGGAGAAGACCGTCCAGGCGGCGATTGGCGCCGCGGCAGATGGTGCCACCTCGATCCTCGAGATGTGCGGGACAGCCGCCCAGGTGCCGGTCCGGCCCGAGGCGCAGCTGGCGCTGGCGCAGTTCTGGGCCGAGGTGGCTCCGCTCCTCGTCGAGGCGGCTACCCGCAAGCCGAGCGAGCTGCTCCAGCTGGCGATCCGGCGGTGCAACCTCGCCCAGCACTATGACGACGGCAGCGCCGGGTCCAAGGCGCGGTTGGACAACCTGGAGGAGCTGCGCGAGATCGCGCGGGGCTACGACCGCCACCCGGTCCCGCGCGGGCTGGAGCGAATGCTGACCGACATCGCGCTCACCGCGGACCTTGACGACCTCGACGACACCCGGCAGCGCGTGACCCTGATCACCCTCCACATGGCCAAGGGTCTCGAGTTCCCAGTCGTCTTCCTGACTGGCCTGGAGGACAAGCTGCTTCCCCACGAGCGGGCCTTCGCCGAGCCTCGGGGGCTGGAAGAGGAGCGGCGCCTCTGCTACGTCGGGATCACCCGGGCGCGCTCCCGCCTTTACCTCTCCGTCGCCAACGTCAGGACTCTCTTCGGCAAGCCGATCAACCTCGCGCCCAGCCAGTTTCTGCACGATATCCCGGGTGAGCTGCTGCACCTGGTCGAACTGGACGGGCATCGGTCCCAATCCATCGCCCGACGTTTCGCGTCACCATCCATTAACGCGAAATTGACGACCGCCTAATTTCGCGGTAGTCTCATCGACCGTGAAACCCGCGCGGCCCTACCGAATGCTCGCTCGCGCCGAACGGGCGGGGGCCACCCGCCGCCGAATTCTGGATGCGGCGATCGTGATCCTCTTCGGCAGCCTGGCCCCGCTGACCCTGAAGGAGACGGCACGACGGGCCGGCGTCTCGGTGCAGACCGTCGTTCGCACCTTTGGGGGCCAGGCGGAACTGGTCGGGGCGGCGGCCGGCGAGGCCTGGCGACGGGTGGTCGACCAGCGGGGCCAGGCGCCGGTCGGCGACATCGCCGCGTCGGTCAAGGTCCTCTTCATCCACTACGAGGCCTACGGCGACCGCCTGGTCCAGGCTCGGGCGCGGGAGAGCGTGACCCCCGAGCTTTCCCCCGGGCTGGCACGGGCTCGCGCCGATCACCGGCGTTGGGTCGCGCGGACCTACCGGCCGCAGCTCGGCGAGCGGCCGGACGCGCTCCACGCCCTGGTCGCCGCCACCGACGTCTACAACTGGAAGCTGCTCCGGCGCGACCTCGAGCTCGACCGAAAGGCGGCGGAGGCGACCCTGACGGCGATGGTCGCGGCCATCGCCCGCGGCTAACCCGTCCGGCGGCGCTGCGGCTTGCGCGCCTGCTTGCGGGCCTGTTCAAGGCTGGCCTCGAGGGCCGCCATCAACTCTTCCACGCCGCCCGCTATCGGTCCCTCGGCATCGTTCGGCGCTCGCCTGGTGTTGCCACCGCGACTTGCGAACAGGTCGAGCAGGCGTTTTCGGTAGTTGTCCTCGTAGCGCGAGGGCTCGAACTCGCCACTCATCGACTCGACCAGCAGCGCCGCCAGCTTCAGCTCGCGTTCGCTCGGTTTCTCAGCCGGGCGGGGCGCCACATCCCCCACCGGCACCACCTCGTCGGCGAAGAACATCGTGCTCAGCAGAAGCAGGCCCTGATGGGGGCGGAGCGCGGCAAGGTGGCGCCGCTTGCGCAATACGATCCAGCAGACGGCGAGCCTGCCGCTCGTCGCCAACGTTTCGACCAGCAGCGCGAACGGCCGCTCGTAATCCCGCTGCGGTGCCACGTGGTAGCCGGTGTCAAAGAAGGCCGGGTCGACCGCGGCGGTGTCGACGAACGCCTCGATGTCGATCGTCCTGCTCCGCTGCGACCGCAGCTCCTCGATCTCGGCCTCGGTCAGCGTGACGAACGTGTCCGGGGCGACCTCGTAACCCTTGACGATCTCCTCCGGCCGAACCTCTGGCGGCGCCGGCGCAAACCGTTGTGCCTGCTCCGGCAGGCGAGGCGACGGTGGCGGCTCCTCGAACCACACCTTCTCTTCCACCGGGAACCGGACCCGCTGGCGGCGGATGCGCTGACCGGTGACCCGGTCGATCTCATGGAAGCGGACGTCCTTGGCCCGCGACGCCGCGTGGAGGCTGACTGCGATATTGACGAGGCCAAAGCTGATGGTGCCGGACCAGATCGCGCGGGTCATCTCCTCAGCTTCCCAGACCCGGGTCCTCTCCGCCACCGCAGAGAGCCGGTGGCCGCTCCCGGGGCCTCGTTTAGTGTCCCCCCCTGGTTGGGAATCCTTTCGCCATGGCAATCGAGGTCTACGCGGCGCCCGGGCAGGGCTCTTCAGATGCTCTTCTCGACTGGCTCGAGCTCGAGGAGGTCGTGGCCGACATCCACGACGTCCGCGACGAGTCCGCGCTGGCCGAGGCAATCGCCGCCGGCGCCTTCCCCTTCCCGGTCACCAGGGTCGGCGAGCTGCTGATCCGCGGCTTCGACCCGGTCCGGCTGAGCCACGCCATCTTCGGCGGCGAGGACGCCGGCGCAGGGCTGCTGGTTGAGATTGGCGGCGACGGCCGCACGGTGGTCACCGACGTGACCGATGGCAGCCTGGGCGAGGACTCGGGCGTGGAACCGGGTGACGTGATCACCGATCTCGGCGGCTATAGCTCCTTCTCGTTGGACCAGCTTCGAACGGTGCTGTCGGCCGGCCGTCCGATCACCCTCGGCGTTCGCCGCGGTTCCGAGCAGCTCCGGGTGAGCTTGTCGCTGGGAGACCTGGCGGCCTAGCCGGGTTTCGCAGCGGCTCAGCCGAGCAGCTCCAACTGGTACTCCTGCGGGGGTAGGAGAAGCTCTGGCCCGTCGTTGCGGACGTCGTTGACGAGCCGGGACACGGGTGTGGCCGTGAGCTCGCCGGGCTCGAGCAGGACCGGCATCCGGTGGTGGAACGGGACGATCACCCCCCGTGCCTCGGTCGTGATCATGGTCACCGCGGGCTCTCCCTCCCAGCTGCCCTTGAGCGCGGCGATCAGGAGCGGCCGGCCGTCCTCGCGCGCGATCTTCATCGGCTGCCTGCCGCTCCACTCATAGAAGTGGCTGACCGGGATGATCACAGGCGGGAGGCTCCGGTAGCGTGGGTTGTTGGCGACGGTTTCCGAGCGAAGGTTGAAGTGGCCGCCAGGGCTCCGCCCATCGATTCCCCAGCGGGCGAAGCCGGCCTCCTTCTTCGCTTCGTCGATGACCAGCAGCTGCTGGGTCGGCGCGACGTTGTAGCGGGGCGGCAGGTCCTCCGGGATCCGAAGCCAGGGGAAGCGCTCGGCCAGCTGGCCGGGCCGGATGTCGAAACCTATCCGGCCGCAGATATCCGCACCACCAGCTCGCGCTGCTCCCGGTTGAACATTGGCGATTCGCCGCCCTTCGCGTTCTCGGCCGGCCTTCCCGGGGTCTTGGTCGCGGTGAGGACGGTGCTGACTCGCGGGTCGCTCGCGATCCACTTGAGGACCGCCTGCGGCCAGGTCTCCACGCCGAGCTCTTTCAACTGCTGCGCGGTCGGCCTGAGGTCGAGGATGCCGCCCTGGAGCGGGCTCATGACGAGGACCCCCAGCTGCAGCTCCTGAGCCAGCGGAAGGAGAATTGTTTCAGCCTCGCGTCGAAGCGGGTTGTATGGGATCTGGACCATGTCCAGCCGCCCCGTCCGCATCAGCTGAGCGAGATCGTCGAAGGCCGGCTCGCGGTAGTGCGTGGCGCCGACCGCGCGGATCTTGCCCTCCGCCTTGAGCTGCTCGAGCAGCGCGAGCTGGGCCGGAACGTTGACGAGGTTGTGGACCTGGTAGAGGTCGACGGTTCCGTAGAGGCCAATCGCGTGCTCGGCCTGCCGGCGGCCCTCTTCGGCGTCGTCTGCCCAGATCTTGGTTGCGATCTTGACCTGGTCGCGGCGTCCTACCAGCGCTTTCGCAAGCGCTTCCTCGGCCCTGCCGTACATGGGGGAGGAGTCAAAGAGGTCGATGCCCACTTCGAGCGCTTCGTCGACGATCGGGGCTCGGTCATCGCTGGTGTCGAAGCTGCGCCAGGTGCCCATCCCGATCGCAGGTACCTCGATTCCGGTCCTCCCAAGCTGGCGCCGCTCCATCTCCCAAACCTACACGCCGGACCGACCGGGTCGGCCTCGGGAGCCGGTGACCCGCTAACCAATCGAAAGTTTCGCGCGGCGCCGGCCCGGGCCGAGCCGCAAGCCCCACCGCCCCCTGGCCGGTATCCTTTATCCCCGCTGGCGTGGGCCCGTGGCGCAGTTGGGAGCGCGTCTGAATGGCATTCAGAAGGT
>DAIRGV010000035.1:0-22103 GCA_036794405.1 Candidatus Dormiibacterota bacterium
CGCCCAGGAGGCGGTCCTCAACGCCGTCCACGAGGCGCATCTCGTCATCGGTGACCGCCGCCACCTCCACCGGGTCGACCGCCGGGTGCTGGAGAACATGCGCAACTGCCTGCTCATCCAACAGCCGGCTGTCGGCTTTGACAGCATCGATCACCGCGCCGCGGCCGAGTACGGGATCCCCGTCGCCAACGCGGCCGGGTTCAACCGCGAGGACGTGGCCGACTGGACGCTGATGGCGATCCTGAACCTGATCCGCCACGGCTCCTACGGCGATCGCCGAATGCGCGACGGGTACTGGGGACGGCAGGAGATGATGGGCCGCCAGCTCGGGGCGCTGACGGTCGGCATCGTCGGGCTCGGCAATGTGGGCGGCACGGTCGCGCGGCGGCTCACCGGTTTTGGCTCGCGGATCCTCTTCACCGACCCCGACCCGAGCCGCGATTTCGCGGGGGCCGAGAGGGTCGAGCTCGACCGCCTGCTGCGGGAGGCCGACGTCGTCTGCCTTCACTGCCCGCTCGACGTTGACACCCGGGGCCTGATCGGCCACGACGAGCTGGCGGCGATGAAGCCGGGGGCGGTCCTGGTCAACGCGGCCCGCGGCCCGGTGGTGAAGGAGGAGGCGCTGATCGATGCCCTGACCTCCGGCCGCCTCGCCGGGGCGGGGCTGGACGTTTTCGCCACCGAACCGCTGCCCGCCGACTCCCCGCTGCGCCAGCTCGACAACGTCTTCATCAGCCCCCATGTCGGCGCCGCGACCGCGGAGGCCGATGCGCGACTCTGGGAGGTCGTGGGCGAGAACCTGCGCCGGGTGCTGGACGGCGAACCGCCCCTGAACGTGGTCAACGAGGTGCTGACGCGGAGCAGCGCCGAGCGCAAATGACACGACTGCGCGAGCTCTGGGACGGCAGGCCCACCTACGGCGGCTGGTGCACCATGCCCGGCTCGGTCAACGCCGAGATCGTCGGGCGCGCCGGCTATGACTGGGTCTGCCTCGACACCCAGCACGGGCTGATCGCCTACGACACGATGCTGGTCATGCTGCAGGCGCTGAGCGCCGCCGGGGCGCCCTCCTTCGTTCGCGTCCAGTGGAACGAGCCTTCGGCGATCATGAAGGCGCTCGATGCGGGAGCCGAAGGGGTGATCGTCCCCATGGTCAACACCGTCGAGGACGCGCGAGCCGCCGTCGGCGCCTGCCGCTACGCGCCTCATGGCTTCCGGAGCCTGGGCCCGATCCGGCCCCGGATCATCAACCCCAAATACTCGGTCGACGACGGCCAGGAGGTCGTCTGCGCGGTCATGTGCGAGACGGTCGAGGGGATGGCCAACCTCGAGCGGATCCTGGAGGTCCCCGGCGTCGACGCGGTCTTCGTGGGACCCAACGACCTCGCCACCTCGATGGGGATCCGTGGCTCGAGCTACGCCGGCCAGGTAGCCGAGCACCGCGCCGCGATGGAGCAGATCGTCGCTACCTGCGCCGCCCGGGGCATCATCGCCGGGATCATGTGCGGCTCGCCCGAGGTCGCCGAACAGTGGCGCCGGGCGGGCTACCGGATGCTCGCGATCGACTCCGACGCGAGCATGCTGGGGAAGGCTGCGCAGACCGACGCCCGGCGCTGCCGCGAGCTGGCAGCGGAGGGGACCCCGGCATCGTGATCGACGAGAAGCTGCTGGCCGCGCTCGCCCGCTACGACTCGCCGACGCTCAGCAACGCGATCGAGACCTTCGACGTGCGCAATCGCGACGAGGGTTACACGAGTCACGAGATCCGTTGCCTGTTTCCCGACCTCCCGGCGGTGGTCGGCCTGGCCGCCACGGTGGCGGTCCGAAGCCACGAGCCGCCCCTCAACGCACTCGAGCCCGCGAAGCTCTGGAAGCACGTCCAGTCGGTCGCCGGGCCGCGGATCCTTGTCGCCCAGGACCTCGACGACCCCAACGGTTCCGGCGCGATGTGGGGCGAGGTGCAGGCGACCATCTTCAAGGCGCTCGGATGCCTCGCGATCGCGACCGACGGGGTGGTCCGCGACCTGAGCGAGGTGAGGGTGATGGGGATGCAGCTCTACGCCGCCGGCATCACGGTCTCCCATGCCTACGCCCACTTCGAATCGGCCGGTCATGGCGTCAGCATCGGCGGCCTCGTGGTGCGACCGGGCGACCTCCTCCATGCCGACCGCCACGGCATCCTGCTGATCCCGGCCGAGATCGCCGAGAAGGTGCCGGCTGCCGCCGACAAGATCATCGCGACCGAGCAGAAGCTGATCGGATGGATCCGCTCCGCGGATTTCGATCCCAAGCGGCTGGATGAGATGCGGAGGGTGGAGCACTGAGCGAGCTTTCGAGCGGGCTTCCGAGCAGGCGACTGCTTGAAGGAAAGGACCGAGCGGCGGCCCGGGCCATGCTCAAGGGCATCGGGTTCGACGACAGGGCACTCTCCCAGCCCCAGGTGATGGTCTCCCACGCGTGGATCGAGACGATGCCCTGCAACTACAACCAGCGCGACCTCGCCGCTGCCGTCAAGGAGGGAGTGCGCGCCGGAGGCGGAACCCCGATGGAGGTCAACACCATCGCCATCTCGGATGGGGTGACGATGGGCACCGAGGGCATGAAGACCTCGCTCGTCAGCCGCGAGCTGATCGCCGACTCGATCGAGCTGGTCGCCCGCGGCCACTACTTCGACGCCCTCTGCTGCATCGTCGGCTGCGACAAGACCATCCCCGCCGGCGCGATGGCCCTGGCCCGGGTCGACCGGCCCGGCCTGGTCCTCTACAGCGGGTCGATCGCCTACGGCAACTGGCGGGGCCGCGACGTCGCCATCGCCGACACCTTCGAGGCGATCGGCGCCGAGGCGGCGGGCAGGATCACCGCCGCCGAGCTGAAAGAGATCGAGGACGTCACCTGCCCGGGAGCCGGCGCCTGCGGCGGCCAGTACACCGCCAACACGATGGCGATGGTGATGGAGGTGCTCGGCCTCTCCCCCTTCGGCTACAACACGATCCCCGCCACCGATCCCCAGAAGGGGCCGGCATCGACCAGCGCGGGGCGGCTCCTGATGGACGTGCTCGCCGCCGATCGGCGGCCTTCGAGCATCCTCACCCGCACCTCCTTCGAGAACGCGATCGCGGCGGCGGCGGCCTCGGGAGGCTCCACCAATGTCGCTCTCCACATCCCGGCCCTCGCCGCTGAGGTCGGCATCGAGATCACGATCGACGACATCGACCGGATCAGCCGGAGGACACCGCTGATCGCGGACATGAAGCCGTGGGGGAGGTTCTTTGCGGTCGACCTCTACCACGCGGGCGGGATCGGCCTCGTCACCCGGAGGCTGATCGAGGGCGGATTCATCGACGGCTCGGCGATGACGATCACCGGCCGGCCGCTCGCCGAGGAATGCGAGAGGGTGATGGAGGCGCCCGGCCAGGAGGTCGTCCACCGGACCGACGACGCGCTGGCCGCGGAGGGCGGGCTGGTGATCCTGCGCGGCAACCTCGCGCCCGAGGGAGCGATCGCCAAGGTGACCGCCCATACGATGCGATCCTTCAGCGGCACGGCCCGCGTCTTCGAGGACGAGGACGGGGCGCTGGAGGCGGTGCTGCGCGGCGGCATCAAGCCGGGCGACGTCGTCGTCATCCGCTACGAGGGACCGCGCGGTGGCCCCGGGATGCCGGAGATGCTCTCGGTGACGGCCGCGATCGTCGGCAAGGGCTGGGGCGAGCAGGTCGCCCTGGTGACCGACGGCCGCTTCAGTGGCGGCACCAACGGCCTGATGATCGGCCATGTCGCGCCGGAGGCCGCGATGGGTGGTCCGCTGGCTGGTGTCCGCGAGGGCGACCGGATAACCATCGACGTTGACAACCGGCGGCTCGACGTCGAGGGAGTCGACTTGGCCGAGCGGATGCGCGACTGGCGGCCGCGAGTGGCGCCCTACGCCACCGGCGTGATGGCCAAGTACGCCGCCCTCGTCGGCTCGGCAGCGAAAGGCGCGGTCACGCGGCCGCCGGCTTAACCGCGACGGCACGCTCGGCCGGCGGCAAGTAGCCGAGCCTGGGCGATCCGCCGGCGCAGCCCGTGGAGCTGCTAGAGGACGGCCTTTTCGGTGGCGGAGTCGAAGAGGTGCAGCCGCCGGGTGTCGACTCCGAGCCGGATGCGGTCGCCGGGCTCGACCTTGAGGTGGGGGTCGACTCGGGCAGTGATGGCGTCGCCGCCCACCGTCCCATACAGGAACTGGTCGGAACCGAGGATCTCGACGACCTCGACCTTCAGGTCGAGTCCGGCGTGCCCGGCGACGGGCGCCTCGGTCAGCGCCTCCGGCCGGATGCCCAGGGTGCCCTTCTCGACCCCGGGCGCGCGCGGCAGCTCGAGCTCGAATCCGGAGGCCTTGGCGGTCTTGCCCTGGACGGTGACCGGGAGGAAGTTCATGGTCGGGCTCCCGATGAAGCCCGCGACGTACATGTTGGCGGGGTTGCCATAGATCTCGCGGGGCGGGGCCACCTGCTGCAGGACGCCGTCGCGCATGACCGCGATCCGGTCCCCCATGGTCATCGCCTCGACCTGGTCGTGGGTGACGTAGATGAAGGTGGCGTGCAGCGCACGGTGCTGCTTCTGGAGCTCGATCCGGGTCTGCACCCTGAGCTTGGCGTCGAGGTTGGAGAGCGGTTCGTCGAGGAGGAACACCTGTGGCTCGCGGACGATCGCCCGTCCCAGCGCGACGCGCTGCCGCTGTCCGCCGGAGAGCTGCCTCGGCTTGCGCTTGAGGAGCGGGCCCAGCTCGAGCACGTCGGCCGCGGTGTTGACACGACGCTCGATGTCGGCCCGGGGCGTGCCGCGCATCTTCAGCCCGAAGGCCATGTTGTCGTAGACGCTCATGTGCGGGTAGAGGGCGTAGGACTGGAAGACCATCGCGATGTCGCGGTCGCGGGGTGGCATGTCGTTGACCACCTTGTCTCCGATCTTGATCTGCCCTTCGGTGATGTCCTCGAGGCCGGCCAGCATCCGGAGCGCGGTCGATTTTCCACAGCCGGAGGGTCCGACCAGGACCATGAACTCGGTGTCCTTGACCTCGAGGCTCAGGTTGTCGACCGCGAGGGTGTCGCCGGCGTAACGCTTGGTGACGTTCTCGTAGGTGACCGATGCCATGTCGAGGGCTAATGCTAGTGCACCGTAACTGGGATACGTCGACGGATCGCCCGCAGGGGCGTCGAGATCAAGGAGGCGCCGAGCAACGGAGTGAACGCACCTCTTGGTGCGTGAGCGAGTAGCGCAGAAACCGACGCGGAGATCGGCGTCCGTGCGGGATGAGTTTCCGGCAAAGCCGGAAATGGGCGAAGCCACCGTCAGCGTTCCTCGGTTACGGCGCGCTAGTCGATGATTCCAGTTCCCAGACCACGGGCATAGCGGTCGGCGAAGAAGGCGCAGGCGAGGGCGATGGGGACGATTCCGACCATCACCGCAGCAAAGGTCGGGCCGGTCTCGCCGAGGTCGGTGCTGAGCAGCCCGACACCACCCATGAGGGTCGTGTCCTGCTGGCTCTGGATCAAAGTGAAGGCGTAGAGGAAGTCGTTGAAAACGACCGCCACGCCGAAGAGGCCGACCGCCGCAAGCGAGGGCGCGGCCATCGGCAGCAGGACCGCGGTCAGGGTTCGAATCGGTCCCGCTCCTTCGAGCCGGGCGAGATCGACGAGGTCGCGCGGAAGCGAGCGGAAGAACGACCAGAGAACCCAGGTCCCGAAGGGGATGACGAGGCCCGGGTAGGTGACGATCAGCGCGGCCGGCGAGTTGAGCAGATGGAGGCGTGCGAGCAGCCGCACGAGCGGCACGAAGAGGACCCCCTGCGGCACCAGGTAGGTCGCGAAGAGGACCAGCACGAGACTGCGGCCGTGAGGGATGCCGAGGTGGGCGAGCGCATATGCGGCGAGGCAGCTGGCGACGAGGCTGATGGCGACCGTGGCGACCAGCACCAGGACCGTGTTGAGCATCCAGGTCCGGAAGAGGGAGCCGGTGAAGAGGTCGCTGTAGCCGCCCCAGTAGACCTCGTCGAACCACCACGGGTTGCCGACCGTCAGTTGGTGGTCGCCCGCCTTGAGGGAGGCGACCAGCATCCACCAGAAGGGGGCCACGGAGAAGGCCGTCAGAGAGAGCAGGAAAAACGGCCGGAGGAGACGAGCCGGGTGCGTTCGCCTCCTCACCTGTCCCTCAGGAGCCGGAAGGCGACCACCAGCACGACCAGGTAGGCGGGCACCATCGAGAGAGCGACGGCGGCGCCGACCCCGAGGTTCCCCACCACCAGAGCGTTGGCGAAGGCGGACGTGCTGATGATGTCGGTCCTGCCGAGTGGACCGCCCCCGGTGAGCAGGAACACGATTGCGAAGTCGCCGAAGTTGCCGATCAGCGAGAGCAGCGAGGCGAGGACCAGGGCCGGCCGGAGAAGCGGCAGCTGGATGTGCAGGAGCCGCCTCCAGGCGTTCGCCCCGTCGGTTTCGGCCGCATCGACGGTGGCGGCCGGGATGGAACGCAGGCCGGCGAGGCAGAGGATCCCGAAGAGCGCGGTGCCGTGCCAGACGTCAACCGTCACGACGCTCGCCATGGGGCCGACCCCGCTCCCCGTGAACGCGATCGGCTGGGCCACCAGGTGAGCCCCGAGCAGCGCGTAGTTGAACGCCCCGTGGACGTTGCTCAGGAGGTAGTACCAGGCGGTGGCGCCGATCGAAGGGGGGAAGACGAAGGGCAGGAAGCAGACCGCGTAAACGAGGCGGCGGCCGCGAAACTCCCGCTGCAGCGCAAACGCCATGCCGAGACCGAGCACAGCCTTGAGGGCGGTGCTGGTCAGGCTGAAGACCGCCGTGTTGAGGAGGACCTGCCGGTAGGTGCTGAGTCCCAGGAGGTAGCGGTAGTTGGCGAGGCCGACCCAGTTGCCGTCGGTGCCCGGGACCGCGTCGGAGAAGCCGAGCCAGACCGCCAACCCAAGGGGGTAGGCGATGACGCCGAGCACGAAGATCAGGGCCGGGAGCAGGAAGAGGACCGCCAGCAGCCGGGTCCCGGCTGGACGCGTCAGCCCTTGACCGCTCCCGCTGTCATGCCGGCGACGAAGTAGTCGACGAAGAAGGAGTAGAGCAGGGCGACGGGAATGGAGCCGAGGAGGGCGGCGGCCATCAGCTGGCCCCAGAAGAACTCGTCGCCGCGGATCAGCTCGCTGGTGACACCCACCGGGATCGTCTTCATGGCCTGGTCGCTCATGAAGATCAGGGAGTAGAGGAACTCGTTCCAGGAGAGGGTGAAGGCGAACATGCCGGCGGACAGGATGCCCGGAAGGGCCAGCGGGATCACGATCTTCGTCATCGCCTGGAGCCGGCTGGCGCCATCGACCAGCGCCGCCTCCTCCAACTCCCGCGGGATGCCTTTGAAATAACCCATCAGGAGCCAGGTGCAGAAGGGGATGAGGAAGGTCGGGTAGGTGAGGATCAGCGACAGGTAGTTGTTGAAAAGGTGGAGTTGGGCAATCACGAACGCCAGCGGCAGAAAGAGAAGTGTCGGCGGCACCAGGTAGGTGATGAAGACGCCCCAGCCGATCGCGGTGGCGCCCTTGTAGCGGAGGCGGGCCAACGAGTAGCCGGCCAGGATGCTGCAGAAGAGCGAGATGGCGGTGGAGACCACGGCCACGATCGCCGTGTTCAGGCTCCAGCGGAGGAAGGCCGTCTTCGTCAGGAGGAGCACATAGTGGTCGAGCGTGGGCTGGATCACGAAGAGAGGGTTCCGGGTGTGGTCGAGCAGCTCCGAGTCGCTCTTGATCGAGGTGATCGCCATCCAGTAGAAGGGGAACAGGGTGATGAAGATGAAGAGCAGAACGGGGATGTAGACCCGGAAGGTGCGGCCGAGGAGGGTGTCGCCGATCTCGTGTCGGGCCTTGCCGACCCCCTTGCGACGCCCGATCACCGCGCGGGTGGCGGCCATCAGTCCCTCGACCGGAGCCCGATCAGGACGCCCGCGACGATGATCGAGAGAAGCGGGAAGAGCACCAACGAGATGGCTGCGCCGATCCCGATGTAGCCGCCGTTGACACCGATCTGGAAGGCCCAGGTGGAGAGCACGCAGGTGCTGTTGTAGGGCGCGCAGTTGGTCAGGACGTAGGGCAGCGTGAAGTCCCCGAAGGTGAGGATCGTCGAGAGCAGAAGGACCACCACGAGGATCGGCCGGAGCATCGGCAGGGTGATCTGGCGGAACTGCTGGAAGCGCGTCGCGCCGTCCACGCGTGCCGCCTCGTAGAGCTCGGTCGGGATCGTCTGCAGGCCGGCCAGAAAGGAGATGCCATAGAACGGGATGCCCCGCCAGGTGTTGACGATCATGAGCGAGACCAGGGCTGTGCTGGTGGTGCCGAGCCAGTTCACGCCGGGCAGGTGCAGGTAGTGCAGGGCGACCCAGTTCACGACGCTGAAGGTGGGATCGAACATCCAGCGCCAGGCGAGGGTGCTGAGGACGCTGGGGATGATCCAGGGCAGGAGCAGGGCGGCCCGGACGAAGCGCTGGGCTGGAAAGACCTGGTTCAGCAAGAGCGCCATCAGCAGACCCAGTCCGAGCTTGAAGACCGTCGTGACGGCCGTGTACATGATCGTGTTGGCGAAGGACTGGATGAAGACGGTGTCGCTGCGCTCGTACTGGTAGTTGGCGGCGCCGACGAAGTGGCCGTTGTCCCCGATCTGGGCGTTCGTCACCGAGAGCCAGATCCCGAAGAGGAACGGATAGGCCAGGAAGAGGCCAAGCAGCAGGAGCAGCGGCACCAGCAGCAGGTAGCCGAGGTGGGCCTCGCGGTCGAGGATCCGGACGCGAGGTCCCATGAGGCCTCGGGCCTCGAGGCCGCGTACCGCTGCTCCCATCGGTTCAGATCACCTCAGCCCGCGCCTCAGACAGGTGCCTCGTAGATCCTCTTGAGCTTCTGCTCCGCGTCGGCGATCGCACTCTTGGCGTCACCGGAGGTGCAGGCCTTGGCGAACATGTCCACGATCACGAACTGGACCTGCGACTGGGAGGTGGCCTTGCTGGGCTGCGCCGGCCACCCCGGCCATTTGCCCGTCGCGACGACGCCGACGAAGGGCTTCAGCTTGGGATCGGTGTTGAAGATATCGGCGTTGGTCAGCTTCTGGAACGGCCCCGCGTTGTACCCGACTGAGGCGTTCAGCCACTTGGTGTAGTTGTCCGGCTGCATCAGGTACGCGATGAACGCCTTGGCCGTGTCGGCCTCCTGCGTCCACTTCATGACCGCGTGGTTGAAGATCAGGTTCAGGCTCTCCAGGCCCTTGGGCCCCTTCGGCATGCCGGCGTTGTTGGTTACCGCGGCGTATTTGTGGCCGGTGGCGGTCGTGTAGACCTCCTTGATGTAGATCGACGCCCCGTTCAGCGTGGCCGTGATCAGGCCGGAGTGGTAGGCCTGGTTGTTGTCCGGGTCGAGCCAGCTGAGCGTGTTCTGCGAGATGTACTGGTTCTTGAAGGTGTCGATCGCCCAGTTGACCGCGGCCAGCGTCTCCTTGGAGTTGATGGTGACCTTCTTGCCGTCGGAGCTCACCTCGCGGCCGCCGAAGTCCCAGAGCACGGGATACCACATCGTGATCGCGTCGCCGTAGGCGTGGCCGAGGCTGACCGCGATTGGCGGCAGGCTCTTCGACTTCAATGCCTTGCCCGCGCTGGCCAGCTCGTCCCAGGTCGTGAAGAAGTCGGTCAGGCCCGCCTGCCCCCAGTAGTCGGTGCGGTAGCTCCAGGCGTTGGGCACCTGGCAGTAGGGGGCGGCAAGGTACTTGTTGCCAACCTTGCAGAAGGCGTCGTTGACCGAGTTCACGGTCCCCAGCTGGGCCTTCAGGATGTTGACGAAATCCGTGAGGTCGAGGCAGGCGGTGTCGTAGAGGTGAGGCCAGCCGTACTGCATCTGGATGATGTCGGGCCCGCTCCCGGCCTCGACCGCCGATGCCGTCTTGGGCTGCAGCTGGTCGCCGCTGACGGTCTGGATGGTGACCGTCACGTTGTTGGCGGTCGAGAATTCGGCCGCCTGGCGCTTGATCTCGGCGTCGGCGGCGGGCACGAAGCTGTTCCACTGGAGAAGCTGGATCTTGGCCCCGGCGCGCGGCTTGGGGATGGTGCCAACGGCGGTGGTGGTGGAGGTGCCGTTCCCGGTGCTGCCTCCGCAGGCTTCGAGGATGGGACCCGCGGTGATGGTGGCGGCGACCAGGCCGGTGGCCTGCAGGAACCTCCGGCGCGACCAGTCGTCCTTGGCAAGGTAATCGGTGATATCCCGGATGTCCGCCATTCGCCCCTCCTGATGGTGCTCCGCCGGTGAGGACTGAACCTGAGCCTACGTTAGCGTTCGAATTCTGCCATGTCCGCTCCCAGATAGGGGCGGGCGTATTCCCATCGGAGGTCCCCCCGCTTCGGACTCAGATGGAGCGGAACCCTATCCCGTGGGAACCGCCGCGGCGGGGTAGGCGCCGAAGTAGTGGACCTCGTGGGCCTGGGCCTCGAGGTCCGCCAGCGCCTCCCCGGCCGCCTCGGGATCGCCGACCTCGAAGTCGACGTAGAAGAGGTACTCGAAGGGCCGGTCGCGGAGCGGCCGCGAGTCGAGCCGGGTCAGGTTGACACCCCGCTCGGAGAACGCCTGCAGGGCACCGACGAGGCTCCCCGGGCGGTGGGCCGCGATGAACGCGAAGGATGCCTTGCTGTTGGGCGCGGCGGCTTCCGGCCGCGTCGGGATGCCCCGCTCGACGACCAGGAATCGGGTCCGGTTGGAGGGATCGTCCTGGATGCCCTCGGCGATGATCTCGAGCCCGTACCGCTTCGCGGCCGACCGGCTGGCGATCGCGCCCAGGCCGCGAACCTGGCCCTCGGCCACCTGCCGGGCGGCGCCGGCCGTATCCATGAAAGGCACCGCCTCGACCTTGTTCTCGGCCAGCCAGCGGCGGCACTGAGCCAGCGCCTGGGGATGAGAGATCGCCCGCTTGACCGGCTCGCCGTGACCGAGCAGGCAGTGCCTGACCGGGTGGACGTACTCGCCCACCACCGTCAGGAGCCGGTTCTCCCAGAGCAGGTCGTTGACCTCCTGGACGATGCCAGCGAGGCTGTTCTCGACCGGTAGGACCGCAGCCTCAACCTTGCGGTCGATCAGCGAGCGGAAGGCCAGCGCGAAGTTCTCGTGCCCGATCGTGCGGGCGCCCGGGCGGACGAGCTGGGCCGCCTCGTCGGAGTAGGCCCCGGCCTCACCCTGGTAGGCGACCGCACCGGCGCGAGGGCTCATCCCTTGGCGGCGAGGGCTGCCGCCGATGACTCGGCGTCGGGCGGCTCGAGCCAGCTCATCATCTTGCGCAGCTCGGCGCCGACCGTCTCGACCTGGTGGCCGGCGTTCTGAGCCCGCAGCTCCATGAAGCGGCGGCGGCCGCCGGACTCGTTCTCGTCGATCCACTTCTCGGCGAAGGTCCCGTCCTGGATCTCGGTCAGCACCCGCTTCATCTCCGCCTTGACGTGGGCGTCGACGATCCGCGGGCCGCTCACGTAGTCGCCGTACTCGGCCGTGTCGGAGACCGAGTAGCGCATGAAGCCGAGGCCGCCGCGGTACATCAGGTCGACGATCAGCTTCATCTCGTGGAGGACCTCGAAATAGGCCAGCTCCGGCTGGTAGCCGGCCTCCACCAGCGTCTCGAAGCCGGCCTTGATCAGCGCTGACACACCGCCGCAGAGGACGGCCTGCTCGCCGAAGAGGTCGGTCTCCGTCTCCTCCTTGAAGTTGGTCTCCAGGATCCCGGCCCGACCGGCGCCGATCCCCTTCGCGTAGGCGAGCGCTCGCTCGTGGGCGCGCCCGGTCGCGTCCTGCTGGACGGCGATCAGACAGGGGGTCCCGGCGCCCTCCGCGTAGGTCGAGCGGACGAGGTGACCGGGCGCCTTGGGCGCGATCATGGTGACGTCGATCCCGGCGTCGGGCTTGATCTGGCCGAAGTGGATCGAGAACCCGTGCGCGAACATCAGCATGTCGCCCGGTTTCAGGTTGGGCTCGATCGCCTCCCGGTAGAGGCGGGCCTGGCCCACGTCCGGCGTCAGGACCATGATCACGGTGGCCTGCTTGACGGCGTCGGCGACGTCGCTGACCCGGAGGCCGTCGGCCTCGGCCTTGTCCTTCGAGCGGCTGCCGGGGTAGAGGCCGACCGTCACGTCCTCCCCGCTCTCCTTGAGGTTGAGGGCATGGGCGCGACCCTGGGAGCCGTAACCGAGCACGGCGATCTTCTCGCCCAACCTGGCGGGGCAGTCCTTGTCGTAATACATCTTCACGGTCACGCGGTTCTCCTCATTGCGACGGGGCCGGTCCGGGCCAGCTCCTGGATCCCGAACGGCTTCAGGAATTCGATGAAATCCTCGATCGTCTCCGTCTCGGCGGTCAGCTCGACGAGGTTGTCGCCGACGCGACGGGCGCCGTACTGCTCGACCGTCGGCGGCACCTTGTCCACCCGTGCGATCAGCAGCTCGCGGCTGTAGGTCGGAGCGTCGGTGATGTCCTCCACGGCGATCACCTCGACCAGCCGGTCGAGCTGCTTGGCGACCTGGTCGACCTCGGCATAACCGGCATCCACCGTGAGGGTCATCCGCGAGCGCCCCTCGACGGTGCTGGGGCCGACGGTGATGGTCTGGATGTTGAAGCCGCGCCGCCGGATCATGCCGCTGACCCGCGACATCACGCCGGGGTGGTTCTCGACAGTGACCGCGAGCAGGCGCAGGCGGTCATGCACCATTGGGCAGCTCCCAGAAGTCGTTGAGGCCCTTGCCGAGAGGGACGATCGGGTACACGTTGGCCTCGGGGTCGATCCGGAAGTCGATCAGGAAGGGTCCTTTCGTCCTCTGCGCCTCGTCGAAGGCGGGCCCGATCTCCTCCAGCCGGTGGACTCGCCGGGCGGGCAGCCCGTAGGCGTCCGCCAACTTGACGAAGTCCGGCATCTGGGTGAGGTCGACCTGGGAGCGGACGCCCCCGTAGAAGTCGTCCTGGAACTGGCGGACCATGCCGAGCGAAAAGTTGTTGAGGAGGACGATCTTGACGTCCAGCTGGTGCTCGACCGCCACCGACAGCTCCTGCGCGGTCATCACGAAGCCGCCCTCGCCGGCGACGCACCAGACGTCCTTGTCGGGCCGGCCGAACTTGGCGCCGATCGCCGCCGGCAGGGCGAAGCCCATGGTGCCGGCACCGCCCGAGTTGATGAAGAGGCCGGGCTTGGAGTAGTTCCACCAGAGAGCCGCCCAGATCTGGTTCTGGCCAACGTCGGCGACCACGATCGCCTCATCCTGGCAGCGGCGGTACATGTCGAGCAGCACGTCCTGCGGCTGCAGGTGGCCGTTCGACCGGACGTACTTCAGCGGGTGCTCCTCCCGCCAGGCGTCGATCTGGTTCAGCCACTCGCCCCGGTCGGGCGGCGGCGGCTGGACGTGGGGCAGCATCAGGGTCAGCGAGCGCTTGGCGTCCCCGACCACCTCCAGGTGGGGGCGGACGTTCTTGCCCATCTCGCTGGCGTCGATGTCGACGTGGATGAAGTGCTCGGCGCGCGGCGCCCACTCGCTCAGCTTGGCGGTGACGCGGTCGTCCACGCGCATTCCGACCATCAGCAGGACGTCAGCGTTCTGGACCGCTCGGATGTTCCAGCCGGTGCCCATGAAGCCCGTCATGTGGAGCGCAAGCGGGTGGCGGGTCGGGAACGCGCCGACGCCGAGGAGGGTGGTGCCGACCGGGGTCCCCGACCGCTCGGCGACGTCGAGCAGCTCCTGCTCGGCGTGGCTCAGGATCACGCCGTGGCCGGCCAGGATGACCGGGCGCTTGGCCTGCGCCAGCAACTCCATCGCCCGCTTCGCCATTGCGGGCTCGGGCTCGTAGGCCGGCCGGTAGCCGGGCAGCGCCGAGCAGGATGCGTACTCCCAGCTCCCCTCCGCCTGCTGGGCGTCCTTGCAGACGTCGATCAGGACTGGACCGGGGCGGCCGGTGGTGGCGATGTGGAACGCCTCGGCCATGATTCGTGGGATGTCGTCGGCGTGCGTCACGAGGTAGTTGTGCTTGGTCACCGACTGGGTACAACCGATGATGTCCGACTCCTGGAAGGCGTCGCTGCCGACCGTCCGGGAGGCGACCTGGCCGGTGATGGCGATCAGCGGGACGGAGTCCATGAAGGCCGTGGCGAGGCCGGTGACCAGGTTCAGTGCTCCAGGTCCGGAGGTGGCCATGCAGACGCCGACGCGGCCGGTCGCCCGGGCGTAGCCGTCCGCCATGTGGGCCGCGCCCTGCTCGTGGCGGACGAGCACGTGCTTGAGCGCGGGATGCGCCGGGAGGTGTTGATAGATCGGCAGGTTGGCTCCGCCGGGGTATCCGAAGATGATCTCGACGCCCTCCCGCTCGAGGGCCTCGAGGATCATGTCAGCTCCAGTCATGGCTCTTCAAAAACATCTCCTGAAAACAACTGAAGCCCCCGCCCTGTCTCGGGCGGGGGCTTCAGCGCGAAGGGGAAATCAGTTCGCGTTAGGCCCCGCCCTCAAGGGCAAGAATTACGAGTACAAGGAGGAGGTCACTGTCAGACCGGGCCATCGTAGGCGGAATCCTACCTCTCCCGGCGAGACGGGTCTAGTGGGCGGAGCACAAAGCCGGGGCGAGGTCCATGTACGCGGGGTACCAAAGAGCGGTTCATCGGCCGCGAACGGCCTCTAAGGTGCGACGACCGGGACGGGGGCCAGGGCCAGAGCGGCCGGACGCTGGGCCGCGGCGGTGCCGGCACGCCAGGCAGCCCAGCCGAGCGCCAGGACTCCGGCCACCACGATCCCGGGGTTGACGAAGAGCAGAGCATCGACGGCCAGGAGCGCCGCGACGAGAGCGGCGCCGGTCTCAAGGCCTGGATGCTCGCGCAGCCTCCCCACGACGAAGATGCCCGGCAGCAGGAGGAGTACGAAGTCATGGGCATTGAGGTGCGGGCTCAGGAGGACGGAGGCCACCACCGCGATCGCCAATCCCAATGCCGGAGGCGGACGGAGCACCCGGAGGAGGAGGACGACGGCGATCATCGCCGCGAGCAGGAGCACCGTCACCAGGACAGCGGCGACGCCGAGCGCTTCCAGCTGGCCGCCCAGCGCGAGCCGGTCCTGGTGACCGGTCACCCAGCCCTCGGCGGCGCCGGACGCGGTCGGGATGACCAGGGCCGGCCAGGCGAACCAGACGGCGGGGCCGAAGGCGACCGCGGCGGCCAGCCCGCTCAAGCCCGCGCCCGCCAGGAGGGCGAGGGCGGTCGCCCGGCGGGCGAGCAGCAGTAGGACGACCACGGCCACCAGGTGCGGTTTCAAAAGCAGGAGGACGACCCCGCCGGCGCTTCTCCAGGTCGGTTTCTCCCATTCGCTCCGGAGGATCGCCAGGCCGAGCAGGCAGAGCCCGTCGGCCTGGCCCTGGACCAGCGTCACGAAGACGGGCAGGGTGGCCAACGCCCCGGCTCCGGCGAGCCAGGCTGCCCGGCCGGCCAGCCGTTCCGCTCGGACCAGCAAGGCCACCCCCGCGACCAGGGCGAGGAGCTGACCGCCGACCCAGACGAGGTAGGCGACCTTGTAGGGAAGGTACGCGAGGGGCGCGACGAGGAGAGCGTCCTGGGGCGGGTTGGCCCAGGCGAGAAGCAGCCGCCGGCCGCCCCAACCGGCGGTGAGCGAATGCTGCACGGCCGTCTGGGTGGCGAGGTCGTAGAGCTGCGCGCCATGGCCGGTGACGACGATGCGGGCCGCCGTGTAGTAGGCGATGAAGTCCGGGGAATGGAGCGGCCCGGCCGCAAACCCGACCACACCGGCGGCCTCCGCGCCGAGGGCTTCCGCGAAGAAGAGCGCCGCCGCGAAGACGAGCAGCCGGCGGAGCGACCGCGACTCCAGCCGGGCACCTGCCCAAGCCAGGAGCGATCGGATCCCGACCCGCTCCAGGACCAACCCGAGAAGGAGGAGGTTCCGCCCTAGGAGCGCGAGCATCAGCGGCAGGCCGGCCTCCGACGCTCTCAGCCAGAGCACCGGGTAGGCGAGCGTGGTGAGGGCCGCGACCGCGAACCAGGCCGGCGGCAGCCCCTCTTCGGAGGCGACCAGGGGGATCAGCCAGACCAGGTACTGGGCGCTGAAGACCTTGTTCAGGACCACGATCGCGGCGACCGTCACCAGTGACGCCCGGCCGAGTGCCAGGGTCCCCCGGCCGACCCTCACCAGCACCGCGGCGTAAACCGCCACCAGCAGCGCGGCGCACACGGCGGTCAGCGGTACGACGGCGGACCCGGCGAAACCCACCTCGCCAAAGGCGAGCACGGTGTGGCCACCCGCCAGTGCCCAGGCGAGGACCGCGGGCGTCGACTCCAGCTCGGCCGGCCGCTGAACCGCGAATCGGGTTAGAAAGGAGATCGAGCCTGGTCCCCAGAACAGCCAGGGGATCGCCACCCCCGCCAGCAGCAGGAGTGCGGCGGGGAGCGCGGAGCGCAGTGGTCCGCGCAGGCTGCCGGCCTCCCGACGCTCCGCGAGCAGGAAGATCGGCAGCAGGGCGATCGGGTACAGCTTGAGCAGCGCACCGGCGACGAGGAGGAGGTGGGCCGCCGTCCAGCGTCCGCGCTGGGCGCTCCAGAGCGCGGCCACGGTGAGAAGCGCGGGCAGGATGTCGAAGCGGGTGATCACCGTCGCGATCGCTCCCGCCCCCAGCAGGGCGAGGTAGGCAAATGCGGCCGCCGGCCCCTTGACCCGCCAGGTCGCGATGTAGCCGGCGAGGACGGGGACGCTCATCCAGGCCGCAAAGCTGGGCACCGGCCAGGCGAGGTGGGGCAAGGCGGCGAGGGCGAAGGGAAGGATCGCGGCCGGCGGGTACTCGGAGGGCAGGGTACCCGCCGCCAGGAAGCGGTCGAAGTACCGCTGGAAGGTGATGACGTCGCCGTTGAAGCCGCCGAGAAGCTGGGCCAGGTACCAGGCGGAGGCAAGCACCGCGACCGTGCTGAGGAGCGCCGGGGCCGAGGGGTAGCGGGGATTGGCGGTCGGTTCGGGCATCGCTTTGCTGCCGTGCGGTGAGAGGGCCGGGGCATCGTACAGCAGCCGCCAAATGACTCCGGCTTCCGGTCAGATCGGGGGCCGGCCGAACTCGGGTCCGCCGACGCCGACGACCATCGTCCAGAATGATTCTGGTGATCGGCACCCTTCGTCTGGCCCTCGCCGCCCTCTGCCTCGGGGCGGTCGTGGCCTGCGGTGGCGGCGGTGGCGCCTCCAGCAGCGGGGCGCCGTCCGGGTCGACCCAGGTCCAGGTCATGGACTTCAGCTTCAAGCCGAAGGACATCAGCGTCAGCGCCGGCAAGGTCGTGTTCTTCCTCGTCAACAGCGGACCTGCCGCGCATGACATGGTGATCGCCGACTCGACCGGCAAGTCGGTGGCGAGGAGCAGCCTGGTCCAGTCCGGCGACACCTCCACCTTCACCGTCGACAACCTGCCGGCCGGCAAGTACGTCTTCTTCTGCGACGTGCCGGGACACCGCGCCGCGGGCATGGAGGGGACGCTCACGGTCACCTGATCGCCCGTCCCGCCCGATGGCTTTGTATCGGATCGGGCGTTTCGTGCGTTGGATAAGGTGAGATGACAGCCAGCCTGAAGAGCCGCGGAGCTCGGCCGAAGAAGCCCGTACCCGGGCCTCCCGACCTGCAGACGCAGCTGGAAGCGCTCCTCGACACCGTCTGGTCGGCGGAGGCCAACTGGCGTCTGGACGACCGGATCGACCTCGCCGTCGGGAAGCGGCGCAACCGCCGAACCTAGGAGCGATCCCGCCGGGAAGCCCCGGAAAGCGTCAAGCTAGCTCGTCAGTGGACGTCTTCGCCGACCGACGCCGCTATCCCCGCCTCGAGAAACTGGTGTCGGTCAGGCTGGCCGACGGAGACGGCTCGGACCCCTGGCTCAGCACCCGTGACGTGAGCGCCGGAGGCCTGCGGCTGCTCTCCGACCGGCCCCGTGAGAAGGGGGAGCAACTCGACCTGGAGATGCTCCTGCCCGACGGGTCATGGCTGCGGGTCATCACCAAGGTCGCCTGGAGCGTGAAGCTCGACGTGGGCTCGGCCGCCGAGTACGAGGTCGGCCTCCGCTTCGTCGACCTGACCCAGGACGACCGGGTCCGGCTCAAGCCGCTGCTTCCGCCCAGCCCGTTCGACAGCCATCACCCGGATGGCTACTTGCGCGATACCTGATCCGGCCCGCTGTGAGACCTGACCGCTAGACGTTCTTGACCGCGTTGACGAGGTCGTTGAGGGACTTCTTAGCGTCCCCGAAGAGCATCGTCGTCCGCGGGTTGAAGTAGAGCGGGTTGTCAACGCCGGCGAATCCCGCCGCCATGCTCCGCTTGAGGACGACGACGTTGGCGGCCTTGTCGACCTCGATGATCGGCATCCCGTAGATCGGGCTCGAGGGCGTGTCCTTGGCGGCCGGGTTGGTGGTGTCGTTGGCACCCACGACGAGCGCGACGTCGGTCCGCTCCAGCTCCGGGTTGATGCGCTCCATCTCGTAGAGCTGCTCGTAGGGCACGTTGGCCTCGGCCAGCAGCACGTTCATGTGGCCCGGCATCCGGCCCGCCACCGGGTGGATGGCGTACTTGACCTCGACCCCGCGCTTCTCGAGCAGGTCGGCCAGCTCCCGGACGGCGTGCTGGGCCTGGGCGACGGCGAGGCCGTAGCCGGGCACGATCACGACGCTCCGAGCGTAGGCGAGCAGCACGGCTACGTCGTCGGCCGAGCCGGACCGGACCGTCCCGCCCTCGGCGCCCAGCGCAACCGCGGTGCCCCCGGCCGGTGCGCTGCCGAAGGCGCTGAAAAGGACGTTGGCGATCGACCGTCCCATCGCCTTCGACATCAGCAGGGTCAGCAGCGTGCCGGACGCTCCGACCAGGGCGCCCGCGACGATCAGCACCGTGTTGCCGAGCACGAAGCCGGTGGCAGCGGCGGCAAGCCCGGTGAAGGCGTTCAGGAGCGAGATTACGACCGGCATGTCGGCGCCGCCGATCGGGAGCACGAAGGCAACTCCCAGGACCAGGCCGAGGAGGGCCATCCCGATGAAGAAGGCGGGAACCGAACCGGTCGTCATCAGGAAGACCGCGATGCCAACGATCGCCAGCGCGATGATGGCGTTGACGACCTGCTGGCCGGGGTAGGTGATGGGCTGGCCGGTCATCAGCTCCTGCAGCTTCAGGAAGGCGACCATCGATCCGGCGAAGGAGATCGAGCCGACCACGGCGGAGAAGACGACGGGGATCAGCACGCCGGGGCCCTGGCCGCCGGCGCTGTTCAGGTAGTCGGCCGTGGAGATCAGCGCGGCGGCACCGCCGCCCACACCGTTGAAAAGAGCGACCATCTGCGGGATCGCGGTCATCTTGACCATCCGCGCTCCCGCCACTCCGATCACCGAGCCGATGACGACACCGAGGACGATGAAAGGCCAGTTGTGAGTGACCTGCACCGCTGTCGCCAGCAGCGCGATGCCCATGCCGACCGCGGCCACGATGTTGCCCTGCCTCGCTGTCCGCGGCGAGCTCAGGAAGCGCAGGCCGAGGATGAAGCAGACGGCCGCGAGCAGATAGGCGATCGTGATCCAGACCGACATCGCTATGCCTTCTTGCTCAGGTCGCTGGGCGGGGCCGGCCGGCGCCCCCTGAACATCTCGAGCATGCGGTCGGTGACGAGGAAGCCGCCAACGACGTTGATGGTGCCGAAGATCACGGCCACGGTGCCGAGCAGGGTGCCCACCCAGCCACCGGCCAGGGCCCCCACCGTGAGCAGGCCGCCGACGATCACGATGCCGTGGATCGCGTTGGTGCCGGACATCAGCGGCGTGTGCAGCGTCGTCGGCACCTTCGAGATCACCTCGAACCCGACGAAGGCCGCCAGCACCAGGATCGTGATGTTGGTGAGCAGCTGGGCCGTCACGCCACCTTCTCCCCCATCGCCTTCCGGGTCGCCTCGTGGACGATCTCGCCGTCGTGGGTGATGCAGGAGCCCTTGACGATGTCGTCGTCGAAGTTCACCGCCAGCTCGCCATCCTTGACCAGCAGGGCCAGCAGGTTGGTGAGGTTCTTGGCGTAGAGCTCCGAGGACACGGCCGGGACCATGCCGGCCGGGTTGGTCACACCGTGGATCTGGACGCCGTGCTTGATGACAACCTTGCCCGGCTCCGTCAACTCGCAGTTGCCACCCGCCTCGGCGGCGATGTCGACCACCACCGAGCCGGGCTTCATGCCCATCACCATCTCCTTGGTGAGGAGGATGGGCGCCGGACGACCCTGGATGAGGGCGGTGGTGATGACGACGTCGGCCTGGGCGGCGTGCTTGGCAAGGAGCTCGCGCTGGCGGCGCAGGTAGTCCTCCGACTGCTCTTTGGCGTAACCGCCGCTGCCCTCCTGGGTCTCCAGCTCGAGCTCGATGAAGTTCGCGCCCAGGCTCTTCACCTCTTCTTTGGCGGCGGCGCGGACGTCAAACGCTTCGACGACACCGCCGAGCCGGCGGCAGGTCGCGATCGCCTGCAGCCCGGCGACACCGGCGCCGAGGACCAGCACCCGGGCCGGCGTCACCGTCCCGGCGGCGGTCATCAGCATCGGGAACAGCTTGCCGAGCGAGTCGGCGGCGATCAGGGCGGCCTTGTACCCGGCGACGGTCGCCTGGGAGGAGAGCGCGTCCATCGACTGGGCGCGGGTGATCCGGGGGATTGCGTCGAGGCTGAAACTCAGCACTCTGCGCTTGGCCAGCGACCGCACGAGGTCGGGTGAGGTCAGGGGCTGGAGAAAGGCGACCAGGCCGGCGCCGGCGGGGATCAGCGCCACCTCGGCGGGGTCGGGCTTGCGGACTTTGAGGACCATCCCGGCGTGCGCATAGGTCGCCTTGGCGCCCTTGACGACCGTGGCTTTCGCCTCCTGGTAGAGATGGTCGGGGAAGGACTCAACCCCTGCCCCGCCCTCGACGTAAACCTTGTGCCCCGCCGCGACCAGCCTGCCCGCGGCGGCTGGGGTGAGGGCCACCCGTGACTCGCCCAAGGTGGTCTCCCGGGGGACGGCAATGTTCACTTCGGGTAAGGGTAGGGGATGCCGCCGTTGGCTCGCGGCGTATTCGGCGCGATCGAAGTAAAGTAGTTAATCCGTGCCGGAACCCATTGTCAACGACCTCACCTTCCAGGCGGCCACCGTCAACGGATCCGGGAGCCAGTCCTCCAACTCGGTGCTGATGCGCGCGATCTTCCACCTCGGCGTTCCCGTCGCGCCGAAGAACATCTTTCCCTCCAATATCGAGGGGCTGCCGACCTGGTTCCAGATCCGCGTCTCGCCCGAGGGCTACATGGCGCGGAAGGGCGACCCCGACATCCTGGTCGCGCTCAACCCCTCGACCTGGGCGGCCGACCTGAAGGGCGTCCGGCCGGGCGCCGCCGTGATCCACGACGCCGCCTACTCAACGGCGGGCACGCGCGAGGACGTCCACTACTACCCGGTACCGTTCGGCCAGCTTGCCAAGACCAAGATCGAAAACGACAAGCTCCGCAAGCAGCTGTTGAACATGATCTACGTCGGCGTCGTCGCCAAGCTCCTCGACATCCCGCTGGAGGCGATCGACCACGGCCTTCGGCGCCACTTCCAGAGCAAGCCGAAGGCGGTCCAGGTGAACCTCGACGCGGTCCAGGTCGGGATGGACTACTGGGACGAGAACCTGACCAAGAAGGACGTTTACCACCTCCAGCCGATGACCGGCAAGACCGACGGGCTGATCCTCGTCGAGGGCAACCAGGCGGTCGCGCTGGGGTGCCTGATGGGCGGCTGCACCGTCGCCGCCTGGTACCCGATCACCCCCTCCTCCTCCGTCTGCGAGTACCTGGGCGGCTACGCCGAGCGCTTCCGCGTCGACGAGAAGACGGGCGAGAAGAGGATCGCCATCGTCCAGGCCGAGGATGAGCTGGCCGCGGTCGGGATGGCCATCGGCGCAGGCTGGGCCGGCGCCCGGGCGATGACCTCAACCTCCGGCCCCGGCATCTCCCTGATGGCCGAGTTCGCCGGTCTCTCCTACTACGCCGAGATCCCGGTCGTGATCTTCGACATCCAGCGGATCGGGCCCTC
>DAIRGV010000090.1:0-4419 GCA_036794405.1 Candidatus Dormiibacterota bacterium
GTTCGTTTCGACCCGGACCAGGATCACCGCCTTGCCTTCTTTGCCCCATTCCTCGGCCGTGTCGGCGTCGAAGACGGCGGCGCCGGTCGCTGCCCCGGGCGATGCGGGCACGCCCTTCCCGATCGGCTTCTCCTTGGCGTTCGGATCGACCCGGGGATGGAGCAGCTGCTCGAGCTGGCGCGGCTCGACGCGGGCCACCGCCTGCTGCTTGGTGATCACGCCCTCCTTCTCCATCGCGATGGCCAGGCGGACGGCGGCCTCCCCGGTGCGCTTCGCGTTGCGGGTCTGGAGCATGTAGAGCTTGCCCCGCTCGATCGTGAACTCGAGGTCCTGGACGTCCTTGTAATGGGCCTCTAGCTTCTCCGCGTAGTCGGTGAACTGCTTGTACACGTCGGGCATCAGCTTCTTGAGCGCCGCGATCGGCTCCGTGTCGCGGATGCCGGCCACAACGTCCTCGCCCTGCGCGTTGGCGAGGTAGTCGCCGTAGAGCTCCTTGGCGCCCGTGATCGGGTTGCGGGTGAAGGCGACGCCGGTGCCAGATCCGTCGCCCATGTTGCCGAAGACCATGGTCTGGACGTTGACCGCCGTTCCGAGGTCGTCGGGGATCTTCTCCGCCCGCCGGTAGGCGACCGCGCGGTCGGTGTTCCAGGAGCGGAAGACGGCCTCGATCGCCGAGCGCAGCTGATCCATCGGGTCGTCCGGAAAGTCCTCGCCGGTGTGCTTGCGATAGATGCCCTTGAACACCTCGACCACCTCGCGCAGGTGCTGCGGAGTGAGCTCCGGGTCGGTCTTGACCCCGGCCAGCTTCTTGGCGCCGGTCAGCGCCCCTTCGAAGAGGTCGCCGTCGATTCCCTTGACGATCTTCCCGAACATCTGGACGAATCGGCGATAGGCGTCGAGGGCGAACCGCTCGTCGCCCGTCAACCGCTGCAGGCCGCCGAGCGTGTGGGGGTTGAGGCCCAGGTTGAGGACGGTGTCCATCATCCCCGGCATCGAGAACTTGGCACCCGAGCGGACGCTCACCAGGAGCGGGTTGTTGGGGTCGCCGAAGCCTTTGCCGGTCGCCTTTTCGACGTCCTTCAAGGCATCCCGCGCCTGCTCCCAGAGGCCCTCGGGAAACTTACGGCCGTCAGCGTAATACTGCCGGCAGGCCTCGGTCGTGATCGTGAATCCCGGAGGCACTGGCATCCCGGCTCGCGTCATTTCCGCGACCCCGGCGCCCTTGCCCCCGAGGAGATCCTTCTCGTCTCCCGAGCCCTCCCGGAAGAGATAAACCCATTTCGTCTTCACCGCTGTTTGCGCCATACCCGACTAGTTTGAACGACCGCCGCGGACAAGCCCGGCCGAGTCGATTTCTTCGATCGATCGGCCGCGGGTGATTGCGCAGGCAGTCAGCCGCCGAGCGGGATCCGGACGTTGTTGAAGAGGAGACCGAGATCCGGGCTCCAGACCAGGGAGGCTCCGGCGGCCGAGGCGGTTTCGAAGCAGAGCTTCACGGGCCCGGCCGCGCCACCGCGCTCGACGTGCAGCTCGCCCCAGTCCGGGCAACCGCCGCTGAAGGACGGCGGGAGCTCACGGCGATCCTGCAGACGGAGCTGGAAGTCGCGCGGGCTGGTGGGCCGGTAGCTGGTGGTGCCCAGGTCGGCCGGGGTGCGGTTCTTGAAGCCGGCCTCGAAGCTGGTTATGCCCGCTGCCGAACGGACGTCAGAGATGTCGATCTCGAAGCCCTTGGGCGCGGCACAGGGCTTCGGCGAGCAAGCCTCGGAAACGTTGCTCGCCGGCTGGAGGTTGCCCCGGAGAGTGGGCCCGGCCGCGAGCCCGACGCCGGCGAGCAGGGCGAATCCCAGCGGCAGCACCCACCAGTAGCGAAGGACGCGGTCCACCCTGCTATTTAACGGCGCTCGAGGGTCCTGGTCTCCAGCCAGTACACGGCGGCCAGGGCCAGCGCGAAGGCGAAGATACTGGGTCCCAGGAGAGCGAGCCCGAAGCGCTGGAGGAGCAGGCCCACGGCGGCCGGCCCGACCGAGGAGCCGAGGCCGCTGCTGGCGGTCTGGAGGCCGACCGCCGCGCCCACCCCGGCCTCGGGCACCCGTCCCGAGGTCAGCGTCATCAGCGCGGGGAAGATCGGCGCCAGGCCGAGGCCCAGCAGCGGCAGCGAAACCGCCGACCATGCGGGCACCCACCAGAAGAGCCCCGAGGCCAGCACCGCCAGGCTGATCCCCGCCAGCAGCAAGCCCCGCGTCGCAACCCGGAGGCCGGCGGCTCCGCCGGCGAGGCGCCCCGCCGTGAGGCCCGTCCAGTAGAGGCTGACCAGCAGCCCGGCGGTCGCGATCGGGTAGCCGCGGTCCTCGGTGAGCACGGTGAACGACCACTGCCCGGCGGCCCACTCGGCACCGGTGTAGAGGAAGAAGGCCAGGATCCCGAGCAGGAGCGGGGCCGAAAGGCGGAGTCGCTGATCTCCTGCTTCCCGTGCCGGGCGGGAGAGCGACGGCCATTGGGCGCTGGCGAGTGCCCATAAGCCGAGCAACGCCTGCAGGACGGCGATTGCCAGCAGGGCCAGGCGCCAGCTGTGGTGGCTTATCACCAGTCCGGTGACCAGCAGCGGCCCGAGCAGCGTCCCGATGCCCCAGCAGCCATGTAGGACCTGCATCGCCCCGCCGCTCATCCGGAGCGTGCTGTAGACGTTGACCGCGCCGTTGGCGAACCCCGCGGCGAGGCCCCAGAGAACCGCGGCCGCGATCACGACGGGCCACGAGCCGAGAGCCACCAGCGCCAGGCTGGCCGCATAGAGGAAGGAGCCGATGACCAGCATCCATCGCAAACCGAGCAGCCGTGAGACGCGGCCGAGAGCCAGGTTCAGGAGCAGGAAGCCGACGGTCGAGTAGACGAGGAGCAGCCCCAGTGCTGAAAGCGGCTGGTGAAGCTCGGCGCGCATGAACGGCCAGACGACGCCGAGGGCGCCGTCGAAGAGGCCGATGACGAGGAACGAGGTGAAGCTGAGCGCCGCCCGGGCGCTGCTGCTAGAGGCGCGTGCGGAGTTGATCGATCAGCTCGGCAATCGGCACTCGGACCTGCTCCATCGAGTCCCGCTCGCGGATGGTCACTGCGCGGTCCACGTTGGTCTCGAAGTCGATGGTGACGCAGAAGGGGGTGCCGATCTCGTCCTGCCGGCGGTAGCGCTTGCCGATGTTGCCGCCGGTCTGGTCGTACTCGACCCGGAAGTTGGGACGGACCAGGTCCATGACCTCGCGGGCCGGCCCTATCAGCTCCTCCTTCTTGGACAGCGGCATGACCGCGACCTGTACCGGCGCCGTGTTCTTGTGAAGGCGGAGAACCACCCGGGTCTCGCCTTTGACCTCGTCCTCGTCGTAGGCATCGAGCAGGCAGGTGATGAAGATCCGCTCGACCCCGACGGCCGGCTCGATGACCCAGGGCAGGAAGCGCTCGTTCGTCTCCGGATCGAGATAGGAGAGGTCCTGGCCGGAGCGATCCTGGTGGGCCTTGAGATCGAAGTCGGTCCGGCTGGCGATCCCCTCCAGCTCGCTCCAGCCGAACGGGAACTCGTACTCGATGTCGGTCGAGGCCTTGGCGTAGTGGGCCTTCTCATCGAGGCCGTGGTCGCGCAGCCGGAGCCGTTGTGTGCGGACACCGAGGACGTTGGTGTACCAGGCCAGGCGCTCGATCTTCCAGTGCTCGAACCAGGTCTCGTCGTCGCCCGGCTTGACGAAGAACTCCATCTCCATCTGCTCGAACTCGCGGACGCGGAAGATGAAGTTGCCGGGCGTGATCTCGTTGCGGAACGATTTGCCCTGCTGGGCGATCCCGAAGGGGACCCGGACCCGCGTCGAGTTGATGACGTTCTTGAAGTCGACGAACATCCCCTGCGCCGTCTCCGGCCGCAGGTAGGGGACCGCGCTCGAGTCCTCGACCGGCCCGATCGTCGTCGTGAACATCAGGTTGAACTGCCGGACCTCGCCCAGCGGGCCGCCGCATTGCGGGCAGCGGTCACCCTCCACGTGGTCGGCCCGCCAGCGCTTCTTGCACTCGCCCTCGCACTGGCGGAGCGGGTCGACGAAGTTGTCGACGTGGCCGGACGCCTTCCAGACCTCGGGGTGCATGAGGATGGTCGACTCGAGGCCGACGACGTCGTCCCGCAGCTCCACCACGTGCTTCCACCAGAGGTCGCGGAGGTTGCGCTTCAGCTGCACCCCATAAGGCCCGTAGTCGTAGAAGCCGCTGATCCCGCCGTAGATCTCGCTCGACTGGAACACGAAGCCACGGCGCTTGCAGAGGGCGACCACCTTCTCCATCAATTGGTCGCGCGGAACGGTCAGGTCGTGGACCTCATACGCCTGAGAAAGCGGAGGGAGTTGAGGCGCTTGTCGAGGTGGTACTCGAGCTGGTCGGCGAGGACGTCAT
>DAIRGV010000091.1:0-4394 GCA_036794405.1 Candidatus Dormiibacterota bacterium
GGTCGGAGCTCGCGCCACCCCCGAGGATCCGCAGCGTCGGCAGCGGGCGCTTGACGAACTTCTCGACTGCGTCGAGCAGCCAGCGGGCGTTGAAGGCGACCCCCTCGAGCACGGCGCGCACCAGGTGGGCACGTTCGCTGGTGATCGACAGGTTGAGGAAAGCGGCTCGCAGGGTCCGGTCCTCGACCGGGCTGCGCTCGCCGTTGAGCCAGGGCGTGAACATCACACCTCCGGAGCCCGGAGGCGCCTGGCCGGCGACCGCGGTCAGGGTGTCGTAGCTCGGCACCGCCCCGCCGAGCGCGTCGCCTGGCGCGATGACCGAGTCGCGCAGCCATTGCAGGCAGGCGCCCGCCGTCTCGTGGTTGTTGGCGACCACGTACGAGCCCGGCCGCAGTCCTGGGACGGAGGCCATCTGGTGCAGCACGTCGGTGCGTTTGAAGGGTACCTCGCACGCGATCCACGCTGTGGTGCTGATCGTGATGTGCCCCTGGTACGGCAAGACCGCGCCCGAGCCGATCACCGCGGTGTGCAGGTCGGGCACCCCCGCGACGACCGGGACATCAGCGGGCACCCCGAGCTCCGCCGCGACCCTGGGCAGGATGCCCCCGACGACGCTCCCGGTGGGGATCAGCTCGGGCAGCTTCTTCAGCTCGCGACCTGAGCGCCGCAGCAGCGCCGGCACGTAGCCGGGCTTGCCGCGCGCGCGGTTGTCGGTGAGCCAGGAGAGGATCATGGAAGCGGGCGTCGCGGCGCGCCGCCCGGTGAAGCGCATGGCGAGGTAGTCCAGCGGCTCGAGGAAGGTCGCGGTCCGTTCGTACACGTCGGGCTGCTCGCTCCGCAGGTAGAGCGTGTGGCCCAACGGGTCCGCGCCGTGCGGCGATGGCGCGCCGCCGGTGAGCTGAAGCCAGCGCAGCAGGTTGCCGGGTGAGTAGCCGACGATGTTGACCGGTCCCCCCACCGTCTTGGCGGAGAAGCGTCCTCCGCGGGTGTCCGCCCAGAGCAGGCAGTCGGCCGCGAGGCTGCCGTCGGCGGCGACAGGCACCGTCGACCCCCACTGCCCGGTGATGCCGACGCCCACCAGGTCGGCCGGGCGCACTCCGGCGGCGAGGATGCCGGCGACGCCCGCCCGGATCCCGTCCCACCACTGCTCCGGGTCCTGCACCGCGCCGCCGTCGGCGGTGAAGCGCGTCGGCACATGGTGCAACTCGGCGGCCAGCAGGTCGCCCGCCAGCGACACCGCCCCGGTCTTCGGTCCCCCGGTCCCGAGGTCGATGGCGAGGACCCAGGGCTCCCCCAAGCTCAGCTGTCGCGCCCGCTGGGCGCGACCTCGTACATCGCGTCGAGCGCGGCGGCGAACAGCGTGTCCAGGACCTCATTGCCGGCCGGCGTGCCGCCAAGCCCGTACAGCGCACCGCTCCTGGGCGAAACGAGGTCGGGTCTCTTGGCGTACTCGACGCTCTCGCGCAGGTCTTCCAGGAACGAGTCTGCGATACCGGGCGCCGTGTTGGGCCGCGTCACGCAGAAGTGAAGCCCGGGCGGCAGCTGCAGGGCGTTGAGCCGCCACCCTTTGGCGATCAGGTGGTCGTTGACGTGGTAGATGTTGAGTCCCGGTGATCGGAATGCGATCAGGAACGTGGGGTCACCGAAGACCTCCAGCTCCGCGATAGTCTCGATGCCTGCGCGAATCTGCGCGGCGGTGCGGAAGATCTTCTCCGCGCTGTCGAGGTAACCCTTCTCGCCAAGGCTCACCATCGCCGCCCAGGTCGCTGCCACCACGCCGCCCGACCGGCTGCCACTGAGCCCGGGCGAAAGGTAGATGCCTCCCGGCCAGTCCGGGTAGTTGAAGTACTGGTACCTACGCAGGTGGCTGTTGCGGTAGAGCAGGACCGATGTGCCTTTCAGCGCGTAGCCGAACTTGTGTGTGTCGGCCGAGATCGAGGTCACCCCCGGCAGGCGGAAGTCGAACGTCGGGATGGGATAGCCGAGCCGCTCGCCCCAGGGGAGGATGAAGCCGCCGAGGCAACCGTCCACATGGAGCCCCAGGTCGCGCTCCAGCGCGATCTCCGACAGGTCCGCGATCGGATCGATCAGGCCATACGGGTAGTTGCCAGCGGAGGCGACCAGCGCGACCGTGTTGTCGGTGACATGGTCGCGGATCCAATCGACGTCGGCTAGCCAGTCGTCGCGCACCGGCGCCTGCACCAGCTTGATGCCGAGCATGTGCGCGCCTTTCTGCAGCGCGACGTGCGCGGTCACCGGCATGATCACCTCGGGCTCGGTGATTCCCTTCTCGACACGGCCGCGTTCGCGGTAGACCAGGAGCGGGTCGATAAGGCTCTCCGTCCCACCGAAGGTGATCACCCCGCACACCTCCTCGCCCGGGTGATGCTCCTTCACTGCGTCGCCGTGCATCATCGACGCGGTCATCGCCACGATCTCGGCTTCCAGCTTGGTGGCGCTGGGGTACATGTCCCGCTGCAGCACGTTGGCGTGGGCGAAGAGGCCGAAGCACTCGGTGAGGAAGCGGTAGTGGTCGTGGCCTCCGTGGTAGATCGAACCCGACACGTGGCCGGAGTCACCCAGCCGGTCCTCCTCCTTGGCCATGGCACTGAGCTCGGCGAGGATGCTGTCGCGCGACCTTGGCTCGGGGTCAAGGCTCCGGTAGGCGCGGAAGCGGTCGCGGTAGGGATAGAAGTCGATCAGGCCGCCGGAGTCGTGGGAGTCGCTGTCCGTCACCTTCGTCCTCCTCCTCGGCTTGAACGTACCACGGCGCTGGAGCCGATCGGCCCGCCGCAAGGCCCCGTTACCGCGGGACCCGTGACCCTACCGGCCGGGGCCGTGCTTTGCCTACCGTGGCCTCAGGAGCGGCTCGGGAAGCTGGCAGTGCAGTTCTTCAACGCCAGGTTGGCAAAGAGGAGGTCGTGCGCATCGTGGTACTGGGTGGTGTGGCGACATGGGTGCGTACCTCGTCCGTGACCTCATCGAACACACCGATGCCCGCGTTGTGGATCAGATAGCGGGTGAGTAGCAGGGTCTACCGGCCGCTGTCGATCCTGACGATTCCCTTCGGGGCAATGGGTGCGTGAGTGACGGGACTTCAGGCCCTGGCCAAGCCGCCTTCTCCGAGAAACGATCACGGCACAGAAACACCGGGCCCTGCCGGCGCGCTGCCGGGACGGCTCGGCACGGAGGTTGGGGCGTGTGGTCGACCCCCAGGTTGACTTCTGTCCCGGCGGTGCGCTCGCGGTGCCCGGGAGCGATGCATCTTCGCCTCGGGCGGTACGACCGGGTGATCTACGCGAGTGGCGTAGCCATGCGCAACACTCCCTTACAAGCCGGGCTACAAATCCCTGAGCCCAGCTGCCTGACCGAGCCTAACGTGGGAACTTCAATGGAAGTCCAGGCCGACATCTCGCAGGGTGACTGGCCCATCGGCGTGGGTCACGGGAGCGCCGGCTGCGCCCAGCCCGCTTTCTGGGACGCGACCTGCGCCAGGAGTTGGACATCGACTCGATGGCCTTCCTCAACTTCGCCATCAGCCTCGAGGAGGAGACCGGGGTGGCCATCCCGGAGGCCGATTACAGCCTGGTGTCGATCCCGGAAGGCTGCGTGGCCTACCTGCGCGCCCGCGCCCCCTGATACCCGCGGCTTGGCGCGCATTCCTGGCTGCCCTGGGCGACGATGTCGATAGCGATGCCATGGCTGCGCCGGTGGCTCCGGCCTCTCACCGCAGGGCACCCCGGCGAGGCGGGACCCCTGCCGGGCAGCGGCCTCCTGCGATGGGCGAGGATGCCGGCCGAGGAGGTGCTCGCGCAGCTGGGCGTGTCGCTCGAAGGCCTCACAGAGACCGTCGCAGCGGCGCGGCTGGAAGAGGAGGGACCGAACGAGTTGCCCCACGCCCGAGCCACCCCCATGTGGCGACGCGTGGTGGCCCAATTGGTGCATTTCTTCGCGCTGATGCTGTGGGCCGCCGCCGCCTTCGCCTTCCTGGCCCAGATACCCCAGCTGGGCCTGGCCATCATCGTCGTGATCGTGGTCAACGGGGTCTTCTCGTTTGTCCAGGAGTACCGCGCCGACCGGGCTTTCCGAGCGCTCGCGTCCCTGCCTCCGTCAGGGCCATGATGTCCCCGCGCACCACCCGGCTTGCCAGCAAGCGGATCCTTCTCCAGTCTCGGACCACCGCGCCCCGGAACGGCTTCCTTTTTGCCGTCGGCGTCATCGTCGCCCTCGTACCGGAGGGGGCTGCGGACCCGGTCGAGGAGGCTGGCGGTCATGACCGGGTCGAGAAGGGCATGACCGGCGGCAACGGCGCGTATGGCGCGGAGCAAATCGCCCATGTCGACCTGCTTGAGGACATACCCTGCCGCATCAGGCATGATTGAGGTGAAGAGGGC
>DAIRGV010000092.1:0-4297 GCA_036794405.1 Candidatus Dormiibacterota bacterium
GCCGCCGAGCTCGAGACCGGCCCTGTCCGGACCTACCGCCGTCCCCTCGGAAACGACTGGTGGCTCCGGCGCCGGAGCTACTTCCTGTACATGGTCCGGGAGTCGACGGTCATCTTCATGGTCGCCTGGCTGGTCTGGTTCCTCTTCCAGGTCGCCGCTCTCAAGTTCGGCAGCTACCAGCCGCCAACCATCGGCGACTACGCGTTCATCGCGTTCAGCGTTGTCTGCCTCTTCTTCACGCTCTGGCACGCCGTCACCTTTCTCAACCTCTCAGGACTGATCCTGCGGGTGCCGATCGGCGATCGCCACCTTCCAGCAGCGGTCATCAAGGCCGTCGCCTTCGGCGGCCTACTCTTCGTCACCGCAGTCGGGGGCGCGATCATGATCTACCTCGGCTACGTGAAGGTCTGATGGCCGTCCACGAGCCCTGGCATAGCCGGGCGGACGTCAAGCCCGCTTACGGCCATTCCTTCTGGTGGTTCTTGTTCGGCAATGGCGGCGGCATCGCGGCCGTCTTCCTGCCCGTGGTGATCCTGGTCGCCGGCGTGCTCGGGCCGCTCGGGGTCAAGAACTGGATGGAGGACTCCGCTCACTTCGCGTGGACCCTGGGCAACCCGCTGGTGAAGCTCTTCCTCCTCGTACTCTGCTTCCTGACCTTCGTGCACGCGGCGCACCGGATCCGCTACATGCTCTTCGACCTCGGCGTGCGCGGTTCCGTGGCGGCGCTGGAATGGGCCTGCTACGGAGCGGCGATCCTCGGCACGATAGCCGCGGCGATACTGCTCTTCACCACGCCGTAGCCCGTCCGGAGGATCATTGCGGCGCGATGCGCCGTCGCCCCCTGGTCCTTCTCGCGCTGGTTCCCGTCCTGGCCGGTGCGCTCGTACTCTCCTTGCAGGGCGGGGCAGCCAACTCGACAGGCGGATCGGAACCGGCAATTGCATCTTTGCCGCCCTGTGCGGACAGCGCCGTCACCTACCGGCTCACCACCAACAGCCCGGTCTACCTCCCCGGCCAGCCAGTCCGCGTCAGCCTCGAGGTGCGCAACGCCGGCGCGAGGTGGTGCCGGGTCATCGGCCAGTGCAACGAGGTGGCGACCCTCGCCATCTTCGACGGCGGGCGCATGGTCTGGTCGGATCGGCCCTGCTTCAACGCTGACTGGGACGCCGTGCCGATCGCCCTCGGCCCGCACCGGTTGCTCACCGCCGGGGGCGCCTGGACAACACGTGGCGTCCGCCCGGGCTGGTACGAGGCCCGGGGCGCGTTCCTCAAGGTCACCTTCCTGGTTCTCTGACGCTAAAGTCGGGTCTGTGCCGGCGTCAGCGCAGAACGACTATGAGGCGATCGCGGCGGAGATCACCGACGGCCACGAGATCGTCGCCTCGAAGCTCTTCGGGATGCCGACCCTGAAGGTCCGCGGCAAGGCCTTTGCGGGACTGTTTGGCGAGGCGATGAGCTTCAAGCTTTCCCCTGCCGACCTCGAAGCCGCATTGCGGCTGCCGGGGGCGGGCAGCTTCGACCCGAGCGGGATGGGGCGGCCGATGGGCGGCTGGGCGATGCTGACCCTCGAGGGACGAGAGCATTGGCGGGCGCTCGCCGAGCAGGCCCTTCGCTTCGTTTCCGAGACGGCGCCTAAGAAATAGGCCTCAGTCGCCCATCCCGGCGAGGTGGGTGGCATCGACCAGGCTCCCCACCATCCGGCGGTCGAGCACGAGGTTGACCCGGACGACAGTCACGCTCGTGTAATAGGGCATCAGCCGCAGCCCGGCGGGGATCTCGAGGCCCATCAGGCTGCCGATGTAGCAGAGGATGGCCACGCCATGGGTCACCAGCGCGATCCGGCCGCCGGGATGCGCGGCGGCAGCCTCGTCGACGGCTTCGTGCATCCGCCTGGCGACCGCCTCCGCCGACTCGGTGAAGCTCTGCCGGCGGTTCAGGATCAGCTGCACGGCGGCGGTCGGGTCGTTCTCGATCTCCCGCAGTCGGGGATCACTTACTACTTCGCCGGAGATCGCCTGGGCGGTCTCCAGGGCGCGCCGTGAGTCGCTCGAGTAGACCGCCGCGACCCCGGTCTGGCGGACCCGCTCCCCGATCCGCCGCGCCTGCTCGCGGCCCAGCGGGCTGAGCGGTGGATCGCCCGCGTCGGTCATCTCCTGGTAGCAGTCGCCGTGGCGTATCAGCCACACCTCGGTGGTCCCCGGGACGCCGAAGAGGAAGGCCTGCTCGACCCGGCGCATGATCCGGGTGACCTCAACAGCGGCCTCGGCGGCGGGCTCCTCGGGCATCCCAGCAGGGTAGCGGCAGGGCGCCGAGAAGGGTCGTCGGAGCTTTCGCGGCTTCGTCGCTGCGCGACGGTCAAGCCCTTCCAGGGTCTCTCGCCGACCCGTCTCGGCACCCTGCTGATTGCTAGGATGGGCCGCGGATGCCCCGGTCCCGAACCCTTCTTCTCGGCATCGCGATGCTTCTCGCCTGCGCCTGCGGAGGTGCCCAGGCGAAGGCGCCCTCGCCCTCGCCCTCGTCGTCGCCGACCCGGGTCCCGACGCCCATCGCGACGCCCGTCCTCGGCGCCGGCTACGCGCCCTGGGCCCTGAACCTGGATTTCAGCGGTGACCTGACCGGCCACGTGACGGGCACCGCGGCGCCGGACGACCTGATCAAGGACGAATGCACCGGTAGCGGCTCCGCAAGCCTCGGCCGTTGGGCGCTGACGATGGCGGTGAACGTCGGCCAGCAGCGGTACGCCCTCGTCGTGGTCGCGGATGGTTACAAGGGGGCCGGCCTGATGACGAGTCGCGTCAGCGTGGAGGTCAACAGCCCCGACCAGGCCAAGGTGTGGCAAAACGGGCCCAGCGACCAGGTGTCCTTCACAGTCACCTCGGACGAGCGTTCAGGGCTGCTCGACGTCACCCTCACGAACGCGACGACGGGATCGAGCAAGCTCAGGGTCTCCGGACACTGGAGCTGCCAGCCCTGAAGGGCCCGCTTCAGGCTCGGCTCAGCGGCCCTTCCAGGTCGGCTTGCGCTTCTCGAGGAAGGCCGCCATGCCTTCCTGGGCGTCCTCGCTGAGGGCGTTGCAGGCGATCGCCTCGGTCATCAGGCCGTAAGCGGCGTCTTGGGGCAGGTCGATCTGCTGGTAGAAGGCCGCCTTGCCGGTCCGCACCGCCACCGGCGAGAGCGACCCGATCTGGTTCGCCAGCTCCATCACGGTTTTCTCGAGCTCATCCGCCGGGACCACCCGGTTGACGAGGCCCCACTTCTCGGCCGTCTCCGCGTCGATGAAGTTGCCGGTGAGGACCATCTCGAGTGCGCGCTTGCGGCCGATCGCCCGTGACACCGGGACCATCGGCGTGTAGCAGAAGATCCCGTTTCGGATCCCGTTGGTGGCGAAGCGGGCATCGGCGGATGCCACCGCCAGGTCGCAGGCGGCCACCAGCTGGCAGCCCGCGGCGGTCGCGATCCCGTGAACCGAGGCGATGACCGGCTGGGGCACCGACTGGACCACCGCCATAAGGCGCTCGCAGGCCTGGAAGATCGACCTCTCCTCGTCCAGCGAGCGGTCCACCAGCTCCTTGAGGTCATGCCCGGCCGAGAAGGCGCGCCCGGCGCCCCGGATCACGATGGCACCGACCTCGTCCCGCTCACCCTGCCGCTCCAGCTCGGCCGTCAGCTCGGTCATCAGCGCGACCGAGAGCGCGTTCAGCTTGTCCGGCCGGTTGAGGGTGATCACCACGGCCGGCAGGGCATCTTCAACCACGAGGTGTTCGAGCGCCACGGCCATAAGCGCGAGTCTAGATAATTCAACCGGTCCCTGATGGAGGTCGAGTTCGACGGACGCTGCTTCGGCTGCGGCCCCCTCAATGCAGAGGGGCTGCAGATGACCTTCCTGGCCGTGGGCGAGGTGTCGGTGACCGAGTTCGAGGTGCCCGACCGCTACCAGAGCTGGAAGGGAGTCGTGCACGGGGGCATGGTCGCCCTGCTTCTAGACGAGGCGGTCGGCTGGGCCGCCTGGCACCGGGGTCACCCGGGCGTCACAGGCAAGCTCGAGGTCCGCTACCGCCTACCGCTGAGGGTCGGCGAGCGGATCCGCCTCACGGGGCGGGTCGACGATGTCCGCCGGACGCTCGTCCATGCCAGCGCAGTCATCAACCGAATCTCCGATGGGGCGACCGTCGCCGAGGCCACCGCGACGCTGATGGAGGCGAGCCCGACCGTCGCCGGGTGAGGGCGCTCCGGCGCGGCCCGCGGCCGGGCCACGTAGAATGCTTCGGGCTCAAGGCGGGGGCTAGCGCAGTACGGC
>DAIRGV010000036.1:0-21221 GCA_036794405.1 Candidatus Dormiibacterota bacterium
GGGAGGAGAGGTCGTCGACGTAGAGTGCGTAGCCCCAGGCCAGGAAGTGGGCGGTTCGAAACCCGGCGGCCGCCGCCGCCTGCGCGTCTCCCTCGGCGAAGGACCCGACGAGGCGGTAGCCCTCCGGCCGCTGGAGCTCGTTGACACGAGCGACGAACTCGCGCTCGGTACCGACCTGGGGGCGGAGCTCGAGCATCGCCCGGTAGGCCAGCGCGGTCTCCTCCGGTCGAAGTTCCCTGATCTTCACGACGGCCGAATTCTATGCTCGGATGCGGTGGAGGCAGGGCCCGGACCCGACTCGGTCAGCTGGCGGGTGAACCGCGAGGCCGCCCTCCTCCTGGGCGGCGGTCGTGCGCTGCTGATGCAGGTCGCCCATCCTCGGGTGGCGGCCGGCGTTGCCGACCACAGCGACTTCGAGCGCGACCCGATCGGGCGCCTCAACCGGACGCTGGAGCTCTCCTTGGCGCTCACCTTCGGCACGCGCGACGAGATCCTGGCCGCCGCCCGGCGGATCAACCGGACCCATGAGCGCGTCACCGGCACCGGCTACCAGGCACTCGACCCCGAGCTCCTGCTCTGGGTCCATGCCACCCTCGTCGACAGCGCGTTGCTGACCTACCGCACATTCGTCGGGCCACTCTCGGAGGGGCAGGCCGAGCGCTACTACCAGGAGGCCAAGCCGGTCGGCGAGCTGCTCGGCATCCCGGCGGCGCGCTTCCCAAACCGGCTGGCCGACTTCAGGGCCTACCTCGGCGCGATGCTCGAGGGACCGGTCCAGCCCGATACCACCGGGCGCCGGCTGGCCGCCCTGGTCCTCCGCCCACCGGTCAAGCGGATGCCGCCGGTGCTCTTCGCGCCGGTCGAGGCGATCACTGCGGGCCTCCTCCCGGAAAGCCTCCGCCGGGCCTTCGGACTGCGCTGGGGGAGGGCGGACCGGGCGCTCTTCGAAGCCCTGCGGGTGTCTGTGCCAAGGCTTCTCCAGGTGACGCCCGGCGTGCTCCGCGCGGTGCCCGCCGCACGGGCGGCGGAGCGCCGCGAGTCGTCTCTCAAGCGTTCCACAAACTGATAGCAGCGCTATAATTAATAACTCTACTGTCCGCAGCGTGAGCAATCTTGGAGGCAGCAGCCGCGATGAAAGACAAGTTGAAGGGCAAGGCCGAAGAGCTGAAGGGCAAGGCGACCGGCAACCGGGTCGAAGAGGCCAAGGGCAAGGGTCGCCAGGCGCTCGGCTCAATCAAGCAGACGGCCAAGTCGGCGGCGTACGACGCCGAGCACCCGAAGCGAAACCGCCCATGAACCTGAACCTGAAGCGCACCGGCGAGGACATGGCGGAAAGAGTCAACAAGCAGGTAGCCAAGCAGACCGCGATGCTCACTCGGCAGACCGCGATGCTCATCGACCGGGCGGCCGGGTTGGCCGACCGGGTCGACTCCATGCAGGCGGACCTGACCAAGCGGGTCGTGCCGCAACCGAAGCCGCGCCGTCGGCGCACGCTGCTGCTGCTGCTGGCTGCCGCGGGGGCCGGTTATGGCGTCGCTTACTTCTTCGACCCCGGGCAGGGCCGCGCCCGCCGGGCAGAGCTTGCCCGAAGGGCCAGTGGCTTGGGCCTGGAGGCCACTCGGGTCGCCCAGCGCAGCACCGTGCTGGCAACTGACAGGGCAGCCGGCATCAAGGCCCGGGTGCTGCGCGGCGACGGCAGCACCGACGACCTGACCCTGCTCGACCGGGTCGAGAGCGAGATCTTTCGCGACCCCTCGATCCCCAAGGGCGACATCAACCTGATGGTCGTGGACGGCAAGGCGGTCATCCGGGGCCAGGTCACCGAGCCCCAGATCGGCGCCATCGAGGCGGCGGTTCGCAAGGTGGTGGGCGTCAAGGACGTCGAGAACCTTCTTCACACGCCGGGGACTCCGGCGCCGAACAAGGCGAGCGCGCGCGCCGCCGGCAACGGCGAGATCGGCTCGGCCTAGATCGCCCAAGCGGCGGGCCCCGGGGCGCGTTCGGGGCCCGCCATATACTCGTCGCCGGGGATGGATGACCCGACGGGGCGGTTCGACCTGGTGGCCGCGTCGCTTCGCGCCGACGCGCGCGACCTCGAGCTCTTCCTCGAGGTGCTTGCCGCCAAGTTGCTGGGCGCTCTGCCCGGCATCGTCGGAGTTGAGCACGAAGGCGGCCTCTTCTCCCGGCGGCGGGTGAAACGACTCCAGGTCCAGCTCGGCGAGCACCGTTACGAGCTCGCCCGCACCGGCGGAGGGCTGGAGGGCCGCCACTCGCACGCGGTTCGAGGTATCACGCTCAAGACGGAGGTGCTGGCGATCGAGGATTGGATCGATGGCCTCTCCCGGCACCTTGCCGAGCATGCCGGCGGCAGCGAGAAGGCACGAGAGGCGATCGGCCGCCTGCTCGGCAACTGACCAACTCAGGAGGAAAACGCTTCGATGGCACAGAACCCGCCCGCCCCCAACGCCCAGGGAATCCCGCAGCAGGGTGTCGATCGGCTTCGCCGGATGGGTGCCGTCGAGGGCGGCGCCTTCTTCACCAGCGACTTCTCCGTCAATGAGTTCCTGATGGTGAAAGAGGCCGGCTTTGAGCCGCTCGGGCTCGTCGTCGGCAGCTCGATCTACCACATCGGCTACCAGGTCGGCAACTGGAACCAGAACATGGAGCTGGCCGTCCTGAGCCAGGCCATGTACGCCGCCCGCGAGCTGGCCATGTCACGGATGGAAGCGGAAGCCGACCAGCTCGGCGCTGACGGGATCGTCGGCGTCCGGCTGAACGTCGGTTTCTACGAGTGGGGAGAGGGGCTGGCGGAGTTCGTCGCCATCGGCACCGCAGTCAAGGCGAAGGAGGGAGCGTACCGCACGCCGAACGGAAAGCCGTTCACCTCCGACCTCTCGGGCCAGGACTTCTGGACCCTCCTCCAGGCGGGGTACGCGCCTCGCGGCCTGGTGATGGGGACCTGCGTCTACCACGTCGCCCACCAGTCGTTGCGGGGTTGGTTCAACAGCGTTGGCCAGAACGTCGAGATGCCCAACTTCACCCAGGCCATCTACGAGGCGAGGGAGCTGGCGATGGACCGCATGCAGTACGAGGCGATGCAGCTCCAGGCGGACGGTGTCGTGGGCACCCAGATCGTCGAGAGGCCCTATTACTGGGGAGCCCACGTCATCGAGTTCTTCGCGGTCGGCAACGCGGTCTACTCGCTCCGCCCCGACCACAAGATCGCCAAGCCCCAGCTGACGCTCCCGCTGGGGGGCTGACCGAACCGCCTTTCGGCTTAGGCCAGCTCCTGGCGCCGCTCTTCGAGCGCGCTCTGGGAGATGAGGTCGGGCCGGTTCAACGCGAGTACCTGGCGCAGGTGGTGGTTCGCGGCCTGGAGGTCACCGCGCTCCTCCAGGATCTCGGCATAGGTGGCGTGGACGCGAATCAGCCGCTCGACGAGCTTGAGCTTTTCCAGCTTGCCGATCGACATCGCGAATTCGCGATCGGTCGCGTCCCGGTCGCCGCGCGCGGCGGCCACGCGGCCGAGCCACTCATGGGCTTCGGCCTCGGTGGCGTTCTCGTGCAATCGGCCTGACAGCTCGAGGGCCTCGGTTCCTGACTGCTCGGCGGCGTCGAGACGGCCGCGCATGAGGTGGAGCTCGGCGTAGCTCAACAGCACAACGCTCCGGCCCCGGTCGCGGCCGAGGTTGTCGAAGATCTCGAGCGAGCGATCGAGATGCTCCTCCGCCCCGGCGTAGTTCTGCATTTTCATCAGCGCCAGACCCAGGTTGTTCTCAGCCATGCCGGTGGTGTACTGGTCGCGAAGCATCTCGTTCAGTGCGATCGACTTCGTCGAGTAGCGAGCCGAAAGCTCCGGCTGGCCCAGCTCGCGGTAGGCCATGCCAAGGTCCGCGTAGACCTTGGCCATCCGGTTCATGTCACGAAGCGGTCCGAGCCGCTCGACGACGTCCTGGAAGAGCCGGACCGCCTCGGCCCAGTCGCGGTTGAAAGCGTGAATGCCGGCGATGCGGGACAGGATCCGGACCTCTGTCATGAGCGGCACCGGACTCAACTGGCGGCAGCGCAGGAGCGCGCTCTCGGCGAACGAGAGGGCGTTGGGGTCCTCGAGGAGGAAGGGGATGTGGACCTCCCAGCTGAGGCACTCGACCGCCATCGCCCTGTCGGTGGCCGCCTCGTAGTATTCGCGGGCGCCAGCGAGGAGGGGCGCGGCGCCCTCGGCGTCGGCCTGCCGGATGTGGGCCTGCCCCTTGAGGAAGCGGAGGCGAGCGACGTCGGCGCGGCAGAGGCGGCCGTCCAGGTGGTACGCCGTCAGCTCTTTGACTCGCTCGAAATCCTCGCTCGCCAGCAGCTGCTCGATCTCGATGAAGTCGATGCCAGCCGCGGCGGTGGGCAGCTCGTCGTCGAGGAAGTACTCAAGTGGCTTGCCGGTGCGCTCGGAAATCAGCTCGAGGGTGGGCAGCGTGGGGTTGCCCTTGCCGGTCTCGATCAGGAAAATGGCGGTCCGGCTGAGGTCGGTGCCGGCCACGCCGGCGAGGCTGAGCCCGGCATCGGTGCGCGCCTGGCGCACGGCGCCGGGCCGCACCCTCAAGCCGGGTAGGCGGCGTCGCAGTGGCACTCCCACGCGGGTAGCCTATCCGACCTTCGATGCTTGTGCAGCACCAGTTGTCGCCCTGCGGCGAATTGTTAAGCGAAAGCGGCCTCGGCGAGGCCTATTGGGCTAGGAGTAGCAGCAGCCTCCGCCGCCGCTGGCGAAAGCAGTGATGGCCGTGACAGCGAAGGTTACGGTCGCGATCGAGAGGGCGATGAGGAACTTGCGCACGTATTTGATACCCCCGAATTGCGGCCGGGGCCCGACCGCGGCACGCACACCTTAACAAAAATAGGCAAAACTGTTAAGTAGTTCAATTGACAAAAAGCCCACCGGACCGGTAGCCTCCTGCTTGGAGGTGGAGAGATGGCTATTGCCGTTCGGGGGCGTGTCGTGGACTGGTTCGAGCTGCTGAGCGCCGCCCGCCGGCTGGCGCGGGCCAGCCAGCCCTGGGTGAGCGCGAGCGAGGCCTCCGAGTACGGCCTCGACCTGCTCGCCGTCGCCGAGTTCGACGGCCTCAGCGAGCAGCAGCGGCGGATCCTCCTCATGCACGGTGAGATGTGGCTGACCCGGCCCCGCTGGGAGCGCTCGGAGCTCCTCACCCTGCTCGGCAAGCAGCTCGACACCTATCGCCTCTTCCGACTCGCGCCCCAGGTCCACTCCGAGCTCTCGGGCATCGTCGATGAGCTCCGCCTGCTCGCCTCCTGACCCGGCCTTCTACCTCCCCCATCCCGAGCGGGCTTCGAATCGGCCCGCTCGGATGGTGGGACTTTCGCCCTAGAGCTCCCTTCTCCTGAAGCTCCAGATCGTCAGCCCGAGCAGGCCGGCGATCCAGGCGGCGGTCCAGCCGAGGTAGGCGAGGCTGGGCGCGCTGGCCGCGTAGAAGGGATTGGCGGCCGCCCGGCGCCCGGCCAGCGCCTGTACCGCCAGCAGCTGGGGAGTTTGCAGGTAGTAGAGCGCCCCCCGCCACATCCCGTCGGTCGGGACGACCAGCCGGGAGATCGTTCCAAAAGCGGCGACGGTGTCGTTGCCGAAGGAGAAGCCGAGGTTGCCGACGATCCCGGCGAACCAGACCGCGAGCAGGAGGATGGTGGCGACGATACCGCCTGTCATCGGCGCCACCCGGGTGCTGAAGAGCAGCCCCATGGTCACCGCCACGACGCCCTCGGCGACGAGGAAGGCGACCGCCTGGAAGGGGTGGGGCGGGAGGTAACCGATGACCAGGTTCACGACCTCGAGCTCGAGCAGCGTCGCGCTGACGGTGTAGACGACGACGACCACGCAGAGCCCCAGCCAGCGCCCGATGACGAAATCGCTGCGTCGGATCGGCCGCGGGATGATGGCGAGGATCACCCCCGATTCAACGTCGCTCGAGATCGCGGGCGCCGCCACGAAGACCGCGGCGAAGCTGAGCACGAAGCTGAACATGAAGAAGGTGAGGATCGTGAGGATGGAGGCGATCTGGTTCAGGTCGTCGTGGTTGAGCGGCCGTGAGCCGCCGACTTCGGGCAGCTTCGAAAAGCCGTACGCGACGGCGGTGATGACGACCAGGGTGAGGGCGGCGAGGGCGATCAGCATCCGCCGCCGGGAGGCCTCGACCAGCGTCATCCGGGCGATCGGCAGGACGGCGCGGGTCATTTCACGTCCTCCGCCGCCAGCAGCTGGAGGAAGCGGTCCTCCAGCGTCTGCTGCTGCGGCTCGACCGCGTAGACGCGCCCGCCGAGCCTGACGATCTCGGCCACCAGGTCAGGCACCCGGTCCTCTCCGACGCCGCGGAAGGTGAACCACTCGCCGTCCTCGGCGGGGGCGTCGAAGCCCACGATGCCGGTCAGCCGGCCATTCAGGCCGGCCACCCGGACCCGCACCATGTCGGCTCCCCGGAGGAGGTCATGGATGGTTCCGAGCGCGATCACGCGGCCGTGGTCGACGACGGCGACGCGGTCGCAGACCATCTCCACCTCGGAGAGGAGATGGGAGTTGAGGAAGACGGAGGTGCCTCGGTCGCGGAGGCGGCGGGTGATCTCCCGCACGTCGTGCCGGCCGACCGGGTCGAGGGCCGAGGTGGGCTCGTCGAGGAAGACCAGCTCAGGCTTGCCGAGCAGCGCGACGCCGAGGCCCAGCCGCTGCTGCATGCCCTTCGAGAAGGTCCCGCAACGGTCATCCGCTCGTTGCTCCAGGCCGACTGTCGAGAGCGTCTCGGCGATCTCCTCCTTCCAGGTCGAGCGGGGTAGCCGCGCCAGCTCGCAGTGGAAGGCGAGAACCTCCCGGGCGCTGAGGAAGCCCTGGTAGCGGAAGAGCTCGGGCAGGTAGCCGATCCGGCGGCGCACCGCCAGGTCGCCGATCGGGGCCCCGAGCAGCCAGGCCTGGCCGGCGGTGGGCTCGGTCAGGCCCAAAAGGAGCTTCACCGAGGTCGTCTTGCCGGCTCCGTTGGGGCCCAGGAAGCCGAAGACCTCGCCCTTTGGCACCGTCATCGTCAGCCCGGCGAGGGCGGTGACGTGACCGTACTTCTTGGCGAGGTCCTGGGTGTGGATGGCGGGCGTGGCGCCCGCCATCCGGTTATCCGATTCCGTTGGCGAACCGGACGAGCTGTCCCTCGTCGAAGTGCCCTCCGACCGCGTAGACAAGTCCATTGCGCTCCCAGACGACGGCCTTCACAGTGTCCGTGTTATCGGCGATCAGTACACCAGATGCGCCGCCCTTGAGGGTCTCCGGCGACGAGGTCGCCAGGCCGGCGGGGATCGGGATGACGAGGCTGCCGGAGGCGAGCGGGTCGCCGATGGACTTGATCTGGGCGATCAGGGTCGCGTTGCCGGCGATGCCCGGCTGCTGGATGAGGAACTTCTCCAGCTCCGCCGCCGAGACGCCGTTCGAGGTGACGACCGGCGGGGTGGCGGCGCCCTCGACCAGGGGCAGGTTGCTGAGCGAGGTGCTCTTGTCGATGGTCCCGAAAACCTCGGCGACGGCTGGGCCGCCGGTGATCGTGAGGGTGGTCCCGTCGATGCCGGCGGGGAAGACCGGCGCGGGCTTGCCCGCTGCGGCCGCCGCCTGCCGGGCCAGAGCTTCGTTGAAGGTGAAGCTGACGACCGACCTGCCGACGACGGTGTAGGTGACCGTCTTGCCGGCGAAATCCGAGGGCGCGGCAGGCGGGGTGAGCCCGGTCAGCTGCTTGGCCTCGGCGGCGGTCAGCACCGTCTGCGTGGTGCCCTTCTCGATCACCTTGCTGGTCCCGTACCTGGAGAGGTCCGGCAGGCCGGCGACGTCAACCCCGCTCGGTTGGGCGACGGTCACCGTCTTCACGCCCTGGTTGGGGTTGAAGATCGTCAGCACGCTCGGCTTGGCGGCGATGAAGGACGCCCCGACGACGGCCAGGGCGACGACCAGGGCCAGCGGCCGGCTGTAGCGGGGGGCCGACCAGGTCCAGCGCGCCCACGCCCGCCGAGGCGTCGACGCGGTGCCGGCCAGCCGGGCGTCGGCAAGGTTGCGGATCCGCGCCAGAGCGCCGGTGGTGTCGGGCTCGAAGCCGGGCACCGCGAGCAGGGTCGCGGCCAGGCCGGCCTCGCTCGCGAGGCGCTCGCTCCGGGCCCTGCAGCCGGCGCAGCCTTCCAGGTGTTGCCGGTCCGCCTCGTTGGCGGCAAGCGGCTCGTCGATCAAGCGGCGCAGCGCGCCGTCAGCGAGATGTCCCACGTTCTACCTCCCGCCGAAGCGCGGCTTCGGCTCTTCCCAATAGGGTTCCAATCTGTCCGATGTTCACGCCCAGCGCCGAGGCGACCTCGGCGTAGCTGAGACCTCCGTAACGCAGCGCCAGCACGGTGGCGCCCTTCCGCGGCAGCCGGGTGAGGGCCGCCCGTACCAGCAACCGCTGCTCTGTCATCTCTGCCACCTCGGCGGGGTCGACGGACCGCGGGAGATCGAGCGCCCCATAGGTCGCCTCGCGCCGGGCCCGGCGCGTCCTCGAGCGAACGGCGTTGAGCGCTGTGTTGGCCGCCGCCCGGTGCAGCCAGGGGGCGGCGTAGGGCGCGTCGGCACGGTGCAGCCGGTGGAAATCGACAAAGACCTCCTGGGCCACGTCCTCTGCCTCCTGCCAGTCCGCGACGACCCGGTTGGCGATCGCCACGACCCGCGAGTACTCGTCCTTGAAGAGGCGCTCGAAGGGATCCACGGCGGATTGAACGCGACTGACTGGGTTGGCGGTTATGGCCTGCACAACCTACAAGCACCAGCCGGCCTCGACGTGTGACAGGCGGGTTTACAAAGCCTTGACAACGGGCTGAAGAAGAAGCCCCGCCCAGCGGCGTTGAATGCGCAGGATGGCAATCGAGACCGACGCCGGCAACGTCCCGCCCGCACCGCGCAGAGCCGGTCGGATCAGTCGCCGCGCCGTCCTCGGAGCGGCGCTCGCGGGAGGCGCCGGGGTCGCCGCCCTGCGGCTCCTCGACCTCGGCCGGTCGGTCGGGTCACCCGCCATCCGGCAGGCGGTGAGCGGCGGCACCGACTGGATCTCACCCCTCGGGTCGGAGAGCGCCCGGGTCCTCCAGCTGCTCCGCCGGGCGACCTTCGGAGCCGGCCCGGCCGAGCTCGAGCGGGCGCTCAGCGACGGCTACGCCAGGACCCTCGACCGACTCCTCGAGACGCCCGCCGCCAAGCCGCCGGCCCTCCCCGGGGGGGACGGTGCCAGCCGCGGCGCGCCGCTCAAGCCGGCCCTGCTGCAGAAGTGGTGGCTCGACCACATGCTTGCCACGCCGACCCCCTTTGCCGAGCGGATGACGCTCTTCTGGCACGGTCACTTCACGAGCGACTACCGCAAGGTAGGCCTCCAGGACCCCTTCATCTACTGGCAAAACCAGACCTGGCGGAACCTCGCGCTGGGCGACTTTCGGACCCTCCTCTACCAGGTGACGATCGACCCCGGGATGCTCCGCTACCTGGATCTGGGGACCTCGACCGGCCAGTCGCCGAACGAGAACTATGCCCGGGAGCTGCTGGAGCTCTTCACCCTGGGGGCCGGGAAGTTCAGTGAGGACGACGTCCGGACGGCGGCGAAGGCGCTCGCCGGCTGGCGGGAGCCCCGCACCCAGGCGATGCTGATGGACACCCGCAAGAACCCGAACCTGACGCCGGCGCAGCAGGCGCTCGCCTCGCGGGTGACCGCGGACACCTCCCGCGTCGGAGTCTTCGTCCCGGCTCGCGCCTACCGGGGCGGGCCGCTCACCCTTCTCGGGAAGGTGGCGAAATACGACACCAAGGGTGTCCTTTCCCAGATCCTCGCACAGGACTCCGCCGCTCCCTACGTCGTACAGCGTGTGATGGTCAACTTCGCGCTGCCCAATCCATCGGCGGCGACGGTCAGGCGGCTCTCGGCCGGGTTCGTGAAGTCGGGCTGGAGCGTGAAGCACCTGATGCGTGACGTCTTCACCAGCCCGGAATTCACCTCGGCGACGGGCTACCGGTCGCTTGTCAAGCAGCCGGTCGAGTTCATGGTCCACGCCCTCCGGGCGCTGGCGGCGCAGGGCCAGTCCGCGGTGGCCCTCCGGCACGCGAGCGGGATGGGCCAGGTGCTCTTCGACCCGCCCGATGTCGGTGGCTGGCCGCTCAACGAGTCCTGGATCTCCTCCAACACCGTCCTCGCCCGCGTCAACTTCGTCAGCGAGCTGCTCCAGGCGACACCCACCCTGCCGGCGGCGACCGACGCCCATCTCCACCACCTGGACGGGGTCCTGAGCCCCGCCACCGCGTCGCTCCTCAACTCCACCTCGACCGACCTCGAGCGCTGGACCGCCGTCCTCGCCTCGCCGGAATTCCAACTCAAGTAGGGGAATCAACAAGCCATGAACGCAGAGCCCGGGATCAACCAGCTCAAGCGCCGCGACTTCCTCCGCGCCGGCCTCGTCTTCGGTGCCGGGGCGGCCGGCCTGGCTGCCGGCTACGCCGCCGTGCCCGACGCCTTCGCGCGGGCGGTCTATGCCGCCAAGCAGGATGGGATCAGCAATGACCGGATCCTGGTCATGGTCCAGCTCGCCGGCGGCAACGACGGCCTCCGGACGGTGGTCCCGCTGCAGGACCCGAAGCTGCACGACTACCGGCCCTGGCTGGCGGGGCCCTCGGTCACGCAGGCGCTGCCGATCGGCCCCGACTTCGGGCTGAACCAGAACCTCAAGGGCGTCAAAAAGCTCTACGACCAGGGGCGCGTCGCGATCGTGCAGGGCGTCGGCTACCCCAACCCCGTCTTCTCCCATTTCGAGTCGATCCGGATCTGGGAGACGGGCGACCCCACCCGGCGCTCGATCAACGGCTGGCTCGGTCAGCTCGCGGCCGAGCAGTACGACACCCTCGGTCACCCCCTGACCGGCTGCGCCTGTGGCGCGACCGACGTGCCCGGGGCGCTGCGCGACCTGCAGGCGACGATGACAGTCATCCAGGACCCGAAGAACTTCGGCTTCACCGGCGGCGATCCCGTCGAGACCGCGGTGACCGCGCTTTACAAGGACACTCCCGGCATCTACGGCGCGCTCTTCGACACCGCGATCGCAACCGCCAGGGACACGATCGCCAGCCTCAGGACGGCGTCGGCCAAGTATCAGCCGATGGCCCAGTACTCGGACCAGGCCAAGCTCGTCTACTCGTCCAAGAACCAGCTCGCCTCGGCGCTGCAGCTGGCTGCCGAGCTGATCGTCGCGGGCACCGGCGTCAAGCTTCTCCACGTCACCCTGGGCGGCTTCGACACCCACTACACCGAGCTCAACCGGCACGACGACCTGATGGGCTACTTCGACCAGGCGGTGAGTGCCTTCTTCGCCGATCTCGACGCGCACGGCATGGCCGGCAACGTCCTCCTGGCGACCTGGTCCGAGTTCGGCCGGCGCCCGAAGGAGAACGCCTCGGGGGGAACCGACCATGGCGCCGCCTCGCCCGTCTTTCTTATCGGCAGCCCGGTCAAGGGCGGCCTTTACGGCGCCGCGCCCAGCCTCTCCGACCTCGACCCGACCGGGAACCTCAAGTACAACGTCGACTTTCGCTCGGTCTACCAGGAGATCCTCTCCGCGCACCTTGGCGCTGACGCCAAAGAGGTGCTCGGGGACACGTTCGAGCAGGTCCCCTTCATCAGGTCGGCGGTGGGAGTCACCTGACGCCATGCCCGGCTGGGTGCTGAAGCTCGCCGCCTGCCTCCTGACCGGCGTCGCCACGGCCGGCTCGGCCGGCTACGTCACGAGCCACCTCAAGAGCACTTCCGCGCCCCTCCATCCACGGGTGGTCGCCTCCGGCCCGACCGGTCGCCTCACCCTCACGCCGAGCGTCCGGTCGAGCGACGACCAGCAACCGCTCACCTTCACCAGTGTCTCCTGACTCGCTCGAGTTCGAGTCGCTCGGGACCACCTGCAGCCTCTTCGGGGCCGGGACTCCCCCCGGGGCGCTGGTCCAGGGCCGGCTCTGGGTCGGGGAGATGCACCGCAAGCTGACGCGGTTCGAGCCCGCCAGCGAGCTGTCCGCCTTCAATGCCTCCGCCGGCAACTGGGTCCGGGTCAGCTCCGAGCTCGAGAGCCTGCTCCGCGAGGCCCTCCGGGCCCACCGCGTTTCCGGCGGCCTCGTCCACGCCGGTGTCCTTCACGCGCTCATCGCCGCCGGCTACAGCCGCCCCTTCAGCCAGGGTGTGACCGTCAGCCCGCGAGATACCGTCACCATCGCCCCGGTGCCCCTGCTGCCCGACATGCTGGAGGTGAGCCCGGGCGCCGCGCGGCTGCGGCCCGGCTACGGGATCGACCTCGGCGGGATCGCCAAGGGCTGGCTCGCCGATCGGCTGGCCGAGCAGCTCGGCGAGAACTGCCTGGTCAACCTCGGAGGCGACCTCTTCGCTCGCGGCACCGGGCTCGACGGCCGCGGCTGGCCGGTCGGCTTCGGCGGCACCACCGTCTTTCTGCGGAACCGCGGAGCGGCCACCAGCGGCACCGGCCGCCGCAGCTGGGGGGACGGTCTCCACCACATCGTGGACCCACGCACCGGTCGACCGGCGAAGACCGACCTCGCCGAGGTCTCCGTCATCGCCGGGAGCGGGGCCGACGCCGAGATCCACGCCAAGACCGCGTTCCTGCTCGGCCGGCGGGCGGCCGAGTTCTATCTCGAGCAGAACGCGCCCGGCTGGTACCTGGCCCCGTGACCCTGGACCAGTTTTTCTGGGTGCTCGGCCGCGTCAGCGGCCTCTCCAGCTTCGCCGCCCTCTCAATCTCGCTGGTCACCGGCGTCGCGATCCGATCGGGCCTCCTCGGCCCGCTCGCCGCCAACCGGGCACTGAAGTCCGTCCACGAGTTCACCGCGATCCTCTGGATCCCGCTCGGTGGCCTCCACGTCCTGAGCCTGGTGTTCGACCAGACGGCGCGCGTCGCGCCTCTCGACCTGGTGGTTCCCTTCCTTTCTGGCTACGACGCCGCCGGGAGGCTGGCGTTGGGCCTCGGCACGATCGCCTTCGACCTCTTCGCGCTGGTGGCGATCACGGGCTGGCTCCGAGGCCGGATGGAACGCCGGGCCTGGACCTGGATCCACCGGCTCGCCTACCTCGCGTTCGCCGCCATGTTCCTCCACGCGGTCCTCGGGGGAAGCGACTTCAGCTCGCCCGAGGTGAGCGCGTTGACCTGGTCGACCGCGTTCGCGCTCGGGGTGCTCAGCCTGGCGCGGGTGCTCTGGGGACGCCTCCCGGCGCGCTGAGGCGCAGGGTGCGGATCTGATCGCGGAGCTCCTGCTCGGCGGCCAGCGGCTGGTCCAGCGCGCTCCGCTCGCGGTGCCAGCGCTCGAGGGCCAGCGCGATCTGCGCCCGCTGCAGGCGGCCGACCGGGAGGTAGCCGCAGGGGCCGGCTGCCAGCCGGGCCCGCAGCCGGCGCTCCGGGCGGGCGAGGATCGCGACCTCCACCGGTTCGACCGCGCCTTCTCCGGTCGCCGCCTCCATCGTCAGTTGCCGCTCCAGGTTGCGGCCCTCGATCCGCCGCCCCAGAACGAGGAGGACCAGGACGACAGCCGTGAAGGGCCCGTTCATGGCCAGGACCCGGAGGTGGACCTGGAGCAGCGTCACGGCCCCCGTGCCCAGCGGGAAGAAGGTCAGCCAGGCATCCCAGGCGAAGTGGGCCGCGATGGCGGCGAGCCAGCCGCAGGCGATCGCAAGGACCTGCTGGCGGCGGCCCGTGAGCTGCCGCGCGATGCCGATCCCAGCCCCCACCAGCGCGGTGTAGGTGGCGTGGCCGAAGAAGAGGTCGAGGACCTGCCGGTGGTACCACTGGAACCCTGCGGCGTAGGGGCCGAAGAGTGAGTCCAGATAGGTCATGTAGCCGAGTGTCTCCATGAAGTTGAAGCCCAGGCCGACCGCGGCTCCGTAGACGATCCCGTCGACGACGTCGTGGAACTCGTCGCGCATGACGAGGTAGAGGAGGAGGACGGCCATCCCCTTCGCCAGCTCTTCGAAGAGGCCCGCCGAAAAGGCGTTGGACGCGTCCAGGCCCGGCCCGGGGAGGAGGACGTGGACGGACCAGGACTGGAAGAGGCCCTCCACCCAGATCACCAGGGAGGTCGCGACGACGGCGCCCCACGCGGTCGCGACCAGCACCAGCCGCCAGGGCTCCTTCTCCTCGCGGTCGAGGCGATGCACCACCCAGAGGCCGAAGCCGGTGGTGGGTAGGCAGGCCAGAGCCGAGAGAGCCGCGGCCGCCGGCCCGGCCTCCCGGGTGAAGAGGAAGACGTCCAGCAACAGGAGCCAGAGCAGGAGCGCGAGCGCAAACAGGGTCGCCGCCCAGAGCCGGTGGCGGCGGCGATCGGCCGGGTTGTGCTCGAAGGCCCCGAGGCCGACCCAGGTGGCCGCGGCCACCAGCGCCACCGCCGGCAGGCCGAGCAGGGCGCCCCGGCCTGGGATCCGGTCGAGGGAGAGGTAGTTGAGGGCCGAGCTGGCGACGAGGACGAGGAAGAGCACGGCCGCCAGGGAGATCGCCAGCCGGTAGCGGGCGGGCCTCCGGTGGCGCGGGTTGGCGGCGCGGGCGCCGATGCTCACGTCCGCCCGACCTCGACCAGCCGCCGCGCGAGCACCTCGACCGGCTGACCGTGGGAGATGCGCTCGACGACGAACAGGTAGGTTCCCGGAATGTTCCGCCGGAGCCCGGGCGGCAGCGCGACCGGGACGGGCCCCGCGGGCATGACGCCCGCCGGCCCCGGGCCGACCTGTCCGACGAGCTCGCCGAAGGAGTCGAACCAGCGCGCCGCGACGACCGTCCCGGAGGGGATGGAGGACCAGTCGACAACCGCGGCGAAGGGCTCGTCGCGACGGAATCTCTCGCGGGCGGTCCCGCCCGCGGAACGGCTCGAAGGGTCGTAGGGGTAAATGCCCGTGATGCGGGCGACGGTGCCGGTCGCCTGGCCGGGTGGTTCGAAGCTGACGAACTCCACGATGCCGGCCGCGAAGATCGCCATCGCCAGGATGCCGAGGAGCTTGATCGCCCGGTAGAGAGGAAGGATCTCAGCGGGCCGCGCGATCACCGGGGTGAGTGTACGAGCGTGGGTATACTTTTCAACTCGCTGAGCGGCGGTGGCGGAACGGCAGACGCGCTAGGTTCAGGACCTAGTGGGGGCAACCCCGTGGAGGTTCAAATCCTCTTCGCCGCACCAGCGATCCACCTCACGGGCGGGCTTGGTTGAGGCTTTCCGGGTATCAGCTAATGGGGTAATCTCGCAGGCAGTCTTTCCATGACCTCCTTTCTCCAGGTCCTCAACCACGCCGTCAGCCTGGTCTTCGTCATCCTCGGCAACCTGACGCTTCGCGACCACCTGAGGCGTCGCGAGCGAAGCCGTGGCCATCTCGCGTGTCCTGATCCTCTCCAACTACGGCGCGCCGTCGATCATCCGCGAGGGCATGCAGCTCGGTGCCCGGGAGTACCTGGTCAAGTCACAGACGACGCCGGTGCAGCTCTCCGAGAGGCTGCGAGCCTACCTGCCACCCGAGATCGGTTGAGCGGTCAGGTCGCCACGAAGAGGGTTCGCCAGGCGGCGTCGATCAGCTCCGTCGTGAGCTCGGGCTTGACGCCGCGGGCGCTCGCCACGTCGACCAGCCGTTCGAGCAGGTCGCGCGGGTGGTTGCCGCGGATCGACATGCTGCCGTAGAGCTGACCGATCTGGGGAAACGCCTTTGGGTTGGCGGGGATTCCGAGTCGCTTCCGCTCCCGCTCGAAGATCCGCTGGTAGACTTGGGGAGTGGGATCCGGCATCCGGACCTTGTAGGCGAGGCGCCGGAGGTACGCCTCGTCGAGAAGGTCGTTGGGCGTCAGGTTGGTCGAGAAGATCAGCATCGCCCGGAAGGGGATCTCCACCTTGCGCCCGCTGCCGGCGAGCTGGAGGTGGTCGATCGCCTGCTCGAGCGGGACCATCAGCCGGTCGAGGATCTGCTTTGGCGTGACCGGCTGGCGACCGAAGTCGTCGACAAGGAGCACGCCCCCGTTCGCCTTCAACTGGAGCGGCGCCTGGTAGACCCTGCCGGCGGGGTCCCAGGTGGCGTTCAGCATCTCGACGCTGAACTCGCCGCCGACCTGGACCAGCGGCCGGACCACTCGCAGCCAGCGCCGGTCGTGGGGCTGGTCGGACTCCAGCTTGTGGACGGCGGGGTCGTAGACGACCATCACCTCGCCGCCGCCGAGGTCGATCGCATGGGGGACCAGGATCGGGCCGCGGAGGAGGTGGGGGATGCGGCGCGCCAGTGAGGTCTTGCCGTTGCCGGGTGAGCCGTAGATGAACATCGAGCCCCGCGAGTTGACGGCGGCACGGACTGCGTCCTCGATTCCGGACGCCAGCTCAAGGCCGTCGAGCGACTGCCGGACCAGGTCGGGGTCGAGGCCGGGGAGGATCACCTCGGTCGTCATCCGGTTGTAATCGGCGAGGGTGACCGGCGCCGGGCCGAGGTAGTGCGTGCCCGAGCGGCTCAGCTCCTCCGTCACCGACCGGCCCTGGTTCGTCATCGAGTACGTCATCCGCTCCTGGACCGGCTTGTCGGTACCGGCGGGTGAGATCCCACCGGCCTCCAGCAGGCGGTCGGCGGTCAGCTTGTGGAGGAGCGGCTCGAGGCTCCCGAAGGGAAGGGCGAGGCGGCTGACCACCTCGTGGGCGGCGATGCTCGAGGGGCTCGCCGCGAAGGCGCGCATGACCAGGCCCTCGAGCAACCGAGGGTCGATGTCGGGCAGCGGCTGCGGTGGCCGCACCCCCGGCTCGGCGAGGGCGGCGGGGTGGAAACCCCCGGCGAGCGGCGCCGGCCGGTCGACCGCCTCCGTCACGGTCTGGACCAGGCGGGCCCGGAAGTTGGCTCGGTCGGAATGATTCGCCGGCTTGCCTTCCAGCCGGCGCTTGATCCAGTCCGGGACGCCGGAGAAGATTTCCATGCTGCCGACGCTGAGCTTGACCAACGACGGCTCGTCGGCCGTCACCAGCAGCGTGATCCGGGTCTCATAGCCCTGGTTGCGCGCCGCCGACCAGCTCCGCTCCCAGGCGACCAGGTTGCCGCTCCGGTTCTCCCGGACGGCTCGATCGGCCTGCACCGTCACGTCCTTGCGGCTGCTGTAGCGGCGCCGGAGGATCTCGGTGATGTCCTTGTCGACGTCGCCGCCCACCAGCGCCGCGAGCGCCAGGGAGCGGTCGTCCACCGCGGGCAGATGCTTGATCTCGCGGATCGTTCCGGCGTTGACCGAGAGCGCCCTGATCACGCTTGCGTGGCGGCGGCAGAAGGGGTCGTTGCCGACTCGCGAGATGTGCTTGCCGCACCACCAGGTGCCGCATTCGTAGCCGGTCCGGTCCTGGTAGCTGCACATCCACTCGGTGTGGTGGGTGCAATCGCGCTCGGTGCAGGTGGTCCGGGTCTGGGTGTGCTGCTCGCCGAGCGGCCCGTGGTCGTGGGCCTTCAACCCGGGGATCCGGAAGCCGAGGTTGCGGGCCGGCGCCGCCTCCGGGGACGCCGGCCCGCCACCTGCCACCAGCTGCGCGGTGTCGAGCTGGAGCAGGGCGCCGGCGAACTCCTCACAGGTGGCGAAACGCTTCTTGGGGTCCTTCGCCATCGCCTTGCGGATCATCGCCATGACCGGTCCCGGGATCGCCGGCGAATCCGGCGGGTCGCTGTTGAGCTGGGAGTGGAGGACGGTGGCGAGCTGCCCGATGAAGGGTGGCGTGCCGTTCAGGAGCTCGTAGAGGATCGCGCCGAGGGCGTAGATGTCGGAGCGGCCGTCCACCGCGTCGCCGCGCACCTGCTCGGGCGACATGTAGGTCGGCGTGCCGATGATGGCGTCGGTACCGGTGAGGCCGCCGGTGTCGACCAGCAGCTTGGAGATCCCGAAGTCCATCACCTTGACCTTGCCCAGGCTCGAGATCGCGATGTTGTCGGGCTTGAGGTCGCGATGGACGATGTTGTGGGCGTGGGCGGCGCCGACCGCCGAGAGGAGCTGCTGGGTGATGTCGAGCGCCTGGTGGACGGGGATCCGGCCCTTGTTCTGGAGGATCAGCCGGAGCGACTCGCCCTCGACGAACTCCATCACGATGAAGAGCGACTCGCGGTCCTCGTCGAAGTCGTAGATGCGGACGATCCCGGGATGGTTGAGCGCGGCGATCGCCGCCGCCTCCCGCTGGAACCGGCGCCGGAACTGGGCGTCCCGGGAGTAGGTCTCGCTCAGCACCTTGATCGCGACCGGGACCTCGAGCCCAGGGTGGAAGCCGCGATAGACCACGCCCATGGCGCCGCGTCCGAGCTCGGACTCGACCGGAAACCGACCGAGATGGTCCACTAGCGGAAGCTAACGGTCACGAGGCCGGTTTATGGTGCCCCGAGGCACAGTCAGTCCCTATCTCTGCGCGGTCGCGTTGGCCGCTTCGGTGAAGGGCGTGGCGCCGCTCCGCAGAACCTTCTTGTCGAATTTGCCCACCGACGTCTTCGGAACCTCGTCGATGAAGCGGATCTCGTCCGGCAGGCACCACTTGGCGATCTTGCCGAGGAGGAACTCGCGAATCTCCTCCGGGGTGACCTTGCCCTTGTGCTCCGGCCGCTCGACGACGAAGGCGACCGGGCGCTCGTCCCAGCGGGGATGGGGGAGGCCGATGACCGCCGCTTCGAGCACCTTGGGGTGGCCCATGATCGCGTTTTCGAGGTCGACAGAGGAGATCCACTCGCCGCCCGACTTGATGACGTCCTTGGTGCGGTCGACGATGATGATGTGTCCATCGGGATCGATCTTGGCGACGTCGCCGGTGCGGAACCAGCCGTCCGGCGTCATCTTCTCCGGGTCCGCATTGTTGTAGTAGCCCTTGGCGATCCACGGGCCCTTCACCTGGATCTCGCCGAAGGCGACGCCGTCCCAGGGCAGCTCCTCGAAACTGGCGGGGTCGGCAATCCGGATCTCGACCCCGGAGACCGCGATCCCCTGGGTGAGGCGCCGGTCGAGGACCTGGTCCTCCGGGATCCAACTCCGGACGACCCCGGTCGAGCCGAGGGGCGAGGTCTCGGTCATGCCCCAGGCGTGGAGCATGTGGAGCCCGAGCCTGTCCATCCGCTCCATCAGCGAGCGCGGGATGGCCGAACCGCCGCAGATGACCGTATGCACCTTGGGCAGCCGCTTGCCGGTCTGCTCCAGGTAGCCCGCGACATTGGTCCAGATCGTCGGGACGCCGGCGACGATGGTCGCGCCCTCGCCCTCCGCCAGCTCTACGATGCTGGCGGCATCGCCCATCCAGCGGTCGGGGAAGATGATCTTGCAGCCGGCAAAGCCGCAGGCGTAGGGAATGCCCCAGCTGTTGGCGTGGAACATGGGCACGATCGGGAGGACGGTCTCCTTCTCGCTCAGGGCCAGGTTGTCGACCTGGAGCACGCCCATCGTGTGAAGGAACTGCGAGCGGTGGGAGTAGACCACGCCCTTCGGGTTGCCGGTCGTGCCGGACGTGTAGCACATCGCCGCCGCGGAACGCTCCTTGAGCTGCGGCCAGGGGTAGTCGGTCGACTCCGGGAGCAATAGCGTCTCGTAGTCGAGCATCTCCCCGAGCTGGTGCTCGGGCACCGGCTGGCCGTTGGAGATCAGCACGATGCGCTTCACGCCTGGGATCTTGCCCGCCAGCTGGTTCAGGATCGGGATCAGGGTCTGGTCGATGAAGATGATCTGGTCGTCGGCGTCCTCGATGATGAACTGGAGATCCTTGGGAAAGAGCCGCAGATTGAGCGTGTGGAGCACAGCGCCCATGCAGGGGATCGCGTAGTAGAGCTCGAGGTGGCGGTGGTTGTTCCAGCAGAGGGTGGCGACCCGGTCGCCCTCCTTGATGCCCAGCCGCCGCAGCGCACCGGCCAGCTGGTTGATCCGCGGCACCATCTCGCCGTAGGTGGTGCGGTGGACGCCCACCTCCTGCTTGGTGACGATCTCCTTGCGCGGGAAAAGGCGCTTGATCCGCCAGAGGGCGTGCTGAATCGTCAGCTCGTAGTCCTGCATCAAACCTTCCATAACGACACCTCCGGTCCGAAATCCTCTCAATTTCCCGCGCCGTTTGGAATACCTGCGCCGATTTGTCCGCGGAATGTCGCCTCGGGAACGGACTCTGACGTTCACCGAATGCCCGCCCAGGGACTCGCCGACCTGCACCTCCATACGTCGCACAGCGACGGCTGGCCCTCCCCGGCGGAGGTGGTTGATCACGTTACGCTCGAAACCGACCTCGATGTCATCGCGATAACCGATCACGACACCATCGACGGGGCGCTGCAGGCGGCCGAGCACAGCGCTCGCACCGGCGGGGTGAAGGTTATCGTCGGCGAGGAGGTCTCCAGCCGCCAGGGCCACATCCTCGGCCTCTTCCTGGAGCGCCGGGTCCGCCCCGGCCTCAGCGCTGCCGCGACCATCGACGAGATCCACCGCCAGGGCGGCCTGGCGATCGCCGCCCATCCCTTCTGGCGCACCGAGCGGATGGCGGAGCGTTTCCGCGGATCCGTTCACGGCGTCGGCTGGCTGGCCGCCGAGCTCGACTTCGACGCCATCGAGGTGGAGAACTCGACGCCCGGCCTCGGCCTTGCCAACGTGCTCGCCCGCCGGCTGGCGGATGGCTCCGGCTGCGCCTGCACCGGCAGCTCCGACGCGCACATCCTGGACGCGATCGGCAAGTCCGCCACGGCCTTCAACGGCCGCTCCGTCCGGGCCCTCCGATCGGCGATCGAAACCGGAACCACGCTGCCGGTCCGCTCCCGCTACGAGGTCTCCGCCCTGCTCCGCTACCTCGCCTGGGGCCTCAACCACGAGCGGGTGGCCAACTAGCTCGACGCCGCTTGCCTCCCCACGACGTGGGGAGGTGGCCCGCAGGGTCGGAGGGGCTGTCTGCGATGACCGGCCCCACCCCTCCTGGCTGCGCCATGAGGACCTCCCCATAGATGGGGAGGCAAGTCCGACACCGGGAGGGGCGCGCCGGGAGGCGCTCGAACCCCTTCCTATAATCGGACTCGCGCCCGCTTAGCTCAATGGATAGAGCGCATGGCTTCGGACCATGAGGTTGGGGGTTCGAGTCCCTCAGCGGGTATGTGCCCGGCAAGCCCGACAGGGTAAGTTAGGCACCTCAGCCGGGCGGCTGGCGGAATTTGGCAGACGCGCACGTTTGAGGGGCGTGTGAG
>DAIRGV010000037.1:0-21151 GCA_036794405.1 Candidatus Dormiibacterota bacterium
CAGCGCGAGTTCACCTGCCACTTCCCGGTCCAGATGGACGACAAGACCGTCCGCAACTTCACCGGCTTTCGGATCCAGCACAACATCAACCGCGGCCCGGCCAAGGGCGGGCTGCGTTTTCATCCCAACGTCTCCCTCGACGAGGTGAAGGCCCTGGCGATGTGGATGACCTGGAAGTGCGCGGTCGTCAACATCCCCTACGGCGGCGCCAAGGGCGGGGTAATCGTTGACCCCTACTCCCTCAGCGCCAACGAGCTCGAGCACCTCACCCGCCGCTTCGCGACCGAGATCTCGATCCTGGTCGGGCCCGACCGCGACATCCCGGCCCCTGACGTGGGCACCAACGCCCAGGTCATGGCCTGGTTCATGGACACGATCTCGATGCACCACGGCTACTCGATGACCGCCACCGTCACCGGCAAGCCGGTCGAGGTTGGCGGCTCCCTCGGCCGGGCCGAAGCGACCGGTCGCGGGGTGATGATCTGCACCGTGGCCGCGCTCGAGACGATGGGGCTCAAGCCGTTCAACCAGCGCGTGGTCGTGCAGGGTTTCGGCAACGTCGGAAGCGTCTCCGCCCGACTGCTGGAGGAGGCCGGCTGCCAGGTCGTCGCGGTTTCGGAGGACTACGGCGGGATCTACAACCCGCTCGGCCTCTCGGTCAAGAAGCTCTTCGAGTACCGCGCCCGGGAGGGCACTTTGAAGGGGTTCCCAGGGGCGGAGCTGGTGCCCAACGAGGACCTGCTCAAGATCGATTGCGATGTCCTCGTCCCCGCAGCGCTGGAGAACCAGATCACCTCCCACAACGCCGCCGACATCAGGGCCAAGCTGGTCGTCGAGGGGGCGAATGGCCCGACGACGCCGGAGGCGGACGAGATCTTCCGCCAGCGCGGCGTGATCCTGGTGCCCGACATCCTCGCCAACGCCGGCGGCGTGACCGTCAGCTACTTCGAGTGGGTGCAGGACCTGCAGTCGTTCTTCTGGTCCGAGCACGAGATCAACGCGCGGCTGGAGGCGATCATGACGCGGTCCTTCAAGGAAGTCCTGGCGATCCGGGAGGAGCAGAAGGTCGACATGCGGATGGCCGCCTACCTGCTGGCGGTGAAGCGGGTCGCGGTGGCAACCGCCGACCGGGGCATCTACCCCTAACCTCCGCCGTCGATTCGACCCCGCTCCTGCAGCACCCAGGTGTTGCCATCAGGATCGCTGAAGTCGGCGAACGAGCCGTAGTCGCGGCGCTCCGGATCAGGCCCGGGCAGCCAGGCACCTGACTCGAGATGCCGGATCTCGCTGACCTGCACCCCACGGCTGACGAGGTCGGCGCGGGCCACCTCGATGTCGCTCACGGCGAGGTGGGTTCCCCGGACGGAGCCGGGCTCGGCGTCCGTGATCCCGAGCCCGATGCTGATCGAGCAGGCCGAACCGGGAGGCGTCAACTGCACGACGCGAAAGCTCTCTCCGGCCCGGTGGTCGACGTCAAGGTTGAAGCCGGCATTTTCGGTGTAGAAGGTCTTCGCGCGATCCACGTCCGCGACCGGGATCAGCACCAATTGCAGCCTGTAGTCCACCTGGAAACCTCCCTTGTTATTAAGTCGGCAGGGTCGCCTGCAATGGTCCTGGCCATTCTCCCGCGCCTGACCGGCCGGAAGGGGAAGGTGCAGAAGACTGCCGGTCCGCCGTCCTCCAGCAGTACCAGGCGGCGGCCGTGCGGTACGGCCGGTAGATCTCGCCCAGGTCCTGCAGCTCCTTCGGCTTCGGCCACTCGGCGAGGCCGTGGATCACAGCGTAGCCGCGCCGGACGCCGAGATCGTCAACCGGCCAGACATCCTGGCGGCCGAGTTGGAAGATGAGGAACATCTCAGCCGTCCAGCGGCCGATCCCGCGGACCGCCGAGAGGCGAGTGACGATCTCGTCGTCGGGGAGCTTCTCGATCCGATCGAGCGGGACGGTGCCGTCGGTCGCTTTCAGAGCCAGGTCGCGGATGGCGAGCAGCTTGGCGCCCGACAGCCCGCAGCCGCGCAGGGGCTCGTCCGCCAGGGCGAGGATCGCCGCCGGCCGCGGCTCGCCGCCGAAGAGGGCGAGGAAGCGGCCGTGGATGGCGGCCGCCGCCCGGGTCGCCAGCTGCTGGTAGACGATCGCCCGGACGAGCGCGTTGAAGTAGTCGCCCTGCCGGCGGCCGTGGACGGCGAAGTCGGGGGCCGCCGCCACGATCGGACCGAAGGCGGCGTCGACCCGGAGCAGGTGGGCGACCGGCCTTCTCAATAGAAGACGGTGCGCACGCGGTGGTGGGGACGGACCGGGAAGAGGCCCTGGGAGTAGTCCCAGAGCATCCAGTCGACCTCAACCGCGGTCAGCTCGCGGCTCTCGGCCGCCAGCCGGTCGCGCAGCTCCTCGACCGCCACCACGGTGGCGGCGCGGATCTCGACCTCCTCCGGGGATCCCGGGTCCAGCTCGACCCAGTCGTCGACCTTTCGGGCCAGGTGCTCGGTGTACTCCAGCGCGCCGAGGTGGCGGAGCGCTTGAGGCAGCTTGTAGTCAGCGAAGCAGGTGAGCTGGTCGACGTCGGAGAAGGCGATCGCACCCGAACCCCAGAGGTCGGCGGCGGCGATCTGGGCCCGCTTCAGGAACGGCACCTCCATCTCACCGTAAACACCAACATCGCGAAACGATTCCAGGTTGCGCGAGAGGTAGGACGCGAGCCCAGGAGCGCTCGGCGGGATGAGGCCCGCGAGCTCGCCTGAGGCCTCCCGCTCCGCCAGCCGTGCCAGCTCGTGGAGGGCCTCGACGCGCCGCTCCGGGATCGGGAACTCACCGATGATCGCCGCCAGGCCGCTTTCGTCGAGCTCGAGGAGACGCCCCGGCTCCCAGAGCGGGTCGCCCCGGTCGAAGCCATCGCGAAGCGTCTCCGCCAGCTGCCAGTAGCCGCGGCCCGATCCCCAGAAGGAGAAGTTGAGCGTGTCCAGGACCAGCACGTACTCGACCAGGCGCTCGCCGCCGTAGTGTCGCCGCGCATCCCACCGCGGCACCTCTCGCTCCCGCAGCGCCGCGACGGCGGCGTCGAGCGGACCGAGCCGCACCTCGAGCGCCTCGCCGACCACCCGGCGGCAGGCCGACCGCACGCCGAGGGGGTCAGCCGGCAACCGCGTCCTTGGCGGGCTGCCGGCGGAGGAGTCGAAGGATCTCGTCCTCGAGCATCCCGAAGTCGGATCGCGGGAGTTGGTGGAGGTGGCCCTGGAAGGCGAGCGTCCAGTGCTCGGGCGGCCACTTCTTGACGTACTCGAGCCGGTAGGCGATGTGCTTGGCAAGCACCCAGTCCGGCTCCTCCAGGCGGTGGTCGAGGCGGATGTGGACCCGCCACGGGTAATCCTCGTCGCGCCGGTCCGTGCGCCAGATCGGGGTGTGGTCCTCGTACATCGGCGACGTGACCGTGGCGGTGGCGGAGAAGGCCATCCGGCCGGTGACGTAATAGAGGATCCGGTCGCCCGGGTGCATGCTCGCCACCCGGTTCTTGTGCCGACCCTTGATCCCCTGGATGCTGAAGCCGTGCTCGCGGGTCCGAGTGAAGTTGTCGGGCGAGGTGGCGATCATCCAGTACTGCGACGCCCGACCGCCGCCGCCGGAACCGGAGGAGCCCGCGCCCTTGCCCTTGCCGCCGCGGCGCCGCTTCCGCTGTGTCCCGGCGGCCGGGGAGGAGGGCGCCTCGGCGGCTGAGCTCTCGGCCGGTTGCGGCTCGGCGACCTCCTCGGTCTCGCTCACCGGTCTCGGGAGGACCGCCACTCGGCCAACAGCTCGGTGGCGTGGGGAACGTGCTCCTGGGAGTGGTCGCGGAGCCAGCCGACAACGTCGCCGGGGCTGGTCGGGTGGGCCGGCGCGTCACCGCCGTAGACGACGGGGGCCTTGCGCTGCCAGGTGTCCGGAGCGACCGCCGCCGCTGCGCGTCTCACCTCTTCGTGGAGCGTCTCGAGCTCGGCCAGCTCGGGAGCCCGCTCCTCGGCGGTGAGACCCGCCAGGGCACGCCGGTTCGCCTCCTCCTGCTCGCCCTCGGGGTCGCTCGGATGGAGCTCCTGGCCACCACCCGCAGCGAGCGCGAGAAGCACCCGGCTGTAGTGACGAAGCACCCAGTTGCAGTGGACTGCCAGACCGCCGATGGCGTAGCTGTCCCCCTCCCGGAGGTAGGCCAGGGCGTCGTCCGGGGCTGCCCGTAGTGCGTCGAGGAAAGCATCGCGCGAGCGATCGAAATCGGCCAGCGCGGTCTCCCTCTCCATCGCCCATACGATAGCCGCGTTTTGAAGCCCGCCCAGCGCTGGACCCTGGTCGCGGCGGTCCTCGGCTCGGGAATCGTCTTCCTCGATTCCTCGGTCGTGAACGTCGCGCTTCCCCAGATCGGTCGCCAGCTGCCCGTTCACCTCTTCGGCGTGCTGGAGGGCCAGACCTACGTCTACAGCGGCTACCTGCTGACCCTGAGCGCCCTGCTGATCCTGGCCGGCGCGCTCAACGACTACTACGGCCGTCGTCGGATGTTCGCGATCGGCCTGGTCGGCTTCGGGCTCACCTCCGTACTCTGTGGCCTGGCGCCCAACCTCGAGCTGCTGGTCGTCTTCCGCCTGCTCCAGGGCGCCGCGGGCGCCGTGCTGGTTCCGGGGTCGCTCTCGCTGATCGCGGCGACCTTCAGCGGGCCGGCCCAGGCCCGCGCCTACGGGATCTGGGCCGGGGCATCATCCGGGACGACGCTGCTGGGGCCATTCGTGGGCGGCGTCCTCGTCGACACCGTCTCCTGGCGCGCCGCCTTCCTGATCAACGTGCCGCTGGTCCTCCTCGGCCTCTACGCGGTCCTCCGCCACGCCGAGGAGAGCCGAGACGAGGAGGCCAGCCCGAGGTTCGACTGGCTCGGCGCCGGCGTCGTCGCGCTGGGCGTCGGCGGCCTCGCCTTCGGGGCGATCTACGGCCAGCAGCGGGAATGGCGGGATCCGCTCGCCTTTGTCGCCCTCGGGATCGGCGCCCTCGCGACAGTTGCGCTGCCGTTCCTTATGACCCGGCGTCCTCATCCTCTGATCCCGCCCAAGCTCTTCCGCTCTCGCAACTTCACCGTCGTCAACCTCTCGACCCTGCTCATCTATGGAGCCCTCTACGTCGTCTTCTACAACCTGGCCCTCTTTCAGCAGGGGACCCTTGGCTACGACGCCGCCGCAGCCGGCCTGAGCGGGATCCCGGGCAGCATCCTGCTGACAGTGCTCTCCGCCCGGGTTGGCAAGCTCTCGGGTCGCTATGGGCCGCGTTGGTTCATGGTCGGCGGACCGATCCTGATGGCCGCGGGCGTCCTCTGGTTCGCCCGGGCCCCGGCGATCGAGAACCCCTGGATCATCAGCCCCGCCGATCCGGCGAGCTATCTTCCGCCGGTCGACTTCCTGGTCAACCTGCTCCCGGACGGCATCCTCTTCGGGATCGGGATCTCGATCCTGGTCGCTCCGCTCACCTCGGCCCTGATGACCTCGGTCCCGGTTCGCAACTCGGGCCTGGGATCGGCGATCAACAACGCGATTTCCCGGATCGGCCCCCAGCTGGCGGGCGCCGTCATCTTCGTCGCCGTCACGGCGACCTTCTACAGCTCACTCGCTCGCCGGCTGGGCGCCGACCCGGCCTCCCCCACGCTGCGGGCGGCAGTCAGCCCGCTCAACCGGCCGGCACCCGGGATCGACCACGCCATCGCCGCCGCCGCCACCCTCGCCTCCGGCGACGCCTTCCACGTCGCGATGCTGATCGGCGCGGGGCTGCTCCTGGCGGGGGCGGTCGTGAACCTGGTCGGGATCCGGACGGGCGCCCCGGTCGAGGTCCCGGTCAGGGCCGAAACCGCTTCTCCTCCGCGCTGACCGACCAAAGGCCGAGGGCGCCGTCCTCGGTCCGGAACCTGACCAATCGCAGCGGAGTCATACCCCCAGGTACTGCTTCTGGAGCCGGCGATCTTCGCGGAACTCGGCCGCGCTGCCCTCATGAACCACCTCTCCGCGCTCCAGGACGTAGACCCGGTCGGCGAAGGCGAGAGCGAGGGACAGGTTCTGCTCCGCGATCGGCGAGCTGGTTGCCCGGCTGCGGAAGTAACCGTTCAGGTTGACCGCCATCACCCCGTGCCACTCCTGTTCAGTAAGGGCCTGACCAGGAGGCGTGCCGCGTTGTTCACCCAGATGTCGATGCCGCTCCATTCGCTGTGAGCCGCCGGTAACGACCGCGCGGCGGCCATGGAGAGAGTTTCCCAGCATAATTTCATCGCCAATATAGGCAGAGGTGTCCGCCCTTGGCAGGATTCGTTCAAGGAGGAGATCTGCATTGCCATCATCCGTTACTTCGAAAGCAGCTCGGTGGCTGGCGGTACCCGCGGTTCTGGGGCTGCTGATCACCGCGTGCGGCGGCGGCGGCGGTGGGAATACCAGCGGATCCGCCCACCGCAGCCCCCAACCGGCCGCGACCGCCCCGCCGACGGCGACGGCGGGACCCACCAAGAAGGTGACAGTTGCGCTCGATCCGGCCAACGGCGGCACTATCGAGGCGACGTTGACCTTGACGATCGCGGGTGGCAGCTACACGCTCCATCTCGAAGGTCGCTCGCTCCATTCCCGCGGCAGCTACCTGGTCAACATCCATGCCGGCACCTGCGCATCGCAGGAATTCAGTCGGGCCCTGGAGGTCGGCCACCTCGTCGGCGACGGATCCGGCAACGGGCTGGTCGAGCGGACCTACGGCCAGGCTTACCTGGGCGGCGGCATCATCACGATCCACGGCTACACGGGCAGTGGGGACGAGTTCAGCCACATCGCCTGCGCGGAGTTGCCGGCGGGCTGACCACAAGCGACGCATGCGGCAGTTGTCTGTCGAACTATTGACGCCGTCAGCGATTAGCCCGGCCTCTGACTAACGTGGATGCTTGGGTCTACCCCTTGTAGCTCTTCTCACCGGCCCTGACCGCGACCGGCAGGGTGTTCTCGGGAGGCGCCAGCGGGCACGCCCAGCGCGGGCTGTAGGCGCACGATGGGTTGTAGGCGTAGTTGAAGTCGATCTCCACCATGCCCTTGCCGGCCTCAAGCAACGGCATGGGTAAGTGATTTTTGACGGTGTCGAACAGGTAGCGACCACCGCCGTAGGTCTCATCCCTCGAGGTGGCGTCTTTGAAAGGCAGGAAGAGGCCGCCGCCATAGCCGACCAGGGTGAGCACCGTCAGGCGGCAGGCGGTGCCCCCGAGCTCGAACGCAAGCGCGCCGGCGCGGCGGTAAGGGATGGCGCCGTCCTCGCCGCCGGTCTCGATGACGAGATCCTCGGCGACGGTGGCGGGGACAAACCGCGCCGGAACCTGGAAGGCCGGGTCGGGGGGGAAGTAATCGAGGCCCGCAAAACCGTGCCTCTCCTCAATCGGCGACTGCGGGTGGTTTTGAAAGAGGTGGTCCCGGCCGCGCCGGAACTCTTCCAGCGCGCCGGGACCGCGGAGCCGGTACAGGTCCCCGACCCGGCGACGCCAGTCGACCAGGTCGAGGAGGTCCTGCCCTGCCGCCATCGGCTAGTTGGTGAAGGTGTGCTGCTTGAGCCAGGTCGCAGCGAGGTCGCCGGGGTCCTGCTTGTCGACGTCGGCGCTCTTGTTCATGGCGCGGAGGTCGTTGGTGTTGAGAGCGGCCGAGATGTTGTTGAAGAGCGTTGTGATCTCGGAGTTGAGGACCTTGGTCCGGACGATCGGCACGATGTTGTCGGCCGCCTCCAGGTGCTTGTCGTCCTGGAGCACGACGTAGCCCCGGGAGTCGAGGTCGCCGTCACTGGAGAAGACGAGACCGACGTCGATCTGGCCGCCGGTGAGGGCGGCGCGGGTCAGCGGACCGTCGGCGTCGAGCGCCTTGAAGGCCTTGAACTTCGCCCCGTAGGTCTTCTCCAGCCCGGGCTGGCAGAAAGGACGGGTGGCGCATTCAGAGGGACCACCGAGCGTCAGCTGGGAAGCCACCGAAGCCAGGTCGGAAAGCTTGGTCAGGTTGTACTTGGCCGCGGTCGCCTTGGTCACCGCGAAGGCGTTGGCGTCGATCGCAGGGGAGGGCGTCAGCGCCTTGGCGCCGATCGTCGAGAGGTAGGTGTTGAGCTTGTTGGTGGTCGCCTGAGCGTCACCGCTGGCCTCGCCCTTGGTCTTGTTGATGAACTCGAGGTCGGTCGCGGCGTAGCCAGGATAGAAGTCGATCTGACCGCTGGCCAGGGCCGGCTGGACGATCTCACGGTTGCCGAGGTTGGCCTTGTAGTTGACGGTGTACCCCTTGGCGGCAAGCGCTTTGCCGTAGATGTCCATCAGGATCGTCGACTCGTTGAAGTTGAAGCCGGCGACGGTCACCGTCTCCTTCGCGGCGGTCGAGGGCGAGCCCCCGCCGGAGGACCCGCAGGCGCTGGCTATCAGGGATAGCCCCAGGATCGTCATCAGGAACGGCCGGGTTCGGAAGGTTCGCATCGGTTTCATTTCCTCCTGAGTGTGTGGCGGAGCCGATTCGTTTCAAGTCGTGAGGGCCAGGTCGGGCTCCACGGCGACCTCGCGCGCGGTTGATTTCATCGTTAAACCGCGGGGGAGGGCAACTTGCTCCAATCCGGAGAGGCCGAGCTCGACCGCCATCGCCAGCGCGGCGACGAGCGCGGCGCCGGCGAAGACCTGGGCGTCGTCACGCTGACCGAGCCCGTCGATGATGAAACGGCCCAGGCCACCACCGGCAACCAGTGCCGCGAGGGTCGCCGTAGCGACGACTTGGACGGCCGCGGTACGGATGCCGGCCATGATCAGCGGCAGCGCCAGGGGAATCTCGACGTCGACCAGGAGGCGACGCGGGCGCATGCCCATCCCGCGGGCGGCGTCGCGCACCTCCGGATCGACGTCGCGAACGCCGATGTAGCTGTTGGTGAGCATGGGCGGGATGGCGAGCAGGGTCAGGGCGACGAACGCCGGGTAATTGTTCAGTCCGAAGACCTGGAAGGCGATCACCAGGATGGCGAAGGAGGGTACGGCCCGACCCACGTTGGAGACATTGATGGCGAGGTTGCCGAACCTCCCCCAGTGGCCGAGCGCGATGCCCACCGGCAGCGCGACCAGCAGCCCTGCCGCCACCGCCACCGCCGACATCTCGAGATGCTCGAGGAGCCGCTGCGGCACCCCGCTGCTTCCGGTCCAGTGCACCGGGTTGTCGAACCAGGCGAAGACGCTGCCCACAAACGTCAACTCAGTTCAGGCCGCCCGCCGGGCCCAGGGGGTGAGCACCCGCTCCGCGCCGGCGAGGCTGAGATCGGCGATCAGGGCCAGGGCGACCGAGAGGACCGTGCCGACCACCAGTGGGGTTTTGAAGTCCTGGATCAGGCCGGCGTTGATCAGCTGGCCGAGGCCGCCCTGGCCGATCAGGGCGGTGACCGTCACCAGGCCAATGGTCGTGACGGTGGCGATCCGCACCCCGGCCATGATCGCCGGAGCTGCCAGAGGCAGCTCGATCCGGAGCAGCTGGACAAGGGGGCGGTAGCCCATCCCCTGAGCGGCGTCGCGAACCTCGGGCGCGACACCCTCCAGGCCGACCACGATGTTGCGAAGCAGGATCAGGATCGTGTAGCTGACGAGCCCGATCTCGGAGGTGACCACGGTCAGCCCCGTGAAGGGGATCAGGAAGGCGAAGAGGGCCAGTGACGGGATCGTGTAGAGGAGCCCGCCAACCGCCAGCAGCGGGTCGCGGAGCGGCCGCCAGCGATAGGCGAGCAGAGCGAGAGGCGCGGCGATCAGGAGGCCGAGGACGACGGCGATCAGGGTGAGCTGGATGTGCTCGACGAGGCGTGCTTCGAAGTCGGGCACGTGGCGCCAGAACCAGTCCCAGCGGATCCACGGATCGGTCGAATCGAGGAATGGCGCCGGGGCCATTCGCCTACGCTACCAGCGACCGTGATATCGATGATCGTGCTCGATTCGGTCAGCAAGGACTACCCGGGCGGGGCCAACGCCGTCGACGACCTGACGCTGGAGATCGGCGAGGGCGAGACCTGCGTCCTGGTCGGCCCCTCCGGCTGCGGCAAGAGCACCACCCTTCGGATGATCAACCGCCTTATCGAGCCCTCGGCGGGGCGGATCCTGGTCGGTGGCGAGGACGTCACCCACGTCGACCCGGTTGTGCTCCGGCTGAAGATGGGCTACGTGATCCAGCGGACGGGGCTCTTCCCGCACCAGACGATCGCTGAGAACGTCGCCACCGTGCCTCGCCTCTGGGGCTGGGAAAAGCGGCGCGTCAAGCGGCGGGTGGACGAGCTGCTGGACCTGGTGGGCCTTGAACCGGCCGGCTACCGGGACCGCTACCCGCACCAGCTCTCGGGTGGCCAGCAGCAGCGGGTCGGCTTCGCCCGTGCTCTCGGCGCCGATCCACCGATTCTGCTCATGGATGAGCCTTTCGGCGCCGTCGATCGGATCACTCGGGAACGGCTTCAAAACGAGTTTCTGCGAATCCAGCGGACGCTCAACAAGACGGTCGTTTTCGTCACCCACGACATCGACGAGGCCGTCCGGGTGGGCGATCGGATCGCGCTGCTCAACGTCGGGGCCAAGGTGGAGCAGTACGCCACGCCGGCCGAGATCCTCGGCCGCCCGGCCAACGACTTCGTCAGCGGCTTCCTCGGCCACGAACGGATGCTGAAGCTTCTCTCGGTCACGGCGATCGACCCCGCCAGCCTGCGCCGATCGCCGGAGCCGGCGGCGGGACCGAGGGTGCCCGCAACCGCGAACCTGTCGGACGCCCTCGCCGAGCTGCTGGGGGCGGGCCGCCCGGCGGTGCCGGTGTTCGACGACGAAAAATACATGGGCGACTTCGATGCCGGGTCGCTGCAGCAATCGCTGCGGGCCGTGCCCGCGGCCCAGGGAGGCAATTGATGAGCGTGGAAACCGCGGAGCGAAACCTTCTCGACCAGGTCCCGACAGACCTCTTCGTCGCCGGCGAGTGGCGCCCTGCCCGCAGCGGCACCCGTTTCGACGTCATCGATCCCGCCACCTCGGAACGACTTGCGGCGGTGGCTGACGGCGCCCGCGAGGATGCGCTCGACGCCCTTGGCGCCGCGGCGGCGGCCCAGGCCTCCTGGACCCGGGTGGCACCCCGCCAGCGGGGCGAGATCCTGCGCCGGGCTTTCGAGCTGATGGTGGCCCGGATTGACGACCTCGCCCTCCTGATCACGCTCGAGAACGGCAAGACCCTGGCCGAGTCGCGGGCCGAGGTCAGCTACGCCGCCGAGTTCTTCCGCTGGTTCTCGGAGGAGGCGGTCCGGATCGATGGTCGTTACTCGGTCGCCCCGGCCGGCGGGAGCCGGCTGCTGGTCCTGAAGCAGCCGGTCGGCCCCTGCCTCCTGGTCACGCCCTGGAACTTCCCCGCCGCGATGATCACCCGCAAGGTCGGCGCGGCCCTGGCGGCCGGCTGCACGATGGTCGTCAAGCCCGCGAAGGACACTCCGCTCACCGCGCTCCTGCTGGCGAGCCTGCTGGCCGAGGCGGGAGTGCCCGCCGGCGCCGTCAACGTCGTGACCAGCTCCCGGCCGGGCGAGGTCGTGACCCCTCTCCTCGCCGACCCCCGGCTGCGCAAGCTGAGCTTCACCGGGTCGACCGAGGTCGGTCGGGTCCTCCTTCGGGGGGCGGCCGACCAGGTGCTGCGGACCTCGATGGAGCTGGGAGGAAATGCTCCCTTCATCGTCTTCGAGGACGCCGACCTCGACGCCGCGGTGGAGGGCGCGATGGTGGCCAAGATGCGTAATGCCGGGGAGGCGTGTACCTCGGCCAATCGTTTCTACGTCGCCGCCCCGGTCGTCGAGGAGTTCGGCCGCTGGATGGCGGAGCGGATGGGCAGCCTGCGGGTCGGCAGGGGCACCGACCCCGCGACCCAGCTCGGCCCGCTCATCAACCAGGCTGGGATCGCCAAGGTGGAGGAGCTGGTCCTGGACATGGTCACCCGCGGCGGCCGGGTCCTGGTCGGCGGCCGCCGGATCGACGGCCCGGGCTTTTTCTATCCGGCGACGGTGGTCACCCACGTCAGCCCGGAAAGCCGTGTCATGGGCGAGGAGATCTTCGGACCGGTGGCGCCGATCGTCAGCTTCGACTCGGAGGAAGAAGCGCTGCGGCTCGCCAACGCGACCGAGTTCGGCCTCGTCGCCTACGTCTACACCCGCGACCTCGCCCGCGCCCTGCGCGTCAGCGAGGCCCTGGAGAGCGGGATGGTCGGCCTCAACACGGGGCTGGTGTCGAACCCCGCCGCTCCCTTCGGCGGCGTCAAGCAGAGCGGCATCGGCCGGGAGGGTGGCCAGGAGGGCATCGAGGAGTACCTGGAGATCAAGTACGTGGCCGTGGCGCTGCCCAATGGATGAGTTCGACGTCCTCTGTCTCGGGGCCGGCCCCTGCGGCGAAGCTGTCGCCGGGGAGCTGAAGGGCTCCGGACTGACCCTCGCCGTCATCGAGCGGGAGCTGGTCGGTGGGGAGTGCCCGTACTGGGGGTGCATCCCCAGCAAGACGCTGCTCCGGTCCGCCGAGACGCTGGCCGAAGCGGGCGCCGCCCGGACCCTGGCGGCCGGCCGGATCGAGTGGACCGTCGACTTCCCCAAGATCTCGAAGCGGGTTCGCTATATGGCGCGCGACCTCAACGACGCCAACCCGGCGAAGGCGATCGCCGGCGAGGGCGTGGAGCTGATCCGGGGCGAGGCCCGCCTGGCCGGCCCGCGGACCGTGACCGTTGGCGGCCGGACGCTCACTGCCCGCCGGGTCGTGGTGATCGCCACCGGCACCGACCCCTTCGTACCGCCGATCCCGGGGCTGGCCGGGGCGCCCTTCTGGACCAACCGGGAGGCGACGCTTCCGACATCGCTGCCGGCCACCCTGGCGATCCTCGGTGGGGGCGCGATCGGAGTCGAGCTGGGCCAGGCCTACGCCCGGATCGGGTCCGAGGTGCACCTGACCGAGGGCGGTCCCCGGGTCGTCCCGGCCGAGGAGCCGGAGGCGGGCGAGCTGCTCGGCAGGCACCTGGCAGGGGAGGGGATCGCCGCCCACAGCGGCCACCCGGTGATCGGCGTCGAGAGGAACGCGGCCGGGATCCGGGTGGTGGTCGAGAACGCTCTCGCCATCGAGGCGGCGACGCTGCTGGTCGCAACCGGCCGGAAGCCCCGGCTGGCCACAGTTGACCTCGTGGCCTGCGGCCTGCGGACCACGGACCGGGGCTGGCTCAAAGTCGATCCCCTCACTCTGCTGGCCGCGGACGGCATCTACGCCGGCGGCGACGTCACCGGACTCGGCGGCTTCACCCACCTCGCCCATTACCACGGCCAGCTGATCGGGCGCGCGCTGACCGGGAGACCGCGCCCGGCCGACCACGCGGCGGTTCCGCGGGTCACCTTCACCGACCCCGAGCTCGCCTCGGTGGGCCTCAGCGAGGCCGCCGCCCGCGCCGGCGGCATCGACGTGATCACCTACTCGACCGACCCGGCGGAGAGTGCCCGGGGCTATATCCACGACTTCAAGGAGGGCGTGGTGAAGCTGGTCGGCGACCGGCGGGAAGGGTTGCTGGTGGGTGCCACGATCCTCCAGCCGCGGGCGGGCGAGATGCTCTCCGAGCTGTCGCTGGCGGTCAAGGCGAGGACGCCGCTGGCTCTCCTCGCCGACCTGATCCATCCCTTCCCGGCCTTCTCCCGGATCCTCGGCTACTGCCGCCAGGAGCTTGCCAAACAAGCGGCCTGAGGCGCCAACTAGCATTCGCGGGCTGTGATCCAGACCCGCCTCGGCTTTTCAGGTGTCCCGCGCGCCGCCTGGGTGCTGCTCGCGGGCAACATCCTCGACAACCTCGGGCTGGGGCTCTTCTTCCCGATCCTGCCGCTCTTCGTGGAGGGACGGGGCGGCGGGCCGGTGCTGGTCGGCGTCATCGGCGCCTCGGCGCTGCTCGGGAACCTTATCGTGCAGGCGCCCGGCGGCTGGCTCGCCGACCGTTTCAACCGGCGGACGATCGTCATCGCCAGCATGGCCGCCTACGGCCTCTTCTTCCTCGTCTACCTGGTGCCGCTGCCGGTCAACACCCTGGTCGGGATCCGCTTCGTGCACGCCGCGGTCGGAGGTTTCTACATGCCGGCGGCACGGGCCTTGCTGGCCGATCTCACCCCGCCCCGGATGCGGGCCACCGTCTTCGGGCACTGGCAGGGGTCGAGCATGGGCGGATTCCTGATCGGGCCCATCATCGGTGGCGGCCTCGCCCTCTTCGGCCTCAACCTGGTCTTCGCCGGTTCCGCCCTCGCCTGCCTCGGCGGTGCGGCGATGCTGGTCTCGCTGCCGCGCCGGCCGGTTGTCCCCGAGCAGCCCATCGCGGACTCGGCGCTCAGCGGGCTGATGCCGGGACGCCTGCTGCTGATCCTGCTCCCGGCGGTCCTGGCGGGCGCGGCGTGGTCCTACATGGCGGGCGTCTACAACGCGATGTGGGTGCTCTACATGACCGCGCTCGGCGGCTCTACGCTCGTTGCCGGTCTCTCGGTCAGTGTCTACTCGCTGCCGGTGATCCTCTTCAGCGGAGCAGCCGGGCGGTTGGGCGACAGGTTCGGCATCCGGACCATGGTCGCGTCGACCCTCCTCTTCGCGGGCCTGTTCGCGGTCGCCTACGGCTTCACCCGGAGCATCCCGATCGTGATGGGCCTGAGCTTCCTCGAAGCTCTCTGCACCCTCGGTGGCATGCCGGCGGTCTACGCCGAGATCAGCCGGGTCGTGCCCGCGAGCCAGCAGGGCCGCGCCCAGGGCCTGTTCGGCATGTTCACGGTCGGGGTCGAGGCGCTCGGCTCCCTCGGCGGCGGCTTCCTCTTCACCTACTGGATCACGCTGCCCTTCCTCTCGATCGCGGTCGTCTGCCTGCTCGCACTCGGAGCGGTGCCGCTCCTCGGCCGGCGGCCGAGGGCTCCCGAGCCGGCACCGGCGTGCTGAGCTTCGAGGTCACCGCGACCGACGGCAGGGCCCGGCGTGGGATCCTGCGGACCGCCCACGGCGTGCTGGAGACGCCCGGCTTTTTCGCCGTCGCCACCCGGGCGGCGCTGAAGGGCCTCGACCCGGAGGGGGCGGTTCGCGCCGGCGTCGGAGCCCTGATCGTGAACGCTTACCACGTCCACCTCCAACCCGGCGGGGAGGCGGTCGCCCGGGCCGGCGGCCTCCATCGCTACATGGGCTGGGAGGGCGTCCTCGCCACCGACAGCGGCGGGTTCCAGATCTTCAGCTTCCAGCACGGCCACGTCGCCGACGAGGTGAAGGGCCGGCGGCACCCCGCCCACGCCGACGAGGCTCTGCTCGTCGACGCCGTCACCGTCGACGAGGACGGTGCCGACTTCAAGTCCTACCTCGACGGAAGCAGGCACCGCTTCACCCCCGAGTCGAGCATGGCGCTCCAGCGCGACCTGGGTGCTGACCTGCTGATGTGCCTCGACGAATGCACGCCCTTCCACGTCACGCCCGACTACACGCGAGGTGCGACAGAGCGGAACATCCGCTGGGCGCGCCGCTGCCTGGACGCCTTCGGCGGCCTGGGCATGACCGAGCGCCAGTCCCTCTACGGGATCAACCACGGTGGCGTCTACCCCGAGCTTCGCCGGCTCTCGGCGGCCGCCATCTCGGAGCTGCCCTTCGCGGGCATGGCGATCGGGGACTGCCTCGGGCAGACCAAGCAGGATTGGTACGGGGTTGTCGACCTGGTGGTCCCGCTCCTGCCCGAGGCGAGGCCGCGCCACCTGCTCGGGGTCGGCGAGCCGGACGACCTGGTCGAGGGCGCCCTTCGAGGCATCGACACCTTCGACTGCGCGATGCCGACCCGGATCGCGCGCCATGGCCACGCGCTCCTCCGCGGGCGCCCGCGTTTCCGCCTCGACCTCACCCAGGCCGGCCGGGCGACCGAGGACGGTCCGCTCGAGGACGGCTGCGACTGCCACACCTGTGAGCGGTACAGCCGGGCCTACCTCTGGCATCTGTTCAAGGCCCACGAACTGTTGGCGATCACGCTCACCGCGGAGCACAACCTGCGCTTCACGGCGCGGCTGCTGGAGGAGGTGCGCGAGGCGATCAGCGCCGGCCGGCTGGCGGAGTTCCGCGACGAGCTGCTGGGCGGAGTGCCCCGAATCGTTGTACGGTAATCCTCTCCCTCCCTCGAGACGGTGCCGGGCAAAGTGCCCGGCACCGTCTCACTTTCGGCCCGAATACTCTTCCCGGCAGTGCAACAGCCAGTCATCGAGGTTCGCGACCTCGTCAAGCGCTACAAGAAGGCTGACCGCAACGCCGTCGACGGGGTGTCCTTCTCGGTCTACCCGGGGGAGTTCTTCGCCCTCCTTGGTCCCAACGGCGCCGGCAAGACGACAACCATCTCGATCCTCACCACGACGCTGGCGCCCACCTCCGGCGGAGTCGACATCGGCGGCGCCGACGCGATCCACCAGCCGGCCGCCGTCCGCCGCCAGGTCGGCATCATCTTCCAGAAACCGAGCATCGACCGGAACCTTTCGGGGGAGGAGAACGTCCGCTTCCACGCCATCCTCTACGGCCTCTACCCCTACCGTCCCTTCTTTCGGATGATGCCGGCCGAGTACCGGCGGCAGGTCACCGAGCTCGCCGCCCTGCTGGGGCTGGGGGATGAGATCTTCATGCCGGCGAAGAAGCTGTCGGGCGGGATGATGCGCAAGCTGGAGATCATCCGGGGCCTGATGCACCGACCCAAGGTGCTTTTCCTCGATGAGCCCACCGCGGGGCTCGACGCGGCGAGCCGGCGCCACCTCTGGGACTACCTGAGGGATGTCCGCGAGCGGAGCGAGACGACCGTCTTCCTCACGACTCACTACCTGGACGAGGCGGAGGAGGCGGACCGGATCTGCATCCTCGACAAGGGAAAGGTCGTGAAGCTGGGGACACCGGATGAGCTGAAGGCGGACCTGCTCCAGGAGTACCTGGTCCTCGATTCGGCCGACCGCGCCGGCCTCCGGCGGGAGCTGGAGGGAAAGGGCCTGCCGGTCCGGGACGCGGGTCCCTTCCAGGTCCACCTCGAGGGCCGCACCGCCCAGGACGTGATCCGCTCCCTCGACAGCGAGCTGACGGTGTTGCGGATCCACGCGCCCTCGCTCGAGGACGCCTACCTCAGGATCGTCGGGACGGCGATCGAGTGAACGAGCTCAGCGCAATCCTGACCGTCGCCTCCCGCGACATCCTGAAGCTCGGCCGCGATCGGACTCGGCTCGCCTTCTCGATCGTCTTTCCGCTGATCTTCATCGGTCTCATGGGAGGCACTCTGCAGGGCAACCTGGGAAGGGCTGCCGGCTTCAACTTCATCGGTTTCATCTTCACCGGCGTGCTCGGTATGACGCTCTTCCAGTCGGCCGCCCAGGGCCTGATCTCTCTCATCGACGACCGTGAGCAGGACTTCAGCCAGGAGATGTTCGTGTCACCCATCTCGCGCTACTCGATCGTCTTCGGGAAGATCCTCGGCGAGAGCGTCGTCTCCCTGGTCCAGGCCGTCCCCGCCTTCGGCGTGGCCATCCTCCTCAAGGTCCCGCTGACGCTGCCGATCTTCGCCCTCATGCTCCCGGCGGCCATCTTCGCCTGCCTGCTCGGCGCGGGCTTCGGCGTGCTGGCGATGTCACTGCTCAACACGCAACGGGCAGCGCAGCAGATCTTTCCGTTCCTGATGTTTCCCCAGTTCTTCCTGGCGGGGATCTTCAACCCGATCAAGGTCCTGCCCTGGTACCTGGCGCCCTTCTCGCTCATCTCGCCGATGCGCTACCCGGTCGACCTCCTCCGCGGGATTCTCTACCACGGGCGGCCGGAGTACGCGAAGACGGTCCTCTTCGACCCCCTCACCAACCTGGCGGTGATGGTGGCCATGTTCGCGGTCTTCCTGATGCTGGGGACGGCGCTCTTCGTACGCCAGGAGACGAATCGATAGATTCCGACTCGCCGCGAGGGGGGATTCCGGCAAGGAGGGCCCGCCCCCCTCGCCCCTTTAGTCCGGCAAGAGGGAGGTCAGGTTGCGGACCTGGGAGAGGTGGCTCATCTCATGGGCCGCGACCCGGCGGCAGAAGTCGAGCACCGTCATCTCCCCCATGCCGCGATCGATGACGACCCGCTCCCAGTCCGCGGCGGTGAGGCCGCGGAGCAGGTCCATCGTGCGTCGGCGCAGCCGGCCCATGTCCTCCAGCTTCTCGAGTGCCGGGGCGATCGCCTCGGCTTTGTCGAGGTGCGGTTCGAGGGCGGCCTGGGCGTCCACCTCGGAAGCACCCTCGAGACAGGCGTGGCGGAGCGCCGAGTCGGCGGCGGCCCCGGTCTGGCTCACGTGGAGGACGATCTCGCGCAGCGTGGGAAAGGCCGGCCCGTGGCGATAGGCGAGGCGAATCTCGTCGAGGCCCGAGAGATAGTCGCGCACCCGCTCCGGGCAGGCGGCGAGCATCATCAGCACATCTTCCTTCTCGAGCGTCCGGTCGGCCTCCACGCGGCTCTAACGGGGAATCTGGCTGACGGCGAAGGCAAGCACCATCAGCGCGATCGCCCCGAAGAAGAGGATCTCGATCCGCACCGCCAGCCGGACCCGCCGGATCGCGGCGCGGGACCGCTGGCCGCACCCGTCGCAGTAGCTGGCGTCCTTGACCATCGGCGCCTGGCAGCGGTCGCAGGTGGCCTGGCTCAACTCAGCGACGATAGAGGACCTTCCCGTCCATCTCATCCTTGTTGAGACGCTTGTTCAGGTGTAAACCCTCGAGCACCAGTTCGAGCACGGACGCCTGGGCCTCGGGCCGGTCGGGAACGCCGAGCCGCTTGGTCGCCGCGTGAAGCTCGGCGGGGTCCTTGAGCAGCTTCAGGTAGGCGCTGGCCGGCGTTGCCTCGCCGACCTCGAGCGAGGCGCCCTCCTCGAAGCGCTGGACCAGCCATTCGAACTGGCCGGCGGTGAAATGGCGGCCGAAGACGGCGTTGACGGCGGAGCGTTGGATCCGGCTCAGGACCTGCTCCTCCTTGCCCTCGTCGAGGGCCTCGATCTCAACCCGGCCGGCGGTCGAGGCGACCAGGTACCGGAGGTCGGAGACGCGGGGGACCGCGAGGGACTCCTCCAGGCGGACCGAGCGCCGGATCGCGTTGGAGATGAGGTTCTCGTAGTTGCCGATCGACATCCGGACCGACACGCCGGAGGACTGGGAGATGTGCGGTGAGCGGCGGGAATGGTGGGTGATCTCGGCCACGATCTCCTTCATGAAGGCCGGCACCAGCACCTCGACCTCCGTGCCGGGCGGCGTCCGCTCCGCCTCCATGATCTCGATCTCCTCCGGCACCGTGAGCGGGTAGTGGGTCCGGACCTGGGAGCCGAAGCGGTCCTTGAGAGGCGTGATGATCCTGCCCCGGGAGGTGTAGTCCTCGGGGTTGGCGCTGGCGAGGACCAGGAGGTCGAGCGGCAGCCGCAGCCGGTAGCCACGGATCTGGACGTCGTTCTCCTCCATGATGTTGAGGAGGCCGACCTGGATCCGCTCGGCTAGGTCGGGGAGCTCGTTGATCCCGAAGATGCCGCGGTTGGTGCGAGGCACGAGGCCGTAATGGATGGTCAGCTCGTCCGCCAGGTAGCGGCCCTCGGCGACCCGGATCGGGTCGACCTCGCCGATCAGGTCGGCGATTGACGTGTCCGGAGTGGCCAGCTTCTCGCCGTAGCGCTGCGCTCGGGGCAGCCAGTCGATCTCCGCCTCGTCCCCCTTCGCCGCAACCTCGTCGCGGCAGTGCCTGCAGATCGGGGCGAACGGGTGGTCGTTGATCTCGCAGGCGGCCATCACGGGGACCTCGGGGTCGAGGAGCTCGGTCATCGCGCGCATCAACCGGCTCTTGGCCTGGCCTCGCTCGCCGAGAAAGATCAGGTCGTGGCCCGAGATGACCGCATTGGCGACCTGGGGGATGACCGTCTCCTCGTAGCCGACGATGCCGGGGAAGATCGGGCGCCGCTCGCGCAGGCGGGCCAGCAGGTTGCGCCGCATCTCCTGCTTGACCGATTCGCGCTGGTGGCCGGCGGCTCGCAGCTGGGCGATGGTTCGGGCCTCGGTGGAGGGCATCGAGCGTGGAGTTTAGACTCAGGATTCGATGCAGGGCCCCTTCACGATGCGCCAGCGGCTGGAGGCGGCGCGGGCCGAGGAGCGGATGCTGCTGGGAGGTCACCGCGGCAATCCGGCCGACCATCCCGAGAACACGCTTACCTCCTTCCGGTCGGCGATCGAGCTCGGCTGTGACATGGTCGAGTGCGACGTCCACCTGACCGCCGACGGCGAGCTGGCGGTGATCCATGACCACACCCTGGAGCGGACGACCAATGGCAGCGGGCTGGTCGGCGCCCACACGCTGGCCGAGCTGCGCGAGCTCGACGCCGGCCGCGGGGAGCGGATCCCACTCCTGGAAGAGCTCTTTGAGCTCGTCCGCGACCGGGTCGGGTTGGTGATCGAGACCAAGCAGAACCCGATCCCTTACCCAGGCCTGGAGGAGAAGCTGGTGGCGACGCTGCGCGAGCACGGCATGGTCGAGCACGTCAGCGTCATCTCCTTCCACCACCTCTGCATCCGGCACCTGAAGGAGGTCGCGCCCGATGTCGACGCGGGCATCATCGACGCCTCCCGGCCGATCGACCCGGTCGGCATGCTGCGCGCGACAGGCGCCGACCTCTACTCCTCCTTCTACGGGACGCTCGACCCCGCCATGACGGCGGAGCTGCGCGCCGCCGGGGCCGCGGTCGGCGTGTGGACGGTCGACGACGACCTGAGCCTGCTCTGGACCCGAGTCTGCCGCCCCGATTCGGTCTTCACCAACCGTCCCGGCGAGATCGGGCCGAAGCTGAACTAAGCTTCCCAATCGTGAGCGAGGAGAGGCGGATCGTCACCGTCCTCTTCGCCGACGTCACCGGGTCGACGGCGATGGGAGAGGAGATGGACCCGGAGGAGGTCCGCTTCCTGCTCGGGCGGTACTACGGGATCGCCAAGACGGTCGTCGCCGAGCATGGCGGCACACTGGAGAAGTTCATCGGCGACGCGGTGATGGCCGTCTTCGGGCTCCCCACGGCCCACGGCGACGACGCCGAGCGGGCGGTCGCCGCCGCGCTGGCGCTGCGCGACGGTGTCCGCGGCGACGACCGGATTGGCT
>DAIRGV010000093.1:0-4252 GCA_036794405.1 Candidatus Dormiibacterota bacterium
GGCGTTGGGCGTTCCCGAGTGGTTGTAGAGGCTGCCGAGGCCCAGGGCCAGGGCGGCGTCGCCGTCCCAATCGAAGTAGTACTCGTAGATCAGCGTCTCATCGATCAGGTGGCGCTGGTCGGCCGGGATCCGTAGCACCGGGCACACCTCGATGACGTCTCCGGCGGGGATGGCCACGGTCGCGAAGACACCCCGACCGTGGATGGGGGAGGACCCGATAGTAATCCGGGGTCGGGGTTTGGCGCCTATGTCGAAGGCTTGGCGGCGACCGCCGCCTGGACCAGCTCGACAGTCGCGGCCGGGTCGTCGACACCGATGACCAGGCGCGAGCAATGCTCGTCGTGGAGGCGGATGATCACCGCCTTCGCGGGGTCGTGGACATCCCAGAAAGTCCACTCCCCCTGCCTGAGGAAGCTGCCGGCGGTCACCACGCCGGGGATGCCGGTCCCGGGGAACTTCAGCCCGTGAAAAACGACGCTGGCCTCCTCGACGTCCTGGTCGATAGCAGAGACATGGGTCAGGGGAACCGCGACCGTGCTTTTCAAGGCGAGGATGCGATCTACGCCGCTGACCTGGTTTTCGGTATCGCCGTTGATCTCAACCTTGGCCATGAAGCAATCGTATCCGCTTGGGCCGATACGCATGTCCGCAAGGTGTGATCCGTTTGTGACCACCTCGGCGCATAGCGGTGTCTGGACGCGTTATCGCCCCTGGTTCAGTTTGAACTCACAATGGCAGCACCAGCGGGATCCGAGCCTCGAGAGATCCTTCGGCGCGCGGCGATGGCGCTCGCCATCGGGGTGTTTACGATTGCCGTTCCTCAGGTCGCACTGGCTCAGTCGCCATCGCCCCCGGCGTCGCCGGCCGCGGTGGTCTCGCCCAAGCCGAGCCCGAAACCTACGCCGAAACCCAGCCCAAGCCCGTCGCCCAAACCGAGTCCCAGTCCCTCGCCAAAGCCAAGCCCCAGTCCCTCACCAAAGGCAAGCCCCAGCCCGACCGCGATGGCCAGGCCGAGTCCACCGCCCACCACCGCGCCCCAGAACGTGGTGCCGACGTCCCGGTCGGACGGCGGCGCGCCCTCGACCTCCTCGGGTCCGGCGTCGACCCAGGTGACGGGTACCGCCCCCCACGTGGCAGCGCCTCCGCCGCCCCCGCCCGCCCCGGTCTCAAACGCGGCGGCAGCCTCTGTTGCGGGCGGAGCCAATGCCCAGCCGGGTTTGGCCGACGGGCTCATCGGGCTGTCGAGGGTCCAGTTCAATGGCCTGTTTGGTGCCCTGGTCTTGGCGCTGGCCGTTCTCTTCCTGCTGTGGTTGAGGACCGGCCGCAAGGGCCGCCGGGCAATCGCCGCAGCGGGTGAGCCCGACGCGTCCTCCGACCCCGCCGACCCCGCCTCACCTACGGGGCCCGTCCGAGCTGTCGAAATCGTCCCCGTACCTCCCCGGCCGAGGATCTACAGCGACGAACTGGGGCTCCGGTCGGAGGCTGACGAAGGTCAGCAGGCCGTCGTGCCACTGCTGGTCACGGTGCCCGCGCCTGACCTGGCACCGGCGCCCGTAGCGGCGCCGCCTCCGATCGCGGCGCCCCCGCCGTCGCCGCCAAGCCGCGAGCTCAGGCTGGACAGCAACGGGCTGCCCGAGTTCGTGCCGCGCTAGCGCGAAGCTAGGGTCGGCTCAAGGCCGGGGCCTCCACCGGGGCGGCCTCGTGGAACGCGAAGCGCTGATGCAGCCGGCGGAGCGGGTCCGGCGCCCACCAATTCCATTCACCCAGCAGCGCCATCAGCGACGGCACCAGCAGCGCACGGACGATCGTGGCGTCGATGAGCACCGCCACCGCGGTGCCAATGCCGAGCTCCTTGATGAAGATGATCTGGGAGGTGGCGAAGGTGCCGATCGCGACAGCGAAGAGGATGGCCGCCGCGGTCACGATGCGCCCGGTCAACTGCATGCCGCGCGCCACCGAGTCGCGTGTGCCGAGTCCCTGGTCGTGTCCCTCCTTGATGCGTGACAGCAGGAAGACGCCATAGTCGGTGCTCAGCCCGAACGCCAGCGCGAACAGCAGCACCGGTTGGGATGACTCCAGGGCGCCTTGGCTGGTGTAACCCAGCAGGCCCTGGAAGCGGCCGTCCTGGAAGATCAGCACCAGGATCCCAAATGCCGCGCTGAGGGACAGGAGGTTCATCAGGAGGGTCTTGATAGGGATCAGCACTGATCCGGTCAGGGCGAATATCACCAGCAGGGTGGCCACGGCAACCACCGCGATCGCCCCCGGGAGGTGAGAGGCCAGGCTCGCTTGCAGGTCGACGAAGTTGGCCTGCTCGCCGGTCACCGTCACCGGGAAGGGCGCGCTGAGGGAGCGGATTTGCTTGACCAGTTCCTGGCTGTTTGTTGTCAGGGGGTCAGATGACGGGATGACGTCGATCTCCCAGGTGTGGTCTCCCCGTGGCTGTGCGGGCAGCACCGTGGTGATGTTCCGGAACCTGGAGATCGTGTTGCCGATGGCGCTGACGCTTCGCGCCGCGGACGTGTCCGCGGTCGGGGCGTCGACCACAACTCGGATTGGCGAGGTGGTGTGGGCCGGGAAATCGTGGGCGAGGGCGTCGGAGACGACCCGGGCGGGCGCACCGGAGGGAAGCACGCTGGCGTCCACGGTGGTGAATCTAATGCCCAGGAAGGGCGTCCCGAGGGCCAGCAGGAAGAGGCCGGTGGCAACGGCGAAGACGGCGGGTCGCGCCATCACCGCGGCGGCCAGGCGATGCCAGCTCCCGGCGGTCGCGCTCTCTTCGCCGCCGGCTTCGCGGCGGAAGGAGAGCCAGTCAACGCGCGGTCCAAGCAGTCGCAGGACGGCGGGAAGCACGGTCAGTGCCATCAAAGCGGCCACCATTGTGACCGCGATCCCGCCATACCCCATCGAGTACAGGAAGCGCTGGGGGAAGAGCAGCAGCGAGGCCATCGCCGCTGCCACCGTGAGCGAGCTGAAGATGACCGTGCGCCCGGCGCTGAGGATGGTGTTGCGAACCGCCTCGCCGCCGTGCCCCAGGCGGCCGGATTCCTCGCGGTATCGCGAAAGAATCAGCAGGCTGTAGTCGATCGCCAGGCCCAGCCCCAGGCCGGTCACCAGGTTGAGGGCGAAGATCGAAAGGTCCGTGGTCATGGTGACCAGACGCAGGCCCAGGAAGGCGCCGATTATGGTGAAGCCACCGACCATCAACGGGAGCACAGCCGCTACCGGGCCACGGAAGACCACCAGCAGCAGGATGAAGAGGATCGGGAACGCCAGCGTCTCAGCCTTGGCGAGGTCTGCGGTTACCTGCTTTTCGACCTCGGCGTTGGCCAGCCCGGTGCCGCCGATGGTCACCTGTGAATTGCCGGCGAGGGAGGCGCGAATACGCTCCGCGACTACCTTCGTCTGGTTCATGTCGGTGGCGCTGACGGAGGCCACCAGGTAGGTGCTGCGCCGGTCATGAGAGACGAACGCCGGGTTGTGGGTGTTGGCGAAGCCGTCGACTCGGACGACCTTGGGATCGGCCGCGAGGGTGCGGCTGACCTGCGCGACGTGGGTAAGCGATGACGGCGAGTCGACCGCCTGATCCAGCCGGACCAGCGCGATCACGGCGAAGTCACCGTTCACGCCGGTGGCGGCGCGAAGGCGGTCGCCGGCCAGCACGCTCTCGGTCCTGGGGTCCTGGAAACCGCCACCCTGGAGGAGCCCGGCAACGGGGCTGCCAAAGATCCCGGCGAGGGCCATGAAGAGCAGACCCGCGACCACCACCTGCCAGGGATGGTCGACCACGAAGCCGCTCATGATCCCGAGCGGGCGCAAGGATCCGCGGTTACGGATCGAGTTCGCCTGAGGTCCTACCGGGGCTCGCTCGGGCATTGGATTCTCGCTCCTTCGTGATTGATCACTAACAGCCCTGGAAAAAAGGTCGATCTTACCGGCCAGCCGCTCACAAGCCTCTCGGTGTTTCGGCGTAATGTGAGGGAGAGCGATGGAACACCCCCACGGTGGGCAGCCCATTTTGCGCATTGGCGAGGCCCTCGACAGCGCCCGGGCGGCGATGATCCTGGTTCACGGCCGTGGCGCGTCGGCGCGCGACATCATGACTTTCGGGCAGGAGCTGATGAGCCCCGGCTGGGCCTACCTGGCGCCGCAGGCTCAAGGTGGGACCTGGTACCCGAATCGGTTCAGCGACCCCATCGGGAGCAACCAGCCCTGGCTCGACTCGGCGCTCCGAGTCCTTTCGGAGTTGCTG
>DAIRGV010000038.1:0-20987 GCA_036794405.1 Candidatus Dormiibacterota bacterium
GGGGTTGGCGTGGGGGTCGGGCACGGGGTCGGCGTCGGGGTCGCGGTCGGGCCGGGGGGATGCGGCGGTGTCGGGGTTGTGCACGGAGTAGCCGACGCGATAGGTGCCACTGCCTGGGTGTCGACGGGCAGCAGCGCGAATGCCGCGGCGACCACGCCGAAGACCAGGAAGCTCGGCCCCCTCATTGCGGCGGGAACGCTAACAGGAGCTCGACGACAGATCGGCCACAGGCGTCAAACGGTCAGATGGGCGGCCAGGGTACGGACCAGGCCGAGCTCGGCGCCGGGAACCGCCACGCGCGATCGAGCACCCCGTCCACCCGCCGCCGGAGGAGCTGCAGCTCCCGCGCGCTGACCAACCCCCGGAGCCGCACCCGCAGCTCGCCCGACTCGAGCTCGGCGGAGGCGCGCTCGAGATCGGCTCGGAAGGCCGGCGGCAGCGGCTCCCCGGCGAAGTCCCAGATGATGGTCCGCAGCTTCTGGTCGGCGTGGAAGGTGAGCCCGTGGTCGATCACCCAGAGCCGCCCCGACGCGTCCCGCAGGTGGTGGCCGGCCTTGCGGTCGGCATTGTTGGTGACGACGTCGAAGAGGGCCACCGGAAGCAGATCCTCGAGGCTCTCCTCGCGGAGGTCGAAGAAGGCTCGGCCGGACTCGGCCTCGATGAAGAGCTGGAGCGAGCCGACGCCGTGGGGCGCCCGCTCCCGGGTCACCGTGGGGGGGATCAGCGGCCAGCCGAGGAAGCGCGCCAGCCGGTAGGCGGCCACCTCCCGGCGATGGAGCGTTCCGGGAGGGAAGTCCCAGAGCGGCGACTCGCCCTGCTCGGGCTTGTAGACCGCCAGCGCCTCGCCGCCGTCCTCGCTCAGCTCGAGGCGCGCGAGGAAGGTGTAGTTGCTGGAGTTGGGGAGGAGGCCGAGCAGCTCCACGCCCGGCGCCGTGAGGAGGGCCTGCTCGGCCTCCTCGAAGCTCAGCGCTGGCCGCTCAGAAGATGGGCCTGGATCCATTCGCGGCGGGGCAGGGGTGGCCGGCGGGATCGATCGGGAGCCCGCAGTGGCTGCAGGTCGGCCGGCCGCCCGCGAGCACGGTCTCGGCCTGGTCGGCGAACGTCCGCACCTGCTCCGGCGTCACCCAGAGGCGGGCGGTCGCGGGTTCCTCGCCTTCGGCCTCCACCTCGCGCGCGACGATCACGAACTTGCGCTTGCTCTCGTGGTAGCCGAGGCCCAGCTCGCCGATCGACCAGTCCGGCTCTCCCGCCGCCGGGACCGCCCGGGCGCCCGGTTTGAGGGTCGTGTCGGACGGCAGCTCCTGGGTCTCGAGCAGCTGGCGCGCGCGCGTCAGCAGTCCCTGGATGTGGAACTTCTCACAGGCCAGGGTCATCGCCTCGGCGCCCTCGCGGGCGAGGAGGAAGAACTGCCGCCGGCCGGGCTCGCCGACGGCGGCCGCGACGATCAGGTCGACCGACTCCAGCTCGAAGCTTCGCGATGCCATGCAAACCTAATTGTCCCGGAAGCGGCGGAAGGGCCGACGAAGGGTCAGTCAGCCGGGGCCGCCTCCGGGTCGCCGGCAGCTGAGGCGACCCGGGTCTCGATCAGCGCCGTCAGCCGCCGGCGGTTGATGAGCACGAACTTGTAGAAGCCCTCGTTGTCGTCGAGGGCGGGGGCGCCGGCAATCGGCTGGACCCGGGCCTGGGTGACCGAGAGGAAGCGGGTGCGCGTCGTGCGATGCCAGCTGGAGACGGTCTGGTCGGCCGGAACGGTCACAAAGCCGGTCACCTGGAGCGGCCCGCAATAGAGCTTCACCCGCACCCTCCGGCCGGCCGACTTGAGGTCGTGGTGGCTGGTGGTGGCCTCCGAGGTGGGGATCAGCAGGAGCACCTCCTCGCGGTTGAGGGTCATGCCGGGGACCGACTCCCAGAGTGCCTCCCCGGAGTCGCGCACGCGGATCTGCGCGTCCTCCAGGTCGAGCAGCTCGTCCTCGTCGTTGGCGAGGTCGCTGATCCGGCGGGCCTGGCGCATGACGACCTTGCCGTGGACCTCCAGGTAGGTCCCGCCGAGCTCGGCGAGGGCGCCGATCTCCGCCACGTGGAGGTCGTCCAAAGCGGGGACAGCATAGGTCGGCCGGGTTTTGCCGTCCAGCGCGGGGGGAATGAATCAGCAGGTGCCGGTCAGTCGGAAGCGGACGCGCTCCGCCCGGTGCTGAAAGAATCGAGATGCAGATGAAAAGAAAAAACCCCGGAGGAGAGGCATGGCCAAGACAGTAGGCATCGACCTCGGGACGACGAACTCCGTCATCGCCGTCATGGAGGGCGGCGAGCCGGTCGTCATACCGAACTCGGAGGGCGCGCGGACGACACCGTCCGTGGTCGCCTTCACCAAGACCGGCGAGCGGCTCGTCGGCAACCTGGCGCGCCGCCAGGCCGCCGTCAACCCGGAGAACACGGTCGCCTCGATCAAGCGCTTCATGGGGCGCAAGAACAGCGAGGTCGAGAGCGAGCGCAAGATCGTGCCGTACGACGTCAAGTCCGGCAAGGACGACCGCGTCGTGGTCCACATCCCCAACGCGCAGAAGGAGTTCACGCCGGAGGAGATCTCGGCGATGATCCTCCAGAAGCTCAAGGCCGACGCCGAGGCGTACCTGGGCGAGAAGGTGACCGACGCGGTCATCACCGTCCCCGCCTACTTCAACGACGCCCAGCGGCAGGCGACCAAGAACGCCGGCGAGATCGCCGGCCTCAACGTGCTGCGGATCATCAACGAGCCAACCGCCGCCTCGCTGGCCTACGGGCTGGACAAGAAGGCGAACGAGACGATCCTCGTCTTCGACCTCGGCGGCGGAACCTTCGACGTCTCCATCCTCGACGTGGGAGACGGAGTGTTCGAGGTGAAGTCGACCAACGGCGACACCCACCTCGGCGGTGACGACTATGACCGCCGGGTCGTCGATTGGATGGCGGAGGAGTTCAAGAAGGCCAACGGCATCGACCTCAAGACCGACCGCCAGGCCCTCCAGCGGCTGACCGAGGCGGCCGAGCGGGCGAAGATCGAGCTCAGCTCGCGGCTCGAGACCTCCATCAACCTGCCCTTCATCACCGCCGACCAGACCGGACCCAAGCACCTCGAGGTGAGCCTCACGCGGGCAAAGTTCGAGCAGCTGACCCAGGACCTCACCGAGCGCTGCCGCGGGCCCTTCCTCGACGCGCTCAAGGACGCCGGGCTCTCGCCCCAGCAGATCAACGAGGTCGTGCTCGTCGGCGGATCGACCCGGATGCCGGTCATCCAGCAGCTGGTCAAGGATCTCTGCGGCGGCAAGGAGCCGCACAAGGGTGTCAACCCGGACGAGGTGGTGGCCGTCGGCGCCGCCATTCAGGCCGGGGTGCTCAAGGGGGAGGTGAAGGACGTGCTTCTCCTCGACGTCACCCCTCTCTCACTCGGCATAGAGACGATGGGCGGTGTCTTCACCAAGCTGATCGACCGCAACACCACCATCCCGACGTCGCGCTCGCAGATCTTCAGCACCGCGGCGGACAACCAGACCTCGGTCGAGGTCCACGTCCTCCAGGGCGAGCGCGAGCTGGCACGGGACAACCGGACCCTCGGCCGCTTCCACCTCGACGGCATCGCGCCGGCGCCGCGGGGCATGCCGCAGATCGAGGTCACCTTCGACATCGACGCCAACGGCATTCTCAACGTGAAGGCGCAGGACAAGGGCACCGGTCGCGAGCAGTCGGTGACGATCACCGCCTCCTCGACCCTCTCCAAGGACGAGGTCGAGCGGCTGGTCAAGGAGGCCGAGGCGAACTCGGCCGACGACCGGCGCAAGCGGGAGGAGGTCGAGACCCGGAACCAGTCCGACCAGATGGTCTACCAGGCCGAGAAGGTGATCAAGGAAAACCAGGACAAGATCCCGGCCGACCTCAAGACCGAGGTCGAGGCCAAGCTGACCGCCGTCCGGGAAGCCTCCAACGGTTCCGACACGGGCGCGCTCAAGAAGGCGATGGACGAGCTCAACGAATCGCTCCAGAAGATCGGCCAGCACATCTACGCGGCGCCGACCGGCGGCGCCCCCGAAGGCCAGGAGCCCGACGGCCACGGTGCCGAGCATCCGACCGAGGAAGAGGAAGTCGTGGACGCGGAGTACAAGGAGGTCTAGCCGACCTCCGCACAAGGGGCCCCGGGTGAGAACCGGGGCCTCTTTTTTTTTGAGCGGGCCGCCGAGCCCCTGGGTTCCCTGAATGGTGGCCCCGAGCGAGTGTCGCGCGGCTGGATGTCTGGTGGGCGGAGGCCCCCAGACAAGCGCGCCGCGCTCGGCCCAGTCGGGGCGTGCGGTCGGTCACTCCGACCAGCAGCCCCGCGGCAGCTGTTCGGGCGCTGCTCCACGAGGCCCGGGCCGGCTGAGTGGGGTGGCTGAATGGTGGCCCCGAAGCGAGTGTCTCGCGGCTGGATGTCTGGGCTGCGCCCCCCCGGGCGCGGGCGTCAAGACTTCGCGCCGCTGGCGCGGCGCCGCCTGGCGGCGGTCTTGACCCCCGCGGGCGCCACGAAGCATGCCGCCCCCCCCACGGCGGCCGCACTGGCGGCCGGCGGAGACCAAATGACTGCCATCGCCGGCCGTGAGGCCGGCTCGGCGCCTTCACCCTTGACGGCTCCGGATCCCGGGGGCGGAGCCCCCCAGACAAGCGCGCCGAGCTCTGCCCAGTCGGGGTGTGCGGTCCGTCACTCCGAGCAGCAGCCGCGCGGCCGCTTGTCGGGCGCTGCTCCACGAGGCCCGGGCCAGCTGGGCGGGGTGGCTGAATGGTGGCCCCGAGCGAGTGTCACCGTTCATCGGGGCCGCCGTTCATCGGGGCCACCATTAAGGCGGCGCCCGGGCGGGGTATATACCCTTCGAGATGGTGGCGGGCAAGGATTACTACAAGACGCTGGGTGTCGATCGGAAGGCGACGCCTGACCAGATCAAGTCCGCCTTCCGCAAGCAGGCTCGGAAGTACCATCCCGACACCAACAAGGGCGACGCCGCCGCCGAGAAGCGCTTCAAGGAGCTCTCGGAGGCCTACGACGTGCTCGGCGACCCCAAGAAGCGTGCCGATTACGACAGTCCCATCTCGCAGTTCCGCGCCGGCGCCGCGGGAGCTGGTCGCGGCGGCCCCACGGCCGGCAGCCCCTTCGGGGGCGGCGGCACCGTCCAGTGGGACATGGGCGACATGGGCGATCTCGGCGACATCTTCTCCGGCATCTTTCGCGGTCGCGGCGGCGCCGGCGGCGGCACCCGCGCCGGCGCGCGCTCGGCCCCGGTCCCCGAGCAGGTCTACGAGACCCCGGTCGAGCTCACCCTGCGGGAGGCGATCGAGGGGGCTCGGCGGCTGGTCCGGCAGGAGGACGGCAAGCAGCTCGAGGTGACCTTTCCGCCCGGGGCCGTCGCCGGGTCCAAGGTCCGGGCGGGCAAGAACCACACCTTTACGGTCAGGCTCCAGCCCGACCCGGCCTGGCGCCTCGAGGGGCGCGACATCCACGGCGACGTCGAGGTGCCCGACCACCTGGTCGTCCTCGGTGGCGAGGTGACGGCGGCGACCCCGAACGGCAAGCAGATCGCGCTCAACATCGCGGCCGGCAGCCGCGCCGGGAAGGTGATCCGGGTCCGCGGCAAGGGCATCCCGGCACTCGGCGGCTCGCCCGCGGGCGACCTGCTCCTCCACCTCCGGGTGACCGTACCGGAAAAGGTTGACGAGGAGCAGCGGAAGCTCTACGAGCAGCTCCGCGACGTGCTCAACCGAGGCTAGGCGCCGGGCCCGAGGTCGAGGCCCGGGTCGGGAGGATGGACCGGCCGGCTCCAGCGGATGTAGGGGTAGCCGGTGACGACGTGAAGCTCGTTGGCCCGGTCCACCGACTCCTGGTAGGCCATCTCGAAGGCCGCCCGGTCCTTCGCCAGCAGCGCCCGGCCGACCGGCTCCAGCTGATCGCGCTCGTACTCGGCCAGCTGGGCGGCGTATTGGGGCCGCGTGATCGAGAGGTTGCGAAGCAGGGCCCGGGTGCGGCGGAAATAGAAGGAGGCCAGCTCCCAGTTGCCGCCCTGCGCGGCGTGCCAGAGGTTGCCGTAGTTGCGGCTGACCACCGCCATCAGGTCCCCGGCGCCGGGAAGCAGGGAGGCGATCTCCGCCAGCGTCACCTCGCCGTGCCGGGTCCGGATCCGCTGCTCCTCGTCGGCCATCTCGCCAAGATCGTACTAGCGGGCCCGGACGCGCCCGGCCCAACGCCGTCGAGCAGGGTTTGAGGACTGGAGCCGACGGGGGGACTTGAACCCCCGACCTGCCACTTACGAGGCGGCTGCTCTGCCAGCTGAGCTACGTCGGCGAGAGTGACGAAGTCTACGGTCTAACCTACCGCAGGTGACGGAGCCGGCGGTGGTGCGCCTCGATCCCGGCGAGCATGGGCTCGTCCGCCCGCTGCTCCTCGAGCTCTACGAGTATGAGCAACCTTTTTTCGCCGAGCACCCGCAGCTGACGCGGGACGAGCTCGAACGGACCGTCGAGGGCGTGCCACCCGCCTTCCAGGGCGAGAACGTGATCCTCGCCGTCCGCGTCCCGGAGGGATTGGCCGGCTTCTGCTGGTGCGTCCTCTTCGACCCGGGCACCGGCCTCGAGGGCGAGGTCGCCGAGGTTTACGTCGCCTCGGCGCACCGGCGGGAGGGCGTCGGCCGGGCTCTGCTGGCGGCGGCCATCAAGCTCTTCGAGGTGCGCGGCGTGACGCTCGGCTACGTCTGGACGCGGCCCGAGAACGAGGGGGCGGTGAAGCTCTATCGGGAGGCGGGCTTCAGCGCCAACCGCCAGCTGGTGCTGACCTGGTATCCGTCCTGAGCGCCGCACCCAAATAGAATTCGTTGATAGTGATCGACCCCGAAGGGGCCGAGTCACCGCCGGAGGCGCCGGCCGGCAGCCGCCGGACGGGTGCCGCGGTGGCGCTCGTCGTGATCGCGGCGATCGTGAGCGGAGCCGTCGCCGCCGGTGTGACCCTGGCCATCCTCCGTTCCCAATCCCGGACCAACCCGCAGACGGTCGACCTCGGGTCGAACGTTCGGATCACCGAGGACAGCGCCATCATCCAGGTGGCGGACAAGGCCGCGCCCGCCGTGGTCACGATCGTCACCGGCCAGCCGGGCGCCGGCCATGGCTTCGGCTCCGGCTTCCTGACGACCAGTGACGGCTACCTCGTCACCAACGCGCACGTCGTCGCCAACGCGTCCGCCCTCGCCGTCCTCTTCCCGGGCGACTCCGTCCGCCACGACGCGCGGGTGGTCGACTCCGACTGCCAGACCGACCTCGCGGTTCTCAAGGTCGACGGGGTGGCGGGACTGCCGACGCTGGCCTTCGCCGACACCAGCGGCCTGCGCGTCGGGCAGCGGGTGATCGCCGTCGGCAGCCCGCTCGGAACGCGGGCGGTCAGCACCGGCATCGTCAACTCCCTCCACCGGGTGACCAGCGCCGCCGGCGCGGTCACCGCTTCCAGCCAGTGGGCCTTCGCCGACACGATCCGCACCGACGCCGAGATCGACCCGGCGAGCTCCGGCGGGCCGCTCCTCAACGTCGCCGGCCAGGTTGTCGGCGTCGACGTGGCGGCCGCAGACCCGGCCGGCGGCCAGGTCGTCTTCGCGATCGACGCCGCGGCGGTGAAGTCGGAGGTGGAGCAGATCGTCCGGGATGGAAAGCTTGTCGTCCCCTCCCTCGGCGCCGCCAGCCGCGACCTGACGAGCCAGGACGCTGCGCTGCAGGCGCTCCCCGCCGGAGGCCTGATCGAGACGGTGATAGCCGGCGGCCCTGCCGCTGCCGCGGGCGTCACGGCGGGGGATGTGATAACAGCCGTCGATGAGGTGAGGCTCGACGACGCGCACCCCTTGCTGCAGGTGCTGGTCAACCAATTCCGACCCGGTCAGCGGGTCACTCTCACCATCAACCGGCAGGGCGTCGCCACGCAGCTCCAGGCGACCCTTGGCGGCCAGCACCCGGCCTGCGGATGACGGTCCGGGAGCGGATCGTGGAAGCGCTCGAGCGAGCTGCCCGGGGCGCCGGCGGAGAGGGCGGACGACCCGGCGCGGAGCTGCCGGATCTGGAGCTGACCCGCACGCGGAACCCTGCCCACGGCGACTTCGCGAGCTCGGCCGGGCTGAAGCTCGCCCGCTCCCTCCGCCGGCCCCCGCTCGCGATCGCGCAGGAGCTGGCCGCCGCGATCGACCTGCCCGAGGCCTCGGCGGAGGCGGTCGCGCCCGGCTACGTCAACTTCCGGCTTCGGCCCAGCTGGCTGCAGGCGCTGCTGGCCGAGGTCGCCGCCGCCGGCCCGCGTTTCGGCGCGAGCGACCTCGGCCGCGGCGAGCGGGTCCAGGTCGAGTATCTGAGCACCAACCCGACCGGGCCGCTCCACATCGGCCATGGCCGGGGCGCGATCCTGGGCGATGCGCTCGCCTCGCTGCTCACCTTCACCGGCCATGTCGTCGAGCGGGAGTACTACGTCAACGATTACGGCAAGCAGGCGCACCTCTTCGGCGCGTCGATCCACGCCCGGCTCGGGAACCAGGAGCCGCCCGAGGGCGGCTACGTCGGCGACTACGTCAACGAGCTCGCCGCCGCCGCCCGGGCCGCCGGCATCGCCGAGACCGAGGAGGACCTGATGGCCTTCGGTCTCGGGCTCATGGTCGAACGCTTCCAGGCGTTGCTGGAGCGCCTCGGCGTTCGCTACGACAGCTGGTTCTCGGAGCGGTCGCTGTGGGACGAGGGCGAGGCCCAGCGGGCGATCGAGCAGCTGCGGGAGAAGGGGTTCCTGAAGGAGCGGGACGGCGCCACCTGGTTCGCGCCCGCGATGGACGAGGAGGGCGGCGAAGCCGACGACCGGGTCGTCTTCCGTTCCAACGGGGTTCACACCTACTTCGCCTCCGACCTCGGCTACCTGGTCAACCGCTTCGAGAGCCGCGGCTTCCGGCGCGTCATCGAGGTCTGGGGCTCGGACCACCACGGCTACGTGCCGCGGGTGAAGCAGGCGTGCGCCGCGCTCGGGATCGAGCCCGACCGACTGGAGATCATCCTCAACCAGTTCGTGACCCTCAAGGAGGGGAAGATGTCGAAGCGCGCGGGTCGCTTCGTGACGCTGGAGGAGCTGCTCGGAGAGGTCGGGCGCGATGCCGTCCGCTGGTTCTACCTCTCCCGGGCGCCGGAGACGATGATGGAGTTCGACCTCGAGCTCGCCACGACCCAGAACCGGACCAACCCCGTCTATTACGTCCAGTACGCCCACGCGCGACTGGCCGGGATCGAACGGACGGCCGAGGGCCGAGACCTCCCGGCGGAACCTGACCTGGGCCTGCTCGACAAGCCCTGGGAGCTCGACCTCGCCCGCCAGCTGGCTCACTGGCCGGACGCGGTGACCGAGGCGGCGAGGCTCCGCGAGCCGCATCGCATCCCCTACTTCCTCTACGAGCTGGCGGACCGGGTCAGCACCTTCTACGAGGCGGGCAACGACAATGGCGACCTCCGGGCGGTCGTCGACGACCCGGCCCTGACCCGGGCGCGCCTCGAGCTCTGCCGCGCCGCCCGGGCGGGCCTGCGCAGTGGGCTCGACTTGATCGGCGTGTCGGCGCCGACGAGAATGGATCGGATTCCGGAAGAGGAGTAAGCACTTGGACGTCACCTGGCACGGGCAAAGCTGTTTTCGGCTTCGCGGCCGCAATGCGACGGTCGTCACCGACCCCTTCCCGCCGTCTTTGGGCATCAAGCTGCCGCGGCTGGAGGCGGACATCGTCACAGTCAGCCATCCGCACCCGAACCACTCCTTCGTCGACGCGGTGACGACCAAAGGGGCTTTCATCGTCGAGGGACCGGGCGAGTACGAGGTGAAGGGGATCACCGTCTTCGGCATCCGCACCTACCACGACGCCCTCAACGGAGTTGAGGAGGGCACCAACACCATCTACCTGTTGGAGGTGGACGAGGTGCGGATCTGCCATCTGGGCGACCTCGGCCACGCGCTCGACGACGAGGCGGTCGAGGCGATCGGCACGCCGGTCGACGTGCTCCTGGTCCCGGTTGGCGGGGGCAAGGCGCTCAATGCCGCCAAGGCGGCGGAGGTCGTCCGCAGCCTGGAGCCACGCTGGGTGGTCCCGATGCACTACCAGATCCCGGGCACCAGGACCGAGCTCGAGGGTGTCGAGACCTTCCTGAAGGAGATGGGCGTCACCGAGGCCGCGCCGCAGGGCAAGCTGGTCGTCCAATACTCCGCCTCGGGCGACAGCGAGACCAAGGTCTTCCTGCTCGAGCCCAAGCTCTAGAAAGCCGACCCTCCGGCTGATACCCTTTGAAAAACCCCCGGGAGGTCTAGGTTGCCGAAATACGTCTTCGTGACCGGCGGTGTTGTTTCGTCGCTCGGGAAGGGGATCACCGCCGCATCGATCGGCTCCATCCTCAAGGCCCGCGGTGTCTCCGTCACGATCCAAAAGCTCGACCCTTACCTGAACGTCGACCCGGGCACCATGAGCCCCTACCAGCACGGCGAGGTCTTCGTCACTGACGACGGGGCGGAGACCGACTTGGACCTCGGCCATTACGAGCGCTTCGTGGACGAGAACATGTCGGCCGCGTCCAACGTGACCACCGGCAAGATCTACTCCGAGGTCATCGCCAAGGAGCGTCGCGGTGACTACCTGGGGGCGACGGTCCAGGTCATCCCTCACATCACCAACGAGATCAAGGAGAGGATCCAGCGGGTCGCCCGCGAGTCCCAGGCCGAGGTCGTGGTGGTCGAGGTGGGGGGGACTGTCGGGGACATCGAGTCGCTGCCCTTCCTGGAGGCGATCCGGCAGTTGAAGAACGATCTGGGTCGCCAGAACGTCTTCTATGTCCACCTCTCCCTGGTGCCCCTGATCCGCGGCGAGGAGATGAAGACCAAGCCGACCCAGCACTCGGTCCAGGCCCTGCGGGCGATCGGAATCCAGCCCGACGCGATCGTCTGCCGCTCGGAGCAGCCGATCGGCCACGAGATCAAGGAGAAGATCGCCCTCTTCTGCGACGTGCCGCGCGACGCCGTCATCTCCGTGCCCGACGCCGACACGATCTACCGGGTGCCCCTGGTCCTCGAGGAGGCCGGCCTCGGCAAGGTCCTGGCCCGCCACTTCGAGCTCCCCGGCGAGGGCGCGGAGGCCGACCTCGAGTCGCTCGCGCGGATCGTCCATCGGATCACCAACCCGCGCGGAGTCATCCCGGTGGCGGTGGTCGGCAAGTACGTCCAGCTGCCCGACGCCTACCTGAGCGTCATCGAGGCTCTGCGTCACGCCGGAATTCACCACGACGTCGGGATCGAGATCCGCTGGATCCCGTCCGAGACCCTCGACCAGGGCGACACCTCCCAGCTGATGGGGGTGGCCGGAATCGTTGTCCCCGGCGGCTTCGGTCACCGCGGCATCGAGGGCAAGGTGGCCGCCTCCCACTACGCGCGGCATAACCGGATCCCCTACCTCGGGCTCTGCCTCGGCCTCCAGTGCGCCGTGATCGACATCGCCCGCGAGGCACTGGGAGCGCCCGATGCCAATTCCACCGAGTTCGCCGCCTTCACCTCGACGCCGGTCATCGACCTGATGCCCGAGCAGCGCGACGTCGCCAACATGGGCGGGACGATGCGGCTCGGCCTCTATCCCTGCAAGCTATTGCCGGGCTCGAGAGCCCAGCAGGCCTATGGCGAGGAGGTCGTCTACGAGAGGCACCGGCACCGCTTCGAGTTCAACAACGAGTACCGAGAGGTTCTCGGCGACGCCGGGCTCGTCTACAGCGGCCTGTCGCCCAACGGCCGCCTGGTCGAGATCATCGAGCTCGCCGACCATCCCTGGTTCGTGGCCAGCCAGTTCCATCCCGAGTTCCGCTCCCGGCCCCAGCGCCCCCACCCGATGTTCAACGGTTTCATCGCCGCGGCGGTCGAGCGGAGCGGCGTCGACCAGATGGAGCTGCGGCCGGTCGAGCTCCTCGAAGAGGCCGCCGACCTCGATCGGCAATAACACTTCTTTCAGGTTCAGTCGTTAACTGAGAAGGAAAAAATGGAGAGCGAGTTGAAGGACCGCCAGCCGCTGCCGCCGGCCGCAGCCGACCTGCTCGGCCAGAGCGAGCTGGAACTGGTCCGGGTCACCGAGGCTGCGGCCCTCGCCGCCGGTCGGATGACCGGGCGCGGCGACCAGGACAAGGTCAAGAACCTCGCCGCGTCGGCAATGCTGCAGGCCCTCGAGGAGCTCGGCATCCGGGGGCAGGTGGCCCTCGGTCCACGGGGCGACGGCATCCTCTCCGCCGGTTCGCAGGTCGGCGTCCTCGAGGGCGAGCCGAGCGAGCTCGGCGTCTACCCGGTCGAGGGCGCCAGCCTGGTCGCGCGCGGGCTGCCCAACGCGATCTCGATGCTGGTCGCCGGCGAGCCCGGCGCCTTTCCCTCGCTGCCTGCCGTCGCCTACATGGAGAAGGTGGTGGTCGGCTCCGGCTCGCGGGGAACCCTGGACCTGGACGACGGGGTCGCCGACAACCTCCGTCGGATCGCCTTTGCTCGCGATTGCAGGGTCGCCGACCTGAGCATCGCCATCCTCGACCGCCCCCGGCACCAGGGGCTGATCGAGGAGATCCGGGGCGCCGGCGCCCGGATCGTCAGCCTCGAGGACGGCGACATCACCGCCGGCCTGCTGGCTGCGGCCGATTGGACCGGGATCGACGCCATGCTTGGCTTCGGCGGGCTCCAGGAGGCGATCCTCGCCGCCGCGGCGGTCCGCTGCCTGGGCGGCGACATGGTTTGCCGGCTGTGGCCGCGCAACGATGAGGAGCGGATCCTCGCGGGGGAGGAGGGCGACCGGGTCTGGGGCGTCTCCGACCTTTCCAACGGGGAGCTGACCGTCGTTGTCACGGGCATCACCGGCGGGTCGCTCCTGGCGCCGGTCCACTTCGGCGGCGGCTGGGCGGAGACCAGCTCGCTGATCCTCTCGACCCGGACCGGCACCGTGCGGCGGGTGACGACCCGGCACCAGCTGAACCGGGCGACCCGCTGAGCCGTTGGCAGCGGCTCTCCTTGCCGGCCTCGGCCTCGGGTTCCTGGTCGGCGCCCAGGTCGGCCCGATCTGGCTCCTCTGCGCCCGCTCCAGCCTCCGCTACGGCGCCCCGGTCGGCCTCGGGATCGGCGCCGGTGCGGCCGTGGTGGACCTCGTCTACGCGGCCCTCGGCGTGGCCGGAGCGGCGTCCCTCCTGGCGGTGACCGGGCTCCGGGTCGCCTTCGGCCTGGTCGGCGCGGCGGTGCTCATCCTGCTCGGCGCCCGCACCCTCTGGTCGGCGTTTCGAGTCCGTTCCGGCTTCGAGGCCGAGGCCGAGGTCGCGACGCCCGGGACGGCCTTCCGCACCAGCCTCGCGGCAACCGCCTCCAACCCGATGACGATCGCATCCTGGGCCGCGATCTTCGCCGCCGCTTCGGCCGCCAGCCTGGCCTCCACCGCGGCGGCCGCGGCCCTGCTCGTGCTCGGCCTCGGGATCGGCTCGATGGCCTGGTTCGCCATCCTCTCTCTCGGCATGGCACTGATCCGGCGGCGGGTGCCCGAGAAGGGCCTGCAGGTGGCGGACGCCGCGGTCGGCGCCGGACTCATCGGCTTCGGCGCTGCACTCGGGTACGGGTCACTCCAGCACCGCTGAGCGGGTCACCGCGCCGAGCGCCACGAGGTGGCGGTCGGAATTGGCGAGAGCCACCCGGGCGGCAGCCTCACGGGGCGTGATCCCGGCCTCGCCGGCCAGCTCGAGCATCGCGTCGACAGTCCGCCGCATGGTCTGGGAGATCTTGGCGAAAGCGGCGTCCGCGCCCGGGCCGACGAGACCGAGGACGACCCACAGGGCCCACCCGTTGGTCCCCGCGTTGGCGATGAAGTCGGGGATCACCAGCACCCCTCGCTCGATCAGCCGCCGCTCAGCGCCGGCGGTTGTCGGGATGTTGGCGGCCTCCACGATCAGCCGCCCGGTGAACTGGTCGCAGTTGCCCTCGTGGATGGCGTCGGCCACCGCCGCGGGGACGGCCAGGTCGGCGCCGAGGCGAAGCCACTCGTCACGGGGCAGCTCCCTGTCGCCGGGCGCGAGCCGGCTTCGGTCGATCTCGCCGAGCGAGCTGCGTACGGCCAGGTAGTGCTCGACGTCGAGGCCCTCGGGGTTGGCGATGGTTCCCCCAGCGTCCGCGATGCTGATCACCTTCACCCCCTTGCGGGCCAGGTAGCGGGCGCTTGAGCCGCCCATCGAGCCGAAGCCCTGGAGTGCGGCGGTGGTCGCGCCCGGCTTGAGGCCCAGGTGGGTCATCGCTGCCTCGGCGGCCTCGGCCACGCCGTAGCCGCCGACGAGGTCGAAGAGGTCGATGCCGTCGGACTGGATGTCGAAAGTCGCCGCCGCCCGGGCAACCTCCGCGCGCGGGTCGGTGCTCCGGTTGACGATCGCCTGGAAGGGAGCGCCGAGGCCGGCCAGGGCGAACACCTCGAGCAGCTGTGCCTGGGTGGTGCCCATGTCCTCCCCGGTCGCGACGCACGTCTCGAAGAAGGGCCGCAGGGCCTGGAAGAAGCGAACCAGGATGGCGGTGGCGGCGGGGTCGTGGGGATCGACGTCGAGCCCGCACTTGGCGCCGCCGACGGGAAGGTCGAGGCCGCCGCTCTTGAGCGTCATGGCGCGCGCCAGGCGCGCGACCTCCTCCAGGGTGCAGCCCTCCCGGACCCGGGTGCCCCCAGCGGCGAGGCCGCCGACCAGGCGGTCGATGACCAGGTAGCCGTGCCGCGCCGTGACCGGGTCGGTCCAGGTCGTTCGCAGCAGCGGCTCCATCACTGGCGTTCCGCCGCGAAGTCGGGTTTGCGCTTTTCCACGAAGGAGGTGACGCCTTCCCGGAAGTCGTCGGTCGCGAACGACTCGAGGATGAAGCCGACCTCCAGCGCGACCTGCTCCTCGGCGGTCCGGGAGAGGCTGGTCTCGAGCAGCCGCTTGGCGCGGCGGAGCGATCCGCTCGGCATCCGGGCGACCCGCTCGGCCAGCTCGACCGCCGCGGCGTGGAGCTGCTCCTCGGGATGGACCGAGGCCACGAATCCGTGGCGGAGCGCCTCCTCGGCATCCAGCGTCAGGTTGGTCAGCATTAGCCGGGCGGCCACCGAGGGCCCGAAAAGGCGGGGCAGGAAGTAGGAGGTCGTCGAGTCCGACGACAGGCCGATCCCGGTGAACCCCGCCTGGAAGCGGGTCCCCTCGGCCGCCAGTCGGATGTCGCAGGCGCACGCCAATCCGAGCCCGTAGCCGATGGCGCCCCCCTGGATGGCCGCGATCACCGGCGCTGGGCTGCGGTGAAGCCCGAGCAGGCCCTGGTGGACCGTGTCGGCCCGGTCCGGGCTGAATTCCCCACCGGCGAAGGCCTTGAGGTCGCCGCCGGCGCAGAAGGTCGGTCCCTCGCCGGCGAGGACGACCGCCCTCACCCGCCGGTCCCGCTCCACCTCCTCGACCGCCAGGACGAGACCGTCGGCGATGGCGTTGCTGAGCGCGTTGCGGGCCTCCGGCCGGGTGAGGGTCACGAAGGCGATCCGGTCCCGGAGCTCGTAGGCGACGTGCTCGGTCAGCTGCATCCTCGAAAGAGTACGGCGCGCGGACTGGATTACCGGCTCAACTGGCCGGGTATAAAGAGGGACGGAAATCATGAGTCAGCCTTCGGGCCAGTACCCCGGGCCCGAGGAGCGGGGTCCGCAGTGGGCCCCCCCGCCGCCCCAATTGGCGCCGCTCCCGCCGCCCCCCGGCTACGGTCAGGACCCGACGCTGCCCGGGCCGCCGGCCGCCCCCCAGCAGTTGCGCAACGGCGTCATGGGCTGGCTCAGCGGGCTGATCGCGGGGGCCTTTGCGCTCTTCAAGTACGCCTTCTTCCTGGTCCCCTACGGGAAGACCTTCATCACGCTGCTGATCAGCTTCGGCGCCTACGCCGTCTTCTTCGGGCCCTGGTTCGCCGCCGGCCTGGTCGTCATGATCCTGATCCACGAGTTCGGCCACGTGATCGAGATCAACCGCCAGGGCATGGAGGCGACCGCGCCCGTCTTCATCCCCTTCTTCGGTGCTGCCATCTTCCAGCGGACGCACCCCACCGATGCACTCCACCAGGCGCAGATCGGTATCGCGGGCCCGCTCCTGGGGACGGTCGGGGCTGTCATCGCCTACGTCCTCTACGGCAGCACCCACTTCACGCCGCTGCTGCTGGCCGCTTACCTCGGCTTCTACATCAACCTCTTCAACCTGATCCCGGCCGGGATGCTCGACGGGGGTTGGATCCTGGCGCCGGTCTCGAAGTGGTTCCAGGTCTTCGGCCTCGGCCTGCTGGTGGCGCTGGTGATCTTCGTTGGAATCAGCCCGATCATCCTGCTGTTTGTATTGCTGGGCCTGCCGACCGTCTTCGCCCGCTTCCGCAACGACCAGTCCCCCTATTTCCAGTCCGTGCCCAAGCCCGCCCGCTGGGCGATGGGGGCCGCCTGGCTGGTGCTCGCGGTCTTCCTCGGTTTCGCCAGCTTCCAGGCCCACAGCCAGCTTCTGTCCTACCTGGGCTGAAGCGTCGCTTAAGCTAGAATCACGCGTCCGGAGCACAAGAGAGAAATGAGAGCCCAGATCCACCCGACCTTCTACGAAGACGCGCTCGTCACCTGCGTCTGCGGCAACACGTTCAAGACCGGTTCTGTCCGCAAGGAGCTGAAGACCGAGATCTGCTCCGCCTGCCACCCCTTCTTCACTGGGCAGCAGCGGATCGTCGACACCGGTGGGCAGGTCGAGCGCTTCAACAAGCGGGCAGCGAAGGTAGCGGCGAGCAGCGGCGCTCGCTAGGGGCCGCATGGCGCCTCTGGCCGACGACCCGGCGGTCCCCGAGACTCCGATTCCGCGCGCCCGGGAGAAGTTCTTTTACGGCGGGCAGGCCGTGATCGAGGGCGTCATGATGCGCGGGCCGCACCACTACGCCGTGGCTGTCCGGGACCCCAAGACGAAGGCGATCGTGATCGACCGCGGCGAGCTGAAGGCGGGGATGTACACCAACCCCTTCTGGAAGCTGCCCTTCATCCGCGGCCTGGCGCTGATGGGCGAGACGATCCACCTCGGCATGAAGTCGCTGATCTGGTCGGTCAACGTCAACGCCGGCGCCAACGACGTCAAGATCGGCAAGCGGGAGATCTCGATCTCGGTCGCCACCTCGGCGGTCTTCGGCCTGTTGATCTTCATCGTGCTTCCCCTGGTCGCGACGGGTCTCGCCGTCCACCGGAGCGGTTCGCTCCTCTTCGCGCTGGTGGAGGGCCTGATCCGGGTTGGGCTGATCCTCGGCTACCTGATCCTGATCGGGCTGATTCCCGACGTCCGGCGGGTGTTCCAATACCACGGTGCCGAGCACAAGACGATCAACGCCTTCGAGTCCGAGTGGCCGCTCGACGTCTCCAACATCCGCCGCGCCTCGCTCCTCCATCCCCGCTGCGGGACGGGCTTCCTGCTGGTGGTTCTGGTGGTCAGCGTCATCCTTTTCTCACTCGTGGCGCTGCTCCACCCGAACTGGCCCGAGCTGATCCTCAGTCGCCTGATCGGGATCCCGGTCATCGCCGGTGTCTCGGTGGAGGCGATCCGCTCCATGGCGCGGAACCGCAGGAACCCGGTCGTCGGAGTCCTGCTGCTCCCGGTGCTCGCGACACAGAAGTTCACCACTCGGGAGCCGAGCGACGACATGCTGGAGGTCGCGCTGGCAGCCTTCAACGCCGCTCGGGAGGGCGAGGAGGCCGCGGCGGCTTGATCGACCGGCTGGAGTCGATCTCCCGCCACTATTCAGAGCTCGAGGCGGAGCTTGCCCGGCCCGAGGTGATGGCCGACCACGAGCAGGTGACGGCCCTCGCCCGGGAGCTGGCCGGGATGCGCGACATCGTCGATGCCTACCGCGACTACCGGCAGGCCGAGAAGGCGCACGAGGAGGCGCGCGAGCTGCTCCACGCCGAGAAGGATCCCGAGATGCAGGAATACCTCCGCACCGAGGAGACCACCACCGCGGCGCGGATCGAGGAGCTCAGCGATCGTCTGAAGTTCTTCCTTCTGCCCAAAGACCCCAACGACGAGCGCGACGTCATCGTCGAGATCCAGGGCGCCGAGGGCGGCGACGAGGCCGAGCTCTTCGCGCGGGACCTGTTCGAGATGTACAGCAAGTTCGCCGCCACCAAGGGCTGGAAGATCGATCTCATCGACGCCCAGGAGTCGGGGATCGGCGGCTTCAGCAAGGTGGAGTTTGAGGTCAAGGGCCAGGGCGCCTACTCGCAGCTGAAGTTCGAGGGTGGCGTCCACCGCGTCCAGCGGGTGCCGAAGACCGAGTCGCAGGGGCGTATCCACACCTCCGCGGCCACGGTCGCCGTGATGCCGGAGGCGGACGCGGTCGAGATCGAGCTCCCCGAGAAGGACATCAAGGTCGAGACCTCGACCTCGACCGGCCCCGGCGGCCAGAGCGTCAACACCACCTACTCGGCGATCCGGATCACCCACCTGCCGACCGGGATGGTGGTCTCGATCCAGGACGAGAAGTCGCAGCTCAAGAACCGGGACAAGGCGATGAAGGTGCTTCGCGCCCGGCTCTACGAGCGCAAGCTGGCCGAGCAGCACGCCGAACAGGACGCGCAGCGCCGAGGGATGGTCCGGACCGGGAACCGCTCGGAGAAGATCCGGACCTACAACTTCAAGGAGAACCGGGTCACCGACCACCGCATCCACCTGACGCTCAACAAGCTCGACCGGGTGATGCAGGGGGAGCTCGAGGAGATCGTCGACGCCCTCATCAGCGCCGAGCGTGCGGCCCAGCTGGGCGGCGGTACCGGCGCCGGCGCCGGGGCCGCTTGACCCTCCTCGAGGTCCTCAAGAGAGCCACCGGTTACCTCGAGACGCACGGCTCGTCGTCGCCCCGGCTTGACGCCGAGGTACTTCTCGCGCACGTGCTCGGCATCCGCCGGCTGGACCTCTACCTGCAGTTCGACCGTCCTCTCGACGAGTCCCAGCTCGCGCCCTACCGCGAGCTGACCGCTCGCCGCGGTCGGGGCGAGCCGGTCGCCTACCTGACCGGGCAGAAGGAGTTCATGGCTCTCGAGTTCGCCGTCACGCCCGACGTGCTGGTGCCCAACCCCGACACCGAGGTGCTCGTGCAGCGGGCGGTCGAGTGGGGGAGGGCGCGCGGCGGCACGCTTCGAATCGCCGACGTCGGCACCGGCTCGGGCTGCATCGCCGTCGCCGTCGCCCACTACCTGCCCGAGGCGACGGTCGACGCGACCGACATCAGCGCCGCGGCCCTGGCGGTCGCCCGGGCCAACGTCGAGCGGCACGGGGTGGGGGACAGGGTCCGACTGCTCGAGGGCGACCTCGCGGGGCCGCTCGAGGGCCGCTACGACGCGGTGCTCGCCAACCTGCCCTATGTCGCAGCCGGCGCTGCCCTGCCGGTCGAGGTCACCGCCCAGCCGGCGGTGGCTCTCTATGGCGGAGCTGAGCTCGTCAACCGCCTGCTGGCGGCACTCCCCGGACTCCTTGCGACCGGCGGCGTCGCCCTGCTCGAGGTCGACCCCGCCATCGCCGGTGAGCTGGCGGTGGCGGGGCTGGCGGGTTGGAAGCTGCTGAAGGACCTCGGCGGCCACGACCGGGTGCTGGAAGCGTGGACGTAGCCGAGGCGGTCGAGGCGCTCCGCGCCGGAGGGGTTATCGCCTTCCCGACCGACACGGTCTACGGGTTGGCCGTCCTGCCCGGCGCCGAGGCGCGGGTCTATGCGGTGAAGGGCCGCCCCAGCGAGCAGCCGCTGATCCTGATGGTCGCCTCCCCGTCCGAGGCGGAGGCGTACGTGACCGTGGATGCGCGGGCCCGGTGGTACATCGAGCGCTGGTGGCCGGGACCACTCACCCTGGTGCTGCGAGCCGGGCAGGGAACGCTGGGCGTGCGAATCCCCGACCATCCCCTTGCGCTGGAACTGTTGCGGGCGGCGGGCCCGCTGCTGACGACCAGCGCCAACCGGCACGGCGAGCCGCCGGCGATGACAGCCTCGGAAGCGGCGCTCCTGCCGGGCCTGGCGGGCGTGGTCGACGGCGGCCGGGCGCCCGGCGGAGAGCCGTCGACGGTGATCGCGCTGCTCCCCGGCGAGGAGATGACCGTGATCAGGGAAGGGGCGATCAGCTCCCACCTGCTCGGAGACGACGAGCACCTCTGAGCCGCGTCGGGGGCGAATCGCGCTGCCGGCCGCCGGCTAAGGCCAGGTCGCTTCCGCGTACGCCCAGACGTCGAGCTCGGGATGCTCGATCTCCAGCGCCGCGAGGGTGGTCGTGATGTTCACCCGGTGTTCGGTCGCGTGGTTGATCGCCTGGGCCAGGAGCGTTGCCAATTTCAGCGTCACCAGCTCGCCGTTGCGGTCTGTCTCGAGCTCTGCGTTCTCGGGTGCGGTCCCGGCGGCCGCCAGCAGCCGCGGATCGCTCCAGTCGAGACTCTCTCGCAGCGGCTGAAAGCCACGCCAGCCGCCCGATTCCCGCACCGGTTCGGCTCGCTTCGCGGCCGCCAGCCGTTCGACGTACCGCTCCTGCGCGGCGACCAGGTGGACCAGGGTTTGCGCGACGGTCCCGAAGGAACCGGGCGTGGTCGCCGCCAGCACCTCGGGCGGTTGTGACTCCAGGAAGCCGAGCAGCGCATGGGTCGCCCAGCTGTTGTGGCGGTAGACGTGGAGGATGGCCAGGGACACGTCGCCGCAACTCTACGAGAGATAGGCTTGTGGCGTGATCGAGGCCACGCTCAACCTGCGCGCTCTCGAGAAGGCCGATCCCGATGTGGCCGGGCTGATCCGGAAGGAATACCGGCGCCAGAGCGACACCCTGGAGCTGATCCCGAGCGAGAACCTGGCGAGCGCGCCGATCCTGGAAGCGCTCGGCACGCTCCTGACGAACAAGTACGCCGAGGGCTATCCCGGCAAGCGCTACTACGGCGGCTGCGAG
>DAIRGV010000094.1:0-4199 GCA_036794405.1 Candidatus Dormiibacterota bacterium
CAAAGTCGTGGAGTACCCGGATTTGAGCTTCTATGACGTCCGCTTCAACGACCGCTCGACTCACCTTTTCGGGGACAAGCTGGTCCGTCAGGCGTTCGCCTATGCCATCGATAAAGAGGCCATCACCCGCAAGGTCACGGGCGGCCACGGGACCGCGCTCTGGGGCGACGTCGCGCCCGAAACGTGGGCCTTCGATCCCTCCGCCGTGGTCAAGTACAAGCCGGACCTGGCCAAGGCCAAGCAGCTGATGCAGCAGGCGGGATGGGTGGTCGGCGCTGACGGGATCGCGGCCAAGGGCGGCAAGCGATTCTCGACCAGGTTCTACGTGCGCAACGACGCGCCGACCAGGGTGATGGCGGTGGGGATCATCTCAGCGCAGGCTCGGGCCATCGGCATGGACCTGCAGCCCGCTCCGGTGCCCTACTACAACCCCGCCGACCAGAGCAGCTTCTTCGATCCCCTGAAGAAGGGGGAGTACGACCTCGCTTTCACCGGCTTTGCCTCCGGCGCCGATCCCGACCAGTACCGAATCTTCGACTCGGCCCAGCTTCGGCCCGAGAACAACCCGACCGGGGTCAACTGGACCGGGTACACCAATCCCCAGCTCGATACCTTGATCGCCCAGGAGCGGACCACCCTGACCGCAGATGACTCCCAGACCCGCGCCGCCCGGCGAAAGACCTTCTCCCAGATCGCACGGCTGCTGGGCCAGGACGTCGTCACGTATTTCATGTGGGCCGACGACAGCGGGCAGGCCTTCTCCAGCGATGTCGGTGGAGTCAACGCGGGGAGCCAGGGGAGCCTGATAAACATCGACTACGGACGCAACGTCCAGGCCTTCGCGGGGTGGTACCTCCGAGGCAAACATTGACAAAGGGCGAGGCGCGCGCCTATGGTGCGTGGTGGAGTATCCAAGTGGCCATTCCCGGCCACGCCTGCCATCGGCGCACTCTCGCCCCGAGTCCAGATTCCTCGGGAAGAGGATGGCAGCAATGGAGACAACCTATTTCAGAGGCGGTTCTTTCCGAGACCTGGGTTAGGCGCACCGCCGTCGTCAAGCGCCCACATGTGGTTCAATACGCCCGCGACACGGGCGCTGAGTGTCGGCCCCCCCGGCACCTTCGACACAAGGAGGAGACAGTTGCGACCACCCCAACTTAGGGCCAAGGTAGTAGCCCTTGGCTTCATCGGCACCCTGGGACTTGCCGCCTGCGGCAGTTCGGGCACCTCCGGAGAGACGCTCGCGTCGGATCAGACCTTCAGCTTCTCCATGACGGACGACGTAGCCCACCTCGACCCGGCCGACATCGATGCGGCCACGGACATCCCGTTCTTGCAGAACATGTTCGTGGGCCTATACAAGTTCGACGACAACCTGAAGATCGTTCCCTACGCCGCCAAGAGTCAGCCGGATGTTTCGGCGGACGGCCTGACCTACACGTTCCACCTTCGCACCGATATGAAGTTCTCGAACGGCGACCCTATAACGGCCGCGGATTTCATTTACAGCTGGACCCGCGCCGCCAAGCACAACGCCGCATATGAGGGCAACCTGTCGGCCGTGATCGGGGCCGACGACGTCGCCGCCGGCAAGGCGAACACCATCAGCGGGCTCTCCGCCCCCGACACCTACACCCTGGTGGCGAAGCTCAGTGCCCCCGCCGGCTACTGGTTGTCACAGCTGGCCATGCCGACGGAGACCGAGGTGGTGGACCGCAAGGTCATCGACAAGGTGGGCGACGACAAATGGACCCTGGATGCCTCGACCTACATCGGCGCAGGTCCATTCAAGATGACTGCCCGCGTTCCCAAGCAGTCGATGGACTTTGAGCCGGTCAAGAACTGGTGGGGCGGTGACACGGGTCACCTGACCCACGTCCACGTCGACATCGGGGTCGACAGCGCCTCCGCCGTCAAGAAGTTCGAGTCGGGCGGCTACAGCGCCGTGGGCCCGGCCAACAACGCGCCCGGACCCGATGACGTCCTCCGTTTCGAGAACGATCCCACCAAGAAGGCCCTGCTCACAATCTTCCCAGGGGCCCGGACGAGCGGCCTTGGCTTCAACTTCACCAATGGGCCGTTCGCGCCAGACGGGAAAGTCACGCCCGGCCAGTCGACCGTTCACACGCCTGATACAGGGCTGCTGGGGCGTGAGGCCATCAGCATGGCGATCGACCGCAAGCAGATGGCCGACGTGGCCTGCGCTCACTCGATCACCTGCGCCCCTGCCACCGGCGGGCCGTTCCCCAAGGGCATCAAGGGCTACCTTGGGGACAATGGGGACCCATTCGCCAAGTTCGACCCGGTCAAGGCCAAGCAGCTGCTTGACCAGTGGGACCCGGACAAGACGAAGCGCAACGGTCTCGTGATCCGATACAACACCAACGCTTCCAATGACGCCCTCTTCGGCAACGCTCAGGCCCAGCTGAAGGCCAACCTCGGCATCGACGTCAAACTGGTGCCGAGCGACTTCCCCACGCTGCTGGCCGACCGCAAGACCAAGACCATCCTCGGGATGTTCCGCTCGAGCTGGGGGATGGACTACGACCACCCGCAGGACTGGTTCGACAACCTGAGCATCTGCGCCCAGGCGGGCGTGGGCAAGGGCAACGACAACGGCTACTGCAACCCCGCCCTCGACAAGCTGGTGTCCGCGGCCGACCAGAAGCCCATCGATCAGGCCCTGCCGAGCTACCTCCAGGCCGCCAAGATTCTGGCCAACGACGTGGTCTGGTCGACGATGACCTACGGCACCCAGCCGTACATGATCCAGAAGTACCTCAAGGGCGAGGGCTACAACGCCCTCTACGACCACGAGTGGAAGGAGCTCCGCATCCTCCAGCACTGACAACCAGCCTTTGACCAACCCGAACGGGGCCCGGACGCCCGGGCCCCGTTTCCCTCATCATATGGAGGAGATGGAACCAGTCCGGTGAGAGGGACCGTGATCTACGCGGGTCAGCGGCTCGTGCTGATCGCCTTCACGGCGATCGCGGTGTCCTCGATCGTCTTCATCGGTATCCACCTGCAGCCGGGGACTTCGCTCCTTACCGAACACCCCTCGAATCCGCTGCGCCTGCAACAGCTGCTTCACCAGTACAACCTTGACCTGCCCTGGCCGCAGCAGTACTGGATCTGGCTGACCCATGCCGTGCATGGGGACATGGGCCTATCACTGTCCTCGAACCGTGGCGAGCCCCTGACCCCAGTGCTCCTGCGCGAAGCCGGCGTAAGCATGACGCTTGGCTTCTTCGCGATCCTTTTCACCGTCTTTGTCGGGATCGGCCTCGGCACCCTCGCGGCGATTCGTCAGAACACATGGGTCGACTACCTCGCCTCGACAGCGGCGGTCATCACCTACTCCATCCCCAGCTTCGTTTGGGCGTTCCTCCTCATCATCATCACGGTCAGCGGCTTCTACGCCTGGACCGGTGGGGCCTTCTTTGAGGACATCGGCTGGGGTAAACCCGAGCAGATTCCCGTCCCAGCCCTGGCCCTCGGCCTTCCGTACGCCGCCATCGTGGCTCGCCTGACCCGTGCCAGCATGCTGGAGGTGATCCGCATGGACTACGTGCGGACGGCATGGGCCAAAGGTCTGCCCGGCCGCGTGGTCGTGGTTCGCCACGCGCTTCGCAACGCGCTGATCCCAGTCGTGACGATCCTGGGTCCCCTGGTTACTGCGATAATCACCGGGTCGGTGGTGATCGAGTTTCTGTTCGGGATCCCGGGATTGGGCAAGGAGTTCGTCAACAGCATCCTGAGCCGGGACTACAACGTCACGGTCGCGGTGTTCACGGCGTACGCTGTCATTGTCGGAATCGCCAACCTCCTGGTCGACCTCTCCTATCCGCTTCTCGACCCCAGGATCCGTTACTGATGGCTACCGCCACAGCGCTGCCGCAGGGGCTCGCCGAACGCGACTGGGAGATGCCGGAGCAGGTTGGGCTCTGGCAGGACTCCTGGCGCCGGCTGCGCCGCAACAAGTTCGCGCTCATCGGCCTCGTGATCGTGACCGTCGTGGTCGTCGACGCTCTCATCGCGCCGTTCTGGACCCCCTACGACACCTGGCGCCAGGCCATTGGCCCCACCTACCAGGGAATTACCCTGGCGCACCCGCTCGGGCTCGACTCCTTCGGCCGCGACATCCTCTCCCGGCTGATGAGCGGAGCCACCGTGGCCATCGAGGTCGGGGTCGGAGC
>DAIRGV010000095.1:0-4177 GCA_036794405.1 Candidatus Dormiibacterota bacterium
TCGCCTTCCTGGGCGCCCGGCTGACCCGCGGCGCGCCGCTCGTCGTCGAGGCGTCCGGCCTCGACCGGGTTCTCCCCGGTGCCCGCGCGGTGTTCACCGGGGAGGGCCGGGTCGACCGCCAGACCGGCTACGGCAAGGGGCCGGCGGAGGTGATCCGTCGGGCCGGCCGGGTGGGGGTCCCGGCGGTGCTGATCGCGGGTAGCCTGGGCGTCGGTTGGGATACTCTCGGCTACCGCGTGTACCAGATCGGAGACGAGAACCAGTCGCTCGAGTACCGGGAGACCCACGCCGCCGAGCTGATCGAGCTGGCGGCGGCGAAGGCGGTCCGGGAGCTCGAGGCATGAGCATCGAGCCCGGCGAGCGGACCGACGCGGAGCTGGTCGCCGCCTATCGAGGGGGCGAGGTCCACGCCTTCGAGGAGCTGCACCGCCGCCACGTCAGCGCCATCTATCGGCTCGTCCATCGGACCCTGGGCGATCCCTTCCTGGCCGAGGACATCGCCCAGGAGACGTTCATCCGCTCGCTCCGGACGCTGGACCGGATGGACGAGGCCTTCAACTTCGGCGGCTGGCTGCACACGGTCGCTCAGAACCTCTGCCGGGACGAGCTCCGCCGGCGCCGCCGCGACCCGCGGGTGGAGGAGAAGCAGCCGGCCGACCGCGAGATCCTCTACGAGATCCCGGCCCCGGCCCAACGCTTCGACCCGGCGGTCCAGGCCGAGGCGCGCGAGCTTCGCCGGCAGGTCTACGAGGTTGCCCAGCGGCTGCCCGAGAAGTACCGGCTCGTCCTCACCCTGCGGGAGCTGCAGGGGTTCAGCTACCGCCGGATCGCCAAGGTGATGAACATCTCCGAGAGCGCGGTCGAGACACTGGTCTACCGCGCTCGCCTCCGGTTCAAGGAGGAATTCGTGTCCGAGCAGGCCGGAGACGAGATGGTCCACCGCGACGTGCTCGCGATGCTCAAGCCCTACCTGGCGGGGAAGCTCCGCAAGAACCAGGCCGACGCCGTTCGCGCGCACCTTGCCCAATGCGTCAGGTGCTCGAGAAAATTGCCCAAACGCAAGCCTTCACCGAGCCGCACGTTATCGTCAGAGGATCCGCAGAATGGTTAATGTCCGCTTCTTCGACGACGAGACCCTGGAGGGGAATGCCCAGGACCTGGATCTCGACGAGCCCGACTTCATCCTCGAGATCGACGATCCCGGTGGGCTCGAGAACTCGGAGATCGCCTGGATCCCGCTCTCGGCGGTGAAGATGGTGGAGCTCCCGATGGTCGACCAGGAGGTCGAGGCCCAGGGCCGCAAGGTGGCGATCCGGTTCCTCGACGGCGAGGTGCTCCGGGGCCACACGGGGGGCGAGATCAAGCGCCACCGCTACGGGCTCACCTTCAACCTCCACCCCGAGGTCGCGGGAGCGCCACGCCGGCTCGCGGTCCCCTTCTCGGCGATCAAGGCGCTCTTCTACGTGCGCGAGTTCGACGGTCGTCTGGATGAGGAGCATGGCCTGCCCTCAGAGGCCTACCTGGCCCGGCGCACGATGGCGCCGCTGCTCGACGTCCTGGAGGAGATGGACGCGCTCAGTCGCCTCCATCGGGGTGGCCTGTTGAGCGACTCCGAGTACCAGTCGAAGCGCTCCCAGCTGCTCGAAGTCCTCTAGCCGGCTCGTCTAGCCGAGCCACCAGTCGGCCGCGTTCCAGGCGTCGGTCGCCAGGGTCGGGTTGGGGCTGAAGTTGTGCAGCCGGCCCGGCCGCTGCACGATCGCGGGCCACTCGAAGAGCGGGATCGTGCAGCGATAGCGAAGCCAATCGGCCTGCGCGTTCGAGTAGGCGGTGCGCCTCCGGCCGGGGTCCAGGGTCGCGGCGCCGGCGGCGAAGTCCTGGACGAGGCGGGCGTCGTGGAAGCGATTCCAGTTCCGCCCGCCGGTGGCGAAGGGCGCCCAGGCCGCGGGGTCGGGTGCCCAGTCGTTCGAGTAGAGGCTCATGTCGAAACCTCCGGTCGCGTTGGGGCCCGCGCTGCCGAAGAACTCCGCCCGCGGGGCGCAGGCGGCCGTCGCCTGGGCGCCCGCCTCGGCCCATTCCCGGATCAGCTCCGCCTGCTCGAGCTGGCGGGGCGCGCTGTCGCAGACGGTCAGCAGGGTGAAGACGGGCCTGCGCCCGGCCAGGATGCGTCGGGCGTCGGCCAGGTCGGGCCGGGGAGCGGCCGCCGGCCCGTAGCCCGTCAGGGCCGCCGGGAAGAGCCCGAGCGTGATCACGGCCGCGCCGCCGAAGGCGGCCGTGTCGAGGGCCGGACGGTCGATCGCCTCGTCGAGGGCGCGAAGGATCACCGGGTCCGCCACCCAGGGGGGCGGCCTTCCATTCGCGGTGTTGGTGGAGTGGTTGGGGTTCAGGAACTCACCCCGGAGGGTCTCCGAGGTGACCGTCACTGACCCGGGCGCGCCCTTCAGCTCGCCCGCGTCGTCGGGCAGGAGGTGGAACCCGAGGTCCGCGTCACCGCCCACGAGGGCCGCGATCAGCGCCGCCTTGCCGTTGTAAAAGCGGTAGCTGACGCCGGCGAGGGCCGGGGCGTGGCGGAAGCCCGACCCACCGTCGGCGTAGTGCGGGTTGGCTGCCAGGTCGACCAAGCGGCCCGGCACGCCGCCCGCGTAGGCGAACGGACCCGAGGTGACGTCCGGGCGCTGGAAGAAGGGGGTCGCCGCCCAGTCGGTGACGGGGATGGCGGCCAGCTTGTGGGCCGGCAGCAGGCGCACCCGCGGGCCGAGCGACTGGTAGGCCGGGAAGAGGCCACTGGGGAGATCTTCGGCGAGGCCGCAGGAGCCTCGCGGCCGGGGTCCGAAGTGCCAGATGACCTCGGTCTCCGACAGCCGCTGCTGGGACGCGATGTGGTCGAAGCCGGCGGTGCCGCCGCCGGGGACGGCGGAGGCGCAGATGCTGTCGACCGTGAACACCAGGTCGTCCGCGCTGATCGGCGCCCCGTCCGACCAGCGCAGGCCATCGCGGAGCTTCAGGTCGACCGTCATCGTCAGGCCGTCCGCCCCGGCCTTCACGTCCCCATCGGCCACCGACGGCACCTCGCGGAGGAGGTCGGGATAGGGCTGGAGTCGGGGATCGAGTCCCCACAGCGGCGAGAAGAGCAGGCTCGCCAGGCGCAGCTCGTTGGTGGTCGAGGCGTGGATCGGGTCGAGGCTGGCGGGCGCCTCCCAGTCGGCCAGAACCAGGTTGCCGCCCCTCACCGCGGGCGCCTCCGGCGAGTAGGCGCCCGAGCGTGACGGCGTCGGCCTCGCCGTGCCCGGGCCGGCCTGGCAGGCGATGACGAGCAACACGAGAACCAGCGCCGGCTTCAATTCCCGTGAGCCTAGGGGAAAGGCGGGGGTAGAATTCAGAGCGCAATGAGCGAAGGCAACGGAAAGCCCATTCCCGGTGGAACCCACAAGGCGACCTTCAAGGTCAAGGCCGGCCTGGCCGAGATGCTCAAGGGCGGCGTGATCATGGACGTCGTCACCGCCGAGCACGCCCGCCTGGCCCAGGAGGCCGGCGCCTGCGCGGTGATGGCGCTGGAGCGGGTGCCCGCCGACATCCGGCGCGACGGCGGTGTCGCCCGGATGAGCGACCCCCGCCTGATCAAGGAGATCCAGGCCGCCGTCACCATCCCGGTGATGGCCAAGGCTCGGATCGGCCATTTCGTCGAGGCCCGGATCCTGGAGGCGCTCGGCATCGACTACATCGACGAGTCGGAGGTGCTGACGCCGGCCGACGAGGAGAACCACATCGACAAGCAGGCGTTCCGGGTGCCTTTCGTCTGTGGCTGCCGGGACCTCGGGGAGGCGCTCCGCCGGATCGCCGAGGGAGCCGCCATGATCCGCACCAAGGGCGAAGCGGGCACCGGCAACGTGGTCGAGGCGGTCCGCCACATGCGCGCTGTCAACGCCGGCATCCGGCGGCTGCACGGGATGAACCACGCCGAGCTGGTCCACGAGGCGAAGAACCTCGGCGCGCCGGTGGACTTGCTCGCCGAATGCCAGAAACTGGGCCGGCTCCCGGTCGTCAACTTCGCCGCCGGAGGCATCGCGACCCCGGCCGACGCGGCGCTGATGATGCAGCTGGGTGTCGATGGGGTCTTCGTCGGCTCCGGGATCTTCAAGTCGGGCGACCCGCTCAAGCGGGCCAAGGCGATCGTCGCCGC
>DAIRGV010000096.1:0-4176 GCA_036794405.1 Candidatus Dormiibacterota bacterium
CCGGGATCTTCAAGTCGGGCGACCCGCTCAAGCGGGCCAAGGCGATCGTCGCCGCGACCACCTACCACGACCGGCCGGACATCCTCGCCGAGGTCAGCGAGGACCTCGGGGAGCCGATGGTCGGAATCGAGATCCCGACGCTCGCGAAAGAAGAGCTGCTCGCTTCCCGCGGCTGGTAAGCAAGGCTGGAACGACGGCTCCCCTGGTCGGGGTCATGGCGCTCCAGGGCGCCTTCAGCGAGCACGTCCGGGCTCTCGAGGCGGCAGGCGCGCGCACCCGGCTGGTGCGCCTGAAGGAGGACCTGGCGGGGCTCGACGGGCTGGTCATCCCGGGTGGCGAAAGCACCACGATGACGATGCTGATGGATCGGATGGGGCTTTATGACGCGGTCCGGGACGCGGTCAAGGGTGGGCTGCCCACGCTCGGCACCTGCGCCGGGATGATCATCCTCGCCGAGCGTGTCGACGACGGCATCGAAGGCCAGAGGGGGTTTGGGGCGCTCGACATCGCCGTCCGCCGGAACGGCTACGGCCGGCAGCTGGAGAGCTTCGAGTCACCGCTTCAGCTGGAGGGCGACCCGAAGGCCTTCCCTGGTGTCTTCATCCGCGCCCCGGTGCTGGAGGATGCCGGCACGGCCGATGTCATCGCCCGCCACGACGGCCGGGCGGTCGGTGTCCGCAAGGGGCGGGTGATGGCGCTCGCCTTCCATCCCGAGCTGAGTGGCGACCTCCGCCTTCACCGCCGTTTCCTGGAGCTGGTGCGTTCATGAGCGCCACCGTCCGGACCGCGAGCTTCCGCGACCTGGCCCGGATCGAGGAGATCCAGAGGGAGGGCGGCGGGGAGCTCTCCGAGACCGCCAGCCGCGGCCCGGTCCGGCTCTGGTCGCTCGTCTCCCAGACCCTCTCCGCCATCCTCCCCGCGCTCTACCACGAGACGCTTCTCTACGTGATGGAGGAGGAGGGGAAGGTCTCTGGTTTCATCCAGGCCTCCAACCGTCCGGCGGCCATCGGGTTGTCCGGCGCGACGACGCTGCAGGTGCTGAACCTCTGTGTCGACCCCGCCGCCGACACCGACGAGGCCGCCCTGCTGCTGATCGACCACCTCGTCAACCAGGCCCTCGAGCGGGGCATCCTGCGGCTCTTCGTGCGGCTGCCGCTGGAGGACCCGCTGACCGCGATCTTCCGCAAGCACAGCTTCCGGCATTACGCGACGGAGAGCGTGCTCTACACGGAGAAGCCCGGCGGCAAGCCCTGTCCCGACCTGTCCGGCCTGCGCCAGGAGCGGGGCCGTGACCACGCCCTCGTCTACCAGCTCTATCGCAAGTTGACCCCGCGCGGCATCGCCACCATCGAGGCCCCGACCTACCGGGAATGGCGGTCGCTCCAGGGCGAGTGGTTCGGCCATCACCCGATCCGGGGCGAGTCGGACGACCAGTTCGTCGTCGACCGGACCGAGATCGTCGGCTGGCTGCGGGTGCAGCGGAGCTCGAGCACCCGCCCGCACACCCTCACCTTCATGGCGCTGCCCGAGGATCACCTGCCGGACGAGCTCGCCGACCACGCCCTGGGCCTGCTCGGCCCCCGCCCCGGGCCGGTCTGGTCGAGCCTCCGTCACTATGATTCGCACATGATCGAGGCTCTTCGAAGCCGCGGTTTCGAGACGCTCCTGAACCAGTCACTGATGGTGAAGGAGCTGGCCGTGCGGGTCGCCGCGCGCGAAAAAGGAATGGTCCCCTCGTTCGGTTGATGCCCGAGCCCTCAGCCAGCGGCGCCGAGGCGATCTGGGACCCCGAGATCGAGCTCCTCGCCCAGACCCTCCCCGGCCACCTCCACGACGCGCTGCACGAGAGGATCGACCCCACCCAGCTGCTCGAGATCGTTCTCGACCTGGGCCGGGAGCCGGAGGCGCGGGTGCCCGGGCGCGAGGTGCTCCTGGCGGAGCGGGCGGTCACCGCCGCCGACCTCGATTACGTGGCCAACCGGGTCGGCCAGTTCGGCGACGACAACCGGGCCGGGATCGAACGGACCCTCCACCGGGTCTCCGCGATCCGCAATCGGGGCGGCCGGATCGTCGGCCTCACCTGCCGGGTCGGGCGCGCCGTCAGCGGCACCGCCGAGATCATCCGCGACATCGCCCTGACCGGGAAATCGATCCTCCTCCTGGGCCGGCCGGGCATCGGCAAGACCACCATCCTGCGCGAATGCGCCCGGATGCTGGCCGACGAGCAGCGCAAGCGGGTCGTGATCGTCGACACCTCGAACGAGATCGGCGGCGACGGTGACATCCCCCACCCCGGAATCGGCCGCGCCCGGCGGATGCAGGTGGCGACGCCGCTGCTCCAGCACGCGGTGATGATCGAAGCGGTCGAGAACCACATGCCGGAGGTCATCGTCATCGACGAGATCGGCACCCAGCTGGAGGCGGAGGCGGCGCGCACGATCGCCGAGCGGGGCGTCCAGCTGATCGCCACGGCCCACGGCCAGACGCTCGAGAACCTGCTCGTCAACCCGACCCTGAACGACCTCCTGGGCGGAATCCAGAGCGTCACCCTCTCCGACGAGGAGGCCCGCCGCCGGGGCACCCAGAAGTCGGTGCTCGAGCGCAAGGCGCCGCCCACCTTCGACGTCCTGGTCGAGATCCAGGACCGGGAGCGGGTCGCCATCCACGTGCCCCTTTCGGACGTCGTCGACTCGGCACTGCGCGGCGATCTTCCCGCTCCGAGGATCCGCCTTCGGACCCGGGACGGGCGCGTCCTCTCCAACGTCGAGGAGGACCACCGGAAGGCGCCGGCCGAGGCTCCTGGCAACGGCAGCCGCCACGTCGCCGCCGGAACGTCGGCGGGCCCGCTCAAGAAGCCCCGCAGTGTCTTCGCCTACGGGGTCAGCCGGAGCTACATCGAGCACGCGGCGCGGGACCTCGACCTGCCGCTCCGGATCCTCGGCAACCCGGAGGGCGCCGACCTCGTGCTGACGCTCAAGAACCATTACCGCAAGCGCCCGGACAGCATCCGCCAGGCGGAGACCTCCGGCATCCCGATCGTGTCACTGCGGAGCAACACCGTCACCCAGGTGAAGGAGGCGCTCGCGACCCTCTACGCCGGGGAGCTCGGAGGCGACCCCACCTCCAAGGCGCTTGACGAAGCAAGGGACGCGATCAGCCGCGTCAAGACGACGCTCCGGCCGCTCGAGCTCGCGCCCCAGAACGCCTACGTCCGCCGTCTTCAGCATCAGCTTGCGGATGAGCACGGCGTGGAGGCGAAGAGTACCGGCAAGGAGCCCCAGCGGCGCCTCCGCATCTACCCTGCCGGCACCGAGTAGGTGCCCGGCCTCTTCCTGACCTTCGAGGGGCCCGACGGTTCGGGCAAGTCGACGCAGGCCGGCAAGCTCGCGACCGCGCTCGCCGAGCACGATCCGCTGGTCGTCCGGGAGCCGGGCGGCACCGAGCTCGGCGAGCGGATCCGCGACCTGCTCCTGCACCGGCCCGACGGCATGTCGGCAGTTGCCGAGATGTACCTCTTCATGGCCGCCCGGGCAGAGCTGCTGGAGACCCGGATCAAGCCCGCGCTCGCCGCCGGGCGGGTCGTGATCGACGACCGTTATCACGACTCCACCGTCGCCTACCAGGGAGGCGGTCGCGGAGTGGCGGTCGACTGGCCGGCGCACTTCCCCAAGCCCGACCTGACGATCCTCCTCGCCCTCCCGCCGCAGGAGGGGATCGGGCGGCTGGAACGCGCCGGCAAGTCGCTCGACCGGCTTGATGCCGAGCCCCTCGAGTTCCATCGGGGTGCCGCCGCGACGTACGATCGACTGGTCGCGGAGGAGCCCGGCCGTTTCCTCCGCCTCGACGCGACGGCCGACCCGGAGCGGATCCACCAACAGGTCATGGAGAGGGTGCGGAAGCTGCTGTGAAGCTCCTGATTGCGGTGATCCAGGGCGAGGACGCCGCGGCGACCGTGCAGGCGCTCTCCGGCGCCGGGATCAGTGTCACCAAGCTCTCCTCCTCGGGGGGATTCCTCCAGCAGGGAAACGCGACCCTGATGATCGGTGTCGACAACGATCGGGTGGAGAACGCGATCACGCTGCTGCGGGAGAACTGCCGCGAGCGCTCCCAGTACATGACGCCGATGCCGCCGATGGTCGAGCCGGGCGAGTTCTTCATGCCCTACCCGGTCGAGGT
>DAIRGV010000039.1:0-20515 GCA_036794405.1 Candidatus Dormiibacterota bacterium
TGTAGGCCTCGGGCTGGTAGTAGTCGTAGTAGCTGACGAAGTACTCGACCGCGTTCTCGGGGAAGAGCCGCCGGAACTCGGCCCAGAGCTGGGCCGCCAGCGTCTTGTTCGGGCTCAGCACCAGCACCGGCCGCCCCAGCTTCTCGATCGCCCAGGCCATGACGTTGGTCTTCCCGCTCCCGGTTACCCCCATCAGCACCTGCTCCCTGAGTCCCGCGGAGATGCCGTCGACGATCTCGGCGATCGCCTTCGGCTGGTCGCCGGCCGGCTCGAACGGAGCGCGCAGAAGGAAGGGCTTGGACATCAGGAACGCCCCGAATTGTACCCCTCGCGACCCCCCTGCGAACACTTGTTCCCTACGCCTCGGAAGCGCGCTGGACCGCCCGTGGGGGCTGAATGGTGGCGGAACAGCAGCCACGGGGTTGCTGGTCGGGGAGCCGGCCGCCTGCCCCGACCGGGCAGGGTGCGGCTGGCTTGTCTGGGGGGCTCTGCCCCCCCGCGATCCGGAGCCGTCACTCGGCGGCGAGCCGGCCTCGCGGCCGGCGGGGGCGCCCGCTCAGGGGAGCGCGAGTATCACCGCCTCCACGATCGTGCCGGCGGCGATCGCCGCGCCCCCCGGGGGGATGCGGATGAGGGCGTGCGCACCCACCAGCGACAGCAGCCTCGACGAGGACTGCGAGCCGGTCGAGGTTGCCACCAGATCGGCGCCTTCGCGGTGCAGGGCGACCCGCTGGTACTCGGTGCGGTCGCCCGCGGCACGCGCCTCGTAGCCGAGGCGGACCGGCAGCGTCGGGCGCTCGAGGACGGCGTGGCCCTGGAGCCGGCGGAGCGCCGGGCGGACGAAGACCTCGAAGGTGACCAGTGACGAGACCGGGAAACCCGGCAGGCCAAAGGCCAGCCGGCCCCCGGGGAGGGTGGCGAACGTGAACGGTTTGCCGGGACGCAGCTTGACCCGCCCGATATGGACCTCGCCCAGCGACTCCAGCAGCGGCTTGACCAGGTCGTGGGTGCCGACGGAGACGCCGCCCGAGGTCACCAGCACCTCGGCTTGCGCGAGCGCCTCCTCGACCAGCGCCCGCAGCTGCCCCGGCCGGTCGGGCGCGATACCCAGCAGCCGGACCTCGGCGCCCGCCTCAGCCAGCGCTCCGAGCAGGGCGTAGCGGTTGGAGTCGACGATCTGCCCGAGCGCCGGTTGCTCCCCCACCTCCACCAGCTCGTCGCCGGTCGAGAGCAGGGCGACCCGGGGCCGGCGGTGCACGGGCAGGGTCGCAAGGCCCATCGCGGCGGCGAGGCCGAGCTCGGCCGGGCCCAGCACCAGTCCTGCCCGCAGAGCGCGCTCGCCTCGACTCAGGTCGGAGCCGGGCCGGTGGAAGTTGGCCCCCACCGCAAGCTGCGCCTGGATGACGACAAGGTCGCCATCCAGCGTCGTGTCCTCGACCATCACCACCGCGTCGGCGCCATCGGGCAGGACCCCCCCGGTGAGGAGCCGCGCCGCGGTGCCGGGCTCCAGCGCGCCGGCGAAGGGATGACCGGCGGCCGACTCCCCCACCACCCGGAGCCGTCCCGCGCCGTCGGCGCTGCGCACGGCGTAACCGTCGACGGCGCTCGCCGGCCAGGCCGGCAGGTCCCCGGAGGCGACCAGATCGCGTCCCAGCACTCGACCCGCGCAGGCCGCGATCGGCGCCTCCTCCACCCCCAGCACGGGGGTCAGCGCGAGCACGGTGGCATGGGCGGTGCCGACATCGACGAGCGGGTAGCTGGAGGGCTTCACGACGACCCCGACTCTAGCCGCCCGGACGTCAGGCGGGGTAGACCGAGACCTCGGTCGCCTTGACCGAGGCCCAGACCGGGCCGCCCTCACCCAGCGAGAGCTCCGCCACCGCGGCGGCGGTGACCTCAGCCACCAGAGACAGCGCGCCTTCGACCCGGACCCGGGCCCGGTCTCCGACCAGCTCGAGGCCGGCCACCTCGCCCTGCCAGACGTTCCGGGGCGTGCCCTCCGGACGATTCCGGTGAAGCGCCACCGCCCGGGGGTGGATCACCGCGAAGACGTCGCCCTCGGCAGCATCCGCCACCGCCAGCGCGACCCCGCCCGGGAGGGCGACGGCGCCGCCGGCCGCACGGCCGCGGAAGAGGTTCACGCCGACCAAGTCGGCGACGTAGCGCGAGCGGGGTCGGGCCGTCACCTCGGCGGGCGTGCCGGACTGGACGAGCCGGCCCTGCTCGATCACCAGCAGCCGGCCGGCCAGGGCCGTCGCCTCGAGCGGATCGTGGGTCACGATCAGGCGGATGCCGCGGAAGGCGGCGAGGTGACGGACGAGGTCGCGCCGGACCTGGACCCGGCTCGTCGCGTCGAGCGCCGAAAGGGGTTCGTCGAGGAGGAGGAGCCGCGGGTCGCCGGCCATCGCCCGCGCCAGCGCCACGCGCTGGGCCTGGCCCCCGCTGAGCGCCTTCGGCCGCGCTTCCTCGAGCCCCGCCAGCCCGAAGCGGTCCAGCCACGCGGCGGCCTCGGAGCGGGCCTCCCTCCGGCCAGCACCGCGGCTGCGCAGCCCGAAGGCGACGTTCTCGATCGCCGAGAGGTGCGGAAAGAGCAGGTAGTCCTGGAAGACAACGCCGCAGCTCCGCCGCTCGGGCGGCACGCGCACGCCGGCGGCCGGGTCCTCCAGCACCTCGCCGTCGAGGACCACCCGGCCGCGCTCCAGCGGCACCAGCCCGGCCAGGGCCCGGAGCAGGGTCGTCTTCCCGGCGCCGTTGGGACCCAGTACCGCCACCACCTCCTCCTCGCCGGCGACCAGCTCCAGGTCGAGGTCGAGGCTGCCGAGGCGGAGGGCGACCGCGGCCTCGATCAAGCCGAGCCGAGCCAGCGATCGCGGAGCCCGACCAGGACCGCGAGCGAGATCGCCAGGAGGACCAGGCTGAGCATGATCGCCGCGTCGGGCCGCGTCTCCAGCTCCAGGTAGACGGCGAGGGGGAGTGTCTGGGTGGTGCCGGGGAAGTTGCCGGCGAACGTGATGGTGGCGCCGAACTCCCCCAGCGCGCGGGCCCAGCAGAGGATCGCACCCGCCAGCAGCGAGGGCAGGACGAGCGGCAGGGTCACCCGCCGGAAGAGGTACCAGCGGCCCGCGCCGAGCGTCCGCGCCGCCTCCTCGAAGCGGATGTCCATCGAGCGCAGGCTGGCCTCGACGGTCAGCACCAGGAAGGGCATCGCGACGAACGTCTCGGCCAGGATGGCTCCCGCGGTCGTGAAGGGCAGGTGGATCCCGATCCCGGCCAGGGCGGGTCCGAGCAGGCCCCGCCGGCCGAAGGCGAGGAGCAGGGCGACGCCGCCGACGACCGGCGGCAGCACCATCGGCAGCGTGACCAGGGCCCGGAGGAGGTTGCGGCCCGGGAAGCGGACCCTCGCGTTGACCCAGGCGAGCGGGACGCCGAAGAGGACGGCGATGGCGGTGGCGGAGAGCGAGGTGACGAGGGAGAGCTGGAAGGCCTGCCGGGAGTCCGGCGCCGCCAGGTCGGCGACGGCGTCGGGCCAGGGCGCGCGCGCCACGAGCCCCAGCAGCGGCAGCAGGAAGAAGAGGGTGGCGACGCCCGCCGGGATCAGCATCGCCGGTGGTGGCAGCTCGCGCCGGGGCCGCCTCATGGCGCCGTGAAGCCGAATCGCCGGAGCGTCCGCTGCCCGTCCGGGCCGAGGAGGTAGTCGATGAATGCCTCCGCCGCCACCGGCCCGGCGGCGCCCCGGAGACGGACGACCGGGTAATGGGCGACCACGTTGTACTGGTCGGGGACGGGTACGCCGGCCACCCGGTCGCCGCCCGCCCTGACGTCGGTGACGTAGACGATGCCCGCGTCCGCCTCTCCCAGCGCGACCTTGCTGACGACCGACTTGACGTCCGTTTCCTGGCTCGCGGGGGTGAGCTTGACGCCGGCCGCCGCGAGCGCCTGCGCCGCGTAGCGGCCGGCGGGCACCGTCGGGCCGGCGAGGACGACGATCAGCCCCGGCCGGGCGAGGTCGGCGAGGCCGCTGAGATGCTTCGGGTTGCGGGCCTCGACGACGATCTCGAGCCGGTTGGTGGCGAATACCCGCGGCGGCGCGGCACCCAGCCGCGCGGCGATGACCCGGTCTAGGTTGGGCTGGTCGGCGGAAGCGAAGACATCGGCGCGCGCCCCCTCCGTGAGCTGGGTCACCAACGTCGGGCTGCCCAGGAAGTTGAACCGGACGGTGGCCCCGTGATGCCGGGCGTGGAAGTCCGTCCCCACCTGCGCAAAGGCCTCGGTCAGGGAGGCGGCGGCGAAGACGACGACGGTGCCCGAGACGCCGTCGGCCGGCGCCGGCGTGGCCGCCGTGCCGCATCCGAACAGGACCGGTGCGAGCCCCAGGACGAGCCCGGCGACGGGCAGCCTCACCCGGGCAGCTCGACCACGACGTTGGTCGCCTTGACGCTGGCGATGGCGCGGACGCCGGGCTCCAGGCCGAGCTCGTCGGCCGCCTCCCGCGAGAGCAGCGAGACCACCCGGTGCGGGCCGGCCTGGATCTCGACCTGGGCCATCACGCCGTCCCGCAGGACCCGGGTGACGATGCCGGGGAAGCGGTTGCGGGCGGACTCCCGGACGATCGGCCGGCGAACCGGCGGGTCGGGCAGCGAGGCGGCGAACCGCGCCAGCTCCACCGCCGCTATCTCGCGCCGGCCCTGCCCGCCGCGGATCGTCGGGAGGCGCCCGGCATCCGCCCAGCGACGGACGGTGTCGACGCTCACGCCGAGGAGTTCGGCCGCCTCGCCAATGCGATAGGTGTTCATCGGCGCCAATCTAGCATCTGCTGGCTGTGCGTCGCGGGACGAGCGCGCAGATGCGGCTGTTGATGCGCCGCCATTCACGTTGTCAACTACTCAACAAATGTGATAGTACTTAGGGAGCAAATGACGGCCCTGGTCCAACCTGCTGTGCCCGCCGCCGACCTGACTCGTTCTTCGGGTCCACCGGTCCGCGCCGGGTTCCTCCTGGCCGCACTGGCCGCTCTCGGCGCCTTCGCCGGAGAAGGCTTCGTGGTGCTCACCCAGCCTCTCAGCGGCCTCGACCTGGGGATCGAGCGGACGGTCCAGGGCGCCTACTGGGGGCCGCTCGTCGCCGCCTTCGGTGCGGTCGACTTCCTCGAGGGGCTGAAGCAGGTGGCGCTCGCCGCGATCGGCCTCGTGGTCGTCTTCCTGCTCCACCGCCGTGGTTTCCTCCTGATGGCCTGGGGCGCGCTCAGCGGCGGCGCCTACACGCTGCTCCAGATGTTCATCCACCGGCCCCGCCCCTCGGCGAACCTGGTCCACGTCCTCCGCCACACCAACGGCTACAGCTTCCCCAGCGGCCACGCCGTCTTCTTCGTCTGGTTCCTCAGCTACCTGATCCTGATCCTCGGGCGGCGCTACCTCTCCCGCCCGCTCTACATCGGCGCCTGGGTCCTGATGGCGCTGGTCGTGGCGATCGTCTGTGTCGGGCGGCTGTACATCGCCGAGCACTGGCCCAGCGACGTCCTCGCCGGGCTCCTGCTCGGCACCGGCTGGTCGCTCCTCGGGCTTTCCGTCCGCCGCCTCTCCGGGCCGGTGCTCGATGCCTGACGCGGGGGACGCCAAGGCGGTCACGGCCGGCGCCCAGCAGGCCGCCGCCGAGGTCGGCAAGGGCCGACCCGGCGTCGCCGCCCGGCACTGGCTCTGGCAGGTCGCCCTCGGTTGCGCCCTCCTCTTCGCGGTTGACTCGTACTACGTCCTGAACGGCTTCTACACCGCCTTCGACCGGGTCATCGAGCTCTTCGTCCAGGGTTTCCCCTGGGGTCCGATCGTGTACCTCTTCAACGCGACCAACTCCCTGGCCGGCTTCTGGCAGCTGGGGGCCGGCGTGCTGATCGCGCTCGTGATGGCGATCTGGGACCGCCGCGCCGGCTGGCTGATCTTCGTCGGCTCGGGCGCCAGCCTGCTCGACAACCTGATCAAGAGCATGGTCCAGCGACACCGGCCGACGCCCGACCTGGTCCACATCATCAGCCCCGCCCAGGGCTACAGCTTTCCGAGCGGGCACGCCGTCTTCTACACCTGGGTGGCGGTGATGATCGCCTCGGCGCTGGCCCCCCGGCTGAAGCCGCCGGTGCGGCCCTTCCTCTGGCTCGGCGCCGCACTCCTGATCCTGGTCGCCTGCCTCGGGCGGATCTACGACGGCGTCCACTGGCCGACCGACGTGATCGGCGGCTTCCTCCTCGGCCTCGGCTGGTCCGCCTTCGTGCTCTGGCTTCCCGAGCGCTGGCTCCCGACCCCGAGCCGGACCTGGTTCCGGCGCGGCACCAACCGCCGGGCGGCGGCCTGATGGGCGAGGTGGGCGCCGGAGCGGGCAAAGCCAACCGCGGCGCCAAGCGCGCGGCCGGCAACCCCATCTACCAGTTCCTCGCCCGCGCCGGCTACGTCGCCCGCGGCGTCCTCTACATCTACATGGGCTATGCCGCCCTCTGGATCGCCCAGACCGGCGGCAGCCAGCGGGCTGACCAGCAGGCCAGCCTGATCGCGGTCTCCGGTTTCCCTCTCGGCCGTTACCTCCTCATCGCGGGGATCGTGGCGATCGCCGCCTACGCGATCTGGGGCTTCGTGCGCGCTGTTTACGACCCCCTCCATCGGGGCAGCGACGCGCAGGGGATCGTCACCCGCCTCGGCTTCGCCTGGAGCGGGCTCTCCTACACCGTCCTGGTCTTCTTCGCCGTCGGCCTGCTGACGCACGGCAGCACCGGCAGCGGCGACGGCATCCAGCAGCTGGCCGCGAAGCTGCTGAGCGCCCCCGCCGGCGTGCTCCTCACCGAAGCCGCCGGGTTGATCGGCCTCGCGGCCGGCCTCGGCCAGTTCATCGAGGCCTACCGCGCGCCCTTCCGCAAGGACGAGAAGCGGGCGGAGATGTCGGAAGCCGAGAAGAAGGTGACCGACGCCCTCGGCCGGGCCGGCTTCGTCTCCCGGGGGATCGTGTTCGGCCTCATGGGCTGGTTCCTCTTCCTGGCCGGTCGGCAGCACAACTCGGGCAAGGCGGCCGGCTTCACGGCGACCTTCAACTACCTCCTGGCGCAGCCGTATGGGCGGCCGCTGCTGGCCCTGGTGGCGCTCGGGATCATCGCCCTCGGCATCCACAGCGTGGTCCTCGCCCGCTACATCAGGCTGCCCGACTACTACAGCTAGAGCAGCTCCGCCGCGTAGCTGAAGAGCGCCGGCACGCCTCCCGAGTGGAGGAAGATGACGGGCTCCTCCACCGGCCCGAGGCGAACCTGCTCGATCAGGCCCGCCATCGCCTTGGCGGTGTAGACCGGGTCGAGCAGGATGCCCTCGGTCCCCGCCAGCAGCCGGATCGCCGCCAGTCCGGCTTCGCTCGGGATTCCGTAGCCGCCGCCCTGCTGGCCGCCCAGCACGGTCACCCGATAGGGCCGCTCCTCGCCCAGCAGCCGCAGCGTCTCATCGACCAACCGGGCGACCCGGGAACGGGCCGCGAGGACACTGTCGGCGATCGAGACGCCGACCACCCGGGGACCGCCGAGGATCACCTCCCCGGCCGCCAGGCCGGCGTGGGTGGCGCCGCTCGAGGTGACGCAGAAGAGCGTCCCCCGGCGCCCGCCGAGCTGCTCCAGGAGCTCCTCGTAGCCCCACACGTAGGCGGCCGCGCCGAGCGCGTTGGAGCCGCCGAAGGGAACCAGGTAGGGCCGGCGGTAGCGGCGGCCGAGCTCCGCCATCAGCTCCTCGGCCCGGGGGCTCGCCGCGGCCGGGTGCCGTTCGACCGTGGCGCCGAAGAGGTGGTCCAGGAGCAGGTTGCCGTTCGCCTCGTTGTGGCGGCCGTCGAAGAGGACGAGGCCGCACTCGAGGCCCAGCCGGCGGGCGGCGGCGGCCGTGCAGCGGCAGTGGTTCGACTGCACCGAGCCGCAGGTGACGACCGCGTCGGCGCCGCCGGCGACGGCCTGCGCGAGCAGCATCTCGAGCTTGCGGACCTTGTTTCCGCCGAGCGCGAGCCCCGTCAGGTCGTCGCGCTTGGCGAGGACCTCGACCCCGAGCTCGGCGGAGAGCCGCGGCAGCGGCTCGAGCGGCGTCGGGAAGGTTCCGAGCGGGATCCTAGGAGGAAGTCTCATTGGCGAGCTGGAGGGTCACCACGTGGGGCGACTCGAAAGAGTTGTGCTCGCGGATGTAGCCCTCCACCGCCTCCGCCTGGCCGGCCGTCGTCGTGACCAGCAGGAGGGCCTCGTGGCCGCGCTCGAGGCGGCCGGCCGCCATCCAGAAGGAGTGGATCACGGGGATCACCGAGCCGTGCCGCGCGAGTCCCTTCACGACCAGCCCCTCCCCGAGGTTCTCGGCCTCATCGCGGGTCCCGACGGTCACCATCAGCAGCACCGGCCTCTCACTCATCCAGGTTTCGCCTCACTCCATTCCAGCCAGGTGACAGAGGCCGCCAGGAAGGTCGCCCCGAGCAGCAGGCCGCCGATCACGTCGGATTCCCAATGGACCTCAAGGTACAGGCGATCGAACGCTTCCAACAACACGACGGCGACGGCCAGGACCAGGACCAGGCGCCGCAGCCAGGGCCTCCCGGCGAGGCGGAGCACGACGAAGGCGAGCAGCCCGTAGATGACGAGCGACCGCGTCATGTGGCCGCTCGGGAAGCTCCACTCGATGCCCCCGGGCCGCGTCAGCAGGTCGCTCAGGCTGGGGCCGTCGGGATGGGAGATCGAGAGAGGCGGCCCGGGGTGGTGGATCGACCGCTTGTAGATCAGCTCGACCAGGGTGGCGAGTGGCAGAGCAGCCGCGGCGAAGGCTCCGCGCCGGTAGCCCTGCCGCCAGAGGTAGCCGAACAGCGCCAGCGCGAGCAGGCTGGTGAGCTCGAGGCCGCCGAGCAGCGCGATGGCTCGGAAGAGCAGCAGCAGCGACGGGTCGTAGATTCCCTGGAAGGCGGCGGCCACCGTGCGGTCGATGGCACGCAGCGCGTTGGCCGCCACCGCCAGGCTGAACCCGACGTAGGTCGCAGCCAGGACACCCGCGCCGAGCGCCCAGCGCCTTACCGCTGGCATCGACGGCAGAAGACGGTCGCCCGGCCGCCGAGCCGGACCAGGGTCAGCGGTGCGCCGCACTGGAAGCAGGGCCGGCCGCCCCGGCCGTAGACCTGGAGCTCCTCCTGCTGGCGGCCTCGGGCGCCGTAGAGGTCGACGTAGTCGTCGACCGAGCTGCCCCGGTTGGCAATTCCCTCCAGGAGCGACTCCCGGACCGCGGCGTGGAGCCGCCTGACACGATCGCGGGAGAGGCGACCGGCCGGCCGGTCGGGCCGGATTCGGGCCCGGAAACAGGCCTCGTCGGCGTAGATGTTGCCAACTCCGGCCAGCACCGACTGGTCGAGCAGGAGCAGCTTCAGCGGCGCCCGCCGGCCGGCGAGGCGGCGGTGAAGGTCGGCGGGCGTGAACTCGGGATCGAGTGGCTCGGGTCCCAGGCGCGGCAGCTTGCGGGCGGCGACCAGCTCCGCCTCGGTACCGAGCAGGAGGCGCCCGAAGCGGCGGGGGTCCGAGTAGCGGAGCTGGGTGCCGTTGTCGAGCGAGAGGACGGCGTGGGTATGCGGGCGGTAGGCGTCCTCGGGCAGCTTGTGGAGCAGCTGGCCGGTCATGCCGAGGTGGACGACGAGGACCGCGCCGCCGCCGAGGCGGAGCAGCATGTACTTGCCTCTCCGCTCCAGCGCCACCACCCGCTGGCCGGGCAGGTCCCGCGCGAAGGCCTCCGGCTCCGGGTAGCGGACGATCGCGGGAAAGCGGAGGTCGACGGTGGCGACGGTGCGGCCGTCGACGAGGGGCCGGAGGTCGGAGACGATCGTCTCGACTTCGGGCAGCTCGGGCATCAGGCGCGGAGCGCCGCGACCTTGCGGACCTCCGCCCAGTTCGGCCCCAACCGGGCCTCGACCTCGAGGCCGCCCTGCAGCTCGTAGGCGGTGACCATCACCCGCGGCACCATCTCGGCGAAGGTCTCGCTCTCCGGCTCGGGGATCTCGAAGACCAGCTCGTCGTGGACCTGGAGGATCATCTTCCCCGCCAGTCGCGACTCCTCCATCTCGCGATCGAGCCGGACCATGGCGATCTTGATGATGTCCGCCGCTAGGGACTGGATGGGGAAGTTGATCGCCATCCGCTCGGCGGCCGCCCGGAGCTGGAAGTTGGGCGAGCGGAGGTCGGGGATCGACCGCCGGCGGCCGGTCGGGCTGACGACGAACCCCTCCTCCCGCGCCTGGTTGCGAACCCCGTCCAGCCACTCCCGGAGCCGGGCGTAGGTCGACCAGTACTCCTTCAGGAACTCCCTCGCCTCGTCGCCCGGGATGCCCATCTGGATCGAAAGGCCGTACTCGCCCTGGCCGTAGAGCGAACCGAAGTTGGCGATCTTGGCGAGCCGCCGCTGGTCGGGCGTCACCGACTCGATCGGGACTCTGAAGACCCGGGCGGCGGTCGCCGCGTGGATGTCCTGGCCCGCCTCGAAGGCGCTCAGGAGATTGGGCTCCTCGGAGAGGTGGGCAGCGATCCGGAGCTCGATCTGCGAGTAGTCGGCACTGAGCAGAAGGTGGCCGGGCCGGCCGGCGACGAAGGCGCGCCGGATCCGCTGGCCGAGCTCGGTCCGGATCGGGATGTTCATCAGGTTGGGGTTGCTGCTGGAGAGCCGGCCGGTCGCCGTCGCGGCCTGGTTGAGCGAGGTGTGGACGCGGCCGTCGCGGGGGTCGACGAGCCCCGGCAGCGAATCGACGTAGGTCGACTTGAGCTTGCTCAGCTGGCGATGCTCGAGGATCCGACCGATGATCGGGTGCCTGTCGCGGAGCGCCTCCAGAGTCTCGGCGTCGGTCGAGTAGCCGGTCTTGATCCGCTTTCCGACCGGCAGCTTCAGGTCCTCGAAGAGGAACTTGGCCAGCTGCTGCGGAGCATTCAGGTTGATCGTGCTTCCCCCTGTCTCCTCCGCCAGCGAGGCGACCTCGGCCTCGATCGCCGCCAGCTGGGCGCCGAGGTCGACCGCGACCTCGGCCAGGTAGGGCACGTCGATGGCGACGCCCTCCGACTCCATCCCCGCCAGCACGCGGGCCAGCGGCAGCTCGACCTCGTGGAAGAGGTAGTCGACCCCGAGGTTGCGCATCTCGGCGGCGAGGCGCGGCCGGAGGTTGAAACAGGCGCGGGCGCGGCCGGCGGTGTAGTTGGCGGCGTCCGCGACGTCGGTCGCCGACGGCTGGCGGGCGCTGCGACCAGTGCCCAGCAGCTGGTCGGTCGGCACCAGGTCCTGACCGAGAAAGTCTCGGGACAGATCCTCCAGGCGCGGGTCGCGCGCCCCGGCGCCGAGCAGGTAGGCGGCGAGCGAGCTGCTGAAGCCCCAGCGGTAGGGATGCGGGTCGACGCCGTCGAGGGCGAGCTGCATCTCCTTGACGTCGTGGCCGAGCAGCTCGAGGCCCCGAAGACCGGCGGTGACATCGCTCAGCAGCAGGTCGAGCGGAAGGTTGACGGCGTCGTTCTCGTGGCGCAGGGGCACGTAGTAGGCCTGGTCCGCAAATCCGAGCCCGAGGCCGACCAGCCGACCGCCCCGGGCGGGACCGTCCCAGAGCCCGAAGACACCGACCTCCTCCGCCCGCCGCAGCCGCCCGCCGAGCTCGTCCAGCTCGTCCCGGCCGGTCACCACCCTGACCCCCTCGGCGGGCGCCACGGGCTCGAAGGCCAGCGTCGGCTGGACCGGGACCTGGATCGAATCCGGCGCCGGGAAGCGAGCCAGCAGCTGGCGGAACTCGAGCTCGTCGAAGAGCCGTCGGGCGGCGTCCGCGTCATAGCGCGTCCAACGCGAACGCTCCAGCTCGAGGTGGACGTCGACGTCGAGGCGGATGGTCACGAGGCGCTTGCCGAGCCGCACCCGGTCGGCGTTCGCCTCCAGCGCGTCGCGGACCCGACCCGGCTTCAGCTGGTCCAGGTTGGCGAGCAGGTTCTCGATCGAACCGAACTGGGCCACCAGCAGGGAGGCCGTCTTCTCCCCCACCCCCGGCACCCCCGGGATGTTGTCCGAGGTGTCGCCCCGAAGCGCCTTGTAGTCGATCAGCTGCGAGGGTTCCAGGTTGTAGCGCTGGCGGACCTGGTCGGGACCGTAGATGGTGGTGTCGGTGATGCCCCGCCGTGGGACCAGCGCGTCAACCGAGTCGGTGACGCATTGCAGGCAGTCGAGGTCCCCGCTGACGATGGTCACCTGGAGGCCCATCTCCTCGCCCTGGTGGGCGAGGGTCCCGACGATGTCGTCGGCCTCGAACCCGGGCACACCGTAGAGCGGGATGGAGAACGACTCCAGCACCTGGCGGACGCGCTGGATCTGCGGCCGGAGATCATCCGGCATCGCCCTCCGGCCGGCCTTGTACTCCGCGTATTCCTCGTTGCGGAAGGTCGGTCCGCCGACGTCGAAGGCCGCGACCGCGTACTCGGGTCGCGAGGCGAGCACGATGGCGAGCATCGAGGTGAAGCCGTAGACCGCGTTGGTGACCTCGCCGGCCGAGGTGCTCATCGGCGGCAGCGCGAAGAAGGCCCGGTAGATGAGGCTGTGCGCGTCGATGAGAACGAGCCGGCCTTTGCGACCGCCCCTGGGAGGCATGAGCCGAAGTCTAGGTCGCCGGCTGGATCGCCTTTCGCAGGCTCGCCAGGTACCCGGGGGGCAGGACCAGGGAGGCCATCTCAGCCAGGGTGAACCAGCCCGCCTGGCGGTGCTCGGCGCTGAGCCTGGGCTCCCCCGCCCGGGCCAACCGGCAGCGGTAGACGACCACGAAGACCTCCTTCCCGGGGGCTGGTGCGAAGACCCGCGCTTCGACCAGCCGCTCGACCTCGGCCTCGAGGCCGACCTCCTCCAGGACCTCGCGGCGGAGGCACTGCTCCGGCGACTCCCCTCGCTCCAGGCGCCCGCCGGGGAGCTCCCACTGGTCGCGCTCGTTGAGCAGCAGGCAGGCGCGGTCTCCGTCGACGAGGACGGCCTTGACCGAGATCGGCAGCAGGTGGCGCTGGGCAGGGGGCATCGGGGTGCCCAACTAGAATGGGCTCAGGAGGCGTAGAAATCGACGGTTTGATCGAGGTTGCGGTCGACAGCATCAGGGTCCACATGCCGACGGGACAGCACGTCGTGATCCTCAAGGAGAAGGGCGCCGAGCGCTACCTCCCGATCTGGATCGGCGTCTACGAGGCGAACGCGATCGCCCTCAAGATCACCGGCATCACGCCCGACCGCCCGATCACGCACGACCTGATGGCGAGTACCCTCGGCCAGCTCGAGATCGGCCTCAGCCGGATCGTCGTCACCTCGCTCGCCAACGACGTCTTCTACGCCCGGGTCCACCTGCGCCAGGACGGGCGTGACCTCGACGTCGACGCCCGGCCGAGCGACGCGATCGCCCTCGCCGTCCGGATGGAGTGCCCGATCTTCGTCGCCGACGAGGTCCTCGAGAAGGCGGGCGTCCTGCCCGAGAAGGAGGACCTCGAGGACGGGACCCCGGACGAGGACCGCCTCGCCGTCTTTCGCGACCTCGTCAACAGCCTCGACCTCCCCGACCTCCCCGACCAACCGGATGCCGAGCCGGAGGGCGGCGCTTCCAACTAGGCCCCGACGAAGCCTTAAACTCCCGGCCGTGAGCGTCGAGGTCCAGCTCGAGATCGTCCTGCGGGTAATCGTGGCGCTCGTCATCGGCGCCCTGGTCGGCATCGAGCGCGAGTACCGCGGCCACCCCGCCGGCGTGCGGACGATGGCGATGGTCTCGGTCGGCTCCTGCCTCTTCACCGCCGCCGGCTTCTTCTTCCTGCCCGGTCACACGACCGACCCGACCCGGATCGCCGCCCAGGTCGTCACGGGCGTCGGCTTCCTCGGGGCGGGCGCCATCTTCCGCTCCGACGACGGGGTCAAGGGCCTGACCACGGCGGCTACCGTCTGGGTGGTGGCGGCTCTCGGGATGACCGTCGGTTTCGGGCTCTACCTGCTGGCCGGGTTCGGTGTCGTGATCGTCCTGGTCGGCCTGGTGCTGGTCCGGCCCCTCGAGATCCGGTTCCTCCGGCGGCCGGAGCACCCGATGCGCCGCCGCGACGATGGCATCGACCCGCCGCGGGCGACCTAAACTGGCCTGATGGTCGTTTTTGGTCTTTTGGGTGCGCCATCTTCCACGCCCTGACCCCACGGCGCCTGGAGACGCTCGCCACGCTTCGCCGCCTCACAGAGGAGGCGGGCTCGGCGGTCCACTACTCGCTCGTCGGCGCCCGGATGCGGATCTCCGCCTGGACCGCCTATGACCTGCTGCTGGAGCTGGAGAAGCTGGGCCTGGTCGCCCGTCGCTACGTGCAGGCCGGAACCCCGGTCCACGGGGGCCGCTCCCGCATCCTCTTCTCCCCCACCGCCGAGGAACCGGCCGCGGGCGGCGGTTTCGGCGCCTCTCTGACGACCGCCTTCGAGCGCTTCTCGGCGATCCGCGACGAGGCGGCAGCCGCCCGCGCCTACCTGGCCGGGTCGAGCGGCGACCTCGCCCTCGGGATGGGGTACTGGCTCTCCCGGCTGCGCGCCGCCGGGCGGCAGGGCGGCGAAGCGGCGCGGATCGTGCTCGAGGGCGGGACGGCACCGCTGGCAAAGGCCCAGACGGTGGCCGCCATGGGCCTCGGCTCGACCCTCGCCCGGCTGGGCCGGAGCCGGCTGACGACCCGGGTCACCACCGCCGCCGCGGCCTTCTCGGCGCTCCTCGAGGAGACGGCCCGTGGCTCCGACCCCGCGATCTCCGAGCTGGTCGAGGCCAGCCGCCGGCTCGAGATCGGCTGAGGCGTCGATGCCCCGCGTCGCGGTCGTCACCGACTCGACCGCCGACCTCCTGCCCGAGCTCGCAACCGGCAACCGGGTCACGGTGGTCCCGCTGACGGTCAACCTCGACGGCCGCAGCTACCTCGACGGGATCGACATCAGCCCGGCCGATTTCTATCGCCGGCTGCAGACGACGAGCTCGCACCCGACCAGCTCCCAGCCCGCGCCGGGCCAGTTCAAAGAGGCCTACGAGCGGCTCCTGGCGGACCATGACGAGGTGGTGTCGATCCACGTCTCGCCCAAGCTCAGCGGGACGATGAGCTCCGCCCAGCAGGCGGCGGCGATGGTCGGCGGCGAGCGCATCCACGTCCTCGATTCCCAGTTCGCCTCGATGCCCCTGGCCGCCCTGGTCCTGGTCGCGGCGGCGCGAGCCGCCCGGGGGGGCAACGCCTCGGAGATCCTGGAGGACGTGACCCGGGTCCGGGAGACTCTGCGCTGCTACTTCGCCGTCTCCACCCTTGAATTCCTGCGCCGCGGCGGCCGGATCGGCACCGCCGGCGCACTGCTCGGTTCCGTCCTCCAGATCAAGCCCATCCTGGCGATCGAGGACGGTGAGGTCGTGGCGCTGGAGCGGGTGCGGACGCAGGACCGGGCGATCGGCCGGCTGATCGAGCTGGCCCAGTCCGTCGACCGCGGGGGCGGCCTCTGCCTCGTCATCGGCCACGCCGCCGCCGAACCGGCGGCCCGGGCTCTGGCGGAGCGGCTGCAGGGGATCGCCGAGTCACTCATCGTGCAGCCGCTGGGCCCGGCCGTCGGCACCCACGCCGGGCCGGGGACGGTCGGCCTCGCCGCCTACCCGGCGGAGCTCTTCCCTCTCGGGATCCGGACCGGGCTCACCGCGACCGCCTCGCGCTAGCCGGTTGCGGCCGACTCGCCTCGCCTCCAGCGGACGCCGCCGGAGTCCGCCAGCTTGGTCACGCGCCGCTGAACCGCCAGCAGCTGGAGATGGGCGAGGCCTTCCTGGAGCGCCATCCGCTTGTCCCAGATGTCCTTTCGCTCACCCCAGATCCGGATCGCCACCTCCCAGCCGCTGAGCTCCTCCTCGCCGAGCAGCGCCTCGATCTGGTCGAGGCGGCGCTGGTGGTGGGCGTGGAGCCGGGCGACCCGGCTGGCCGCGTCCACGAAGGGCCGGCCGTGGGCGGGCAGGACCAGCGCCGGCTCCAGCGCCAGGAGTCGGTCCAGCGACTCCAGGAACTCGCCCAACGGGTTGGGCGTGCTCTGCGGGTGGAGCGCGATGTTGGTGCTGATGTCGGGCAGGATCTGGTCGCCGGCGAAGAGCAGCCGATCGTCGAGGTCGAAAAGGCAGACGTGCCCGGGCGAGTGGCCCGGTGTCCATTCGACCCGCAGCCGGCGTCCGCCCAGCTCGAGCGTCTCGGCACCGTCGAGCTGGACGTCCGGCTCCCCCGGGCGGACGTACTCGCGCATCGCCCGGGAGGCGTTCTGGAGCGAGCTGACATCGGGCTCCGGCACCCCGTTCAGGCGCAGGTTGTGGCCGACCTCGGCCACCAGCTGCTCCAGCTCCAGGTAGCGGGGATGCACCATCGGAACCTCGAGCCGGTGCATGAAGAGCTCGACCCCGGTGCGCTCCTTGAGCGCGCCGGCCGCCCCGAAATGGTCGGGGTGGATGTGGGTGATGACGAGCCGCCGGAGGGTGGCGCCCGGACCGCCGACCTCCTCGATCGCGGCGAGGACGGCGGCGACCGACTCGTCGGTCTGGATGCCGCAGTCGAGGAGGTCGACCTGTGAGCCCCGGGAGAAGAGAAAACAGTTGACGATCTCCTCTTCCCAGGGGATCGGGAGGCGAATCTCGTGGATCCCGGGAGCGATCTGGGTAAGCCTGGTTTCAGCCGCCTCGGTCGCCCCCACTGCTAGCCAGAGTCTACCCGCCGCTACTATGGCAATCAGGCCCCTGACGCACGGCGGCAATGGGCTCCAGAACCAGGAGGAAATAAATTGGCCCAAGAGATGTCAGCCGACCAGGTCACTCCCGACATGGTCATCGAGCAGATGCCCCAGCACCTGGACAGCGCCAAGGCCGGGACCACCAATGCGACGGTCCAGTTCGACCTCAGCGGGGAGAACGGCGGCAAGTGGTGGCTCAAGATCCACGACGGCACCGCTGAGGCCGGCAAGGGCGAGGCGGAGAACCCCAACCTGACCCTGCTCGCCGACGCCGCCGACTACGTCAAGATCGCGCTTGGCCAGATGGACGGGACCGCCGCCTTCATGCAGGGCAAGCTCAAGATCAAGGGCGACATGGGACTGGCGATCAAGTTCCAGACCCTCTTCAAGCGGCCGGCGTAACAAAATGCAAGGGGGGAGCGAGCTCCCCCCTTCCGGAACCCCCCTTCTCGGCGCGACGCCTTGGTGTCGTTTTACGGACTCAGACGGCCGGGATGAACCCGGCCTTGGCGCGACGCCGACGGCGGGGCGCGGCTAGTTGAATTTCCAGGTTAAAAGGCGCTTGGCCATCTCCGCCGAGATGGCGTCGCCGCGGACGTCCATCTCGACCACGTGGCTGTCGGTGAGCGCGAAGCGCCGGCCTCGGGCGTCCTGCTCGGCGTCCTTCGCGTTGCCCCAGCTGATCGGCGTCAGCTGCTCGCCGGCGCCAACGTTGGCGCTCACCCAATCCTTGAGGCCGGCTGCGTCCCCGATCTGGTAGGTGCCGACGATGAGGAAGCCGAAGTCGCCGCTCCCGGCCTGGCCGGAGGGGACGTCGTTGACGATGTCGAAAGTGGCGTCCACCCCCGCCGGGGCGCTGGTCGGCTGGAGCCGCTCCTGGAACTTCCAGGTCGAGGGGTAGCACCAGGACCAGCCGAACTGCACCTCCTCGATGCCGTGGTCGCCGCCCGCGCACTTGACGTCCTGCCCCTCGGTGCGGATCGTCGGAACCGGCGTCGGAGCCGGGGGGCCGGACGTCAGCGAGCATCCCGCCAGCGCCAGGATCGACAGCACCGCCGGCAGGATCAGTCGCCGCAATTCGCGGCGCAGTTTAGCGCAGGGCTACGTCAATCCCCCGATCACGACCGACTTCATCTCGGTGTACTCGTGGTAGGCCTCGACTCCGTGCTCCTTGCCGAAGCCCGACTGCTTGGTGCCGCCGAAGGGCAGCTCGTCATAGGCGATCTGGACCGAGTTGACCCAGGTGTAGCCGGCCTCCAGCTCGTTGATCGCTCGGAAGGCGGACGCCATGCTCCCGGTCCAGATCGAGGAGCCGAGGCCGAAGGACGAGTCGTTGGCGAGGCGGATCGCCTCGTCCAGGTCCTTCACCTTGACGACCGGCAGGGCGGGTCCGAAGACCTCCTCGGTCAGCATCCGGCTGCCGGGCGGCACGTCGGCCAGCACGATCGCGTTCAGGAAGTTGCCCTTGTCGAAGCCCTCGCCCTCCGGCCGCCCACCTCCGTAGACGACCCGCGCGCCCCGGTCGAGGGCGTCCTTGACCTGGGCCTCGACCTCCGCTCGCTGGGTGGAGGTGTGCATCGGGCCCATCCGGCTGGCGGGGTCGAGTCCGTTGCCGGGCTTCATCTTGGCCGCCTGCGCGGCGATCTTCTCGAGAAAGGCGTCGTAGACCGCCTCCTCGACGAAGATCCGCTTGGTCGCCAGGCAGGCCTGGCCGCAGTTGAAGAAGCGGCCGATCCGCACTCCCGCCGCGGCGGCGTCGAGGTCGGCGTCCGCCAGCACGATGCAGGGGTCGCTGCCGCCCAGCTCGAGGGTGATCTTCTTGAGGTGCTCGGCCGCCCGGGCCATCACCTTCTTGCCGGTCGGCGTGGAGCCGGTCAGCCCGATCTTGCGGATCAACGGGTGGGTGACGATGGCGTCGCCCGTCCCGGTGCCGAGCACGACGTTGACGACGCCCTCGGGCAGGCCGCCGTCGAGGAGGGCCTGGATGCAGGCGAGGGTCGAGAGCGGGGTCGAGCTGGAGGGCTTGAGCACGACGCAGTTGCCGGCCGCGATCGAGGGGGCGACCTTGTTGGCGGCCAGGGTGAGGGGAAAGTTCCAGGGCACGATCGCGCCGGTGACGCCGATCGGGCGCCGGACGACGAGCCCGGTGAGCTTGGTCGAGGCGAGGTTGACGTGCTCCCCGTGGACCTTGTCGGCGAGGTCGGCGAACCAGGCGATGTTGTCGGCGAACCGCTCCGCCTCGATCTTCGACTCGAGCAGCGTCTTGCCCTGCTCCCGGGTCAGGATGGGGGCGATCTCGTCCACCTTGGTGTGCGCGTGGGCCGCGGCCCGGTGGAGGATCTTGGCCCGCTCGGCCGGCGCCAGCCGTCCCCAGGTCTGCTGCGCCTTGGCGGCGGCCTTGGCGGCCCGGTCGACGTCCTCGGGACCGCCGGCGGGAACTTTGTCGACGACCTCGCCGGTGGCCGGGTTCATCACGTCGTAGGTCTCGCCGGAGGCGGCCTGAACCCGCTGCCCCTCGATGATCATCGTGGCCATTCAGAAATCTCCAATGCAAAAAGTGATTGCGGTGGTAACCGGATAATTATGTGTCGAAGGTTCGCGGCGGAAGGGTTATGAGGGGTGACACGAATGGCGATAAGCCTGGACAAGCAACGCGGCGTGGGGGTCATAACTATGGACCGGCCGCCCGCCAACAGCTATGACATCGCCTTCGCCCGCGAGCTCGGCGCCGCCATCGACGACGCCCGGATCGACGAGGAGGTCGGGGCCGTCGTCCTTCGGAGCGGTTCGGAGAAGTTCTTCAGCGCCGGCGCCGACGTGGGCGCCTTCCAGAAAGGCAGCGCGCGGCAGCGCTGGATGACGGTCCTGCTGATGCACGAGGTCCTCCGCAAGATGGAGACCACCCCGCTGATCTTCATCGCCGAGATCGCCGGCCACGCCCTCGGCGGCGGCCTCGAGATCGCGCTCGCTTGCGACTTCCGCTTCGCCGCCAACGGCGACTACAAGCTCGGGCTGCCGGAGGTGAACCTGGGCCTCTTCCCCGGCAACGGCGGCACCCAGCGCCTTCCCCGCCTGGTCGGCAAGTCGAAGGGACTGGAGCTGATCGTCAAGGCGCGCACCTTCTCACCCGAGGGCGCCGAGAAGCTGGGCGTCGTCGATCGCCTCTTCGACAACCCCGAGAAGCTGCGCGAGATGACCCTCGACTATGCCGCCGAGCTGGCGGCGGGCCCGCGGGAGGCGATCGGCCGCGCGAAGGTGGCGACCCAGCTCGGCTACGACGCCCCGCTCGACCTCGGCAACGCGCTGGAGCGGGAGGCGATCAACCGCATCTTCGTCTCCGACGACGCCGCCGAGGGGATCGCGGCCTTCTTCGAAAAGCGAAAGCCGGACTTCAAAGGCCGCTAGGCACCGTTCGCGGGCAGCTTTTGGGCCTGCGGATGGCCCCACCCTGCCCTCCCCGCGAGCGGGGAGGGGGAAAACAGCTACTTAGGGCGGCCGCCGGTTCACCCTCCCCGCGCAGTGGGGAGGGCAGGGTGGGGCCGCCCAGAGGCCTAGCCCCGTCGCGTCCAGAAACCCTCAGGGTCGAACCGGCGTATCTGCGCCAGCTCCTCGACGGTCGGCGCCGGCGTCTCCGCAATCCGGGGTGACACCTGGAGCTCCCACCCCGTCTCCGCACGCACCTCGTCGACCGTGTGCCCCGGATGCACCGAGGCCAGGTACGCCTCGCCGCCCTCGGGAGGGAAGCGGAGGACGCCGAGCGT
>DAIRGV010000097.1:0-4004 GCA_036794405.1 Candidatus Dormiibacterota bacterium
AATTCGGGGCTGGGTGCGCGGCCGCCACAGACCAAGTGCGGAAAACGGGCTTAACGGCGGCTGTTCCGCGGGCCGCTAGCGTCGAGCGAGATGCTCGACGCCTTACTCGACCTGCTCCTCCCACCTCGCTGCGGCGGCTGCGGCGCTCTGGGCGCTCTTTACTGCGCGGGTTGCCGCCGCCGGACCCGCCGGTTGGAGGAGCCGACCTGCGGCCGCTGCGGGGCTGAGGTCGAGCACGCCCGAGACGCCTGTGGCTGCCGGGCCCGGATCCGAAGGTTGACCCGGCTCCGCTCGGCCACCGCCTACGAGGGCCCGGTCGAGAAGGCGCTCCACCGGTTCAAGTACGAGGGCCGGCGGCCGCTCCGGCGACCCCTCGCGCTCCTTCTCGCCGAGCGCCTGGCCGTGGAGGGCTTGCCGCCGAAGCCATCACCTGGGTTCCCCTCCACCCGGCCCGGCAGCGGCGCCGCGGCTACAACCAGGCCGAGCTGTTGGGCCGCGAGCTGGCCCGCCTCTGCGGCCTCCCGGCCCTGCCCGGCCTGGTCCGGTTGCGGGACACGCCGCCCCAGGTGGGCCTCGACCGCCTCCGGCGGCAGGCCAACGTGGCCGGCGCGTTCCGCTGGGAGGGACCCGAACTGGGCCGGCGATCGTTGCTCCTGGTGGACGATGTCGCCACCACCGGCGCCACCCTTGACGCCTGCGCCACCGCCCTGAAGGCCGCCGGTGCGGGTCCCGTGATCGGGTTCACGGTCGCCAGAGTCAAGTTATAGTGACCGCGCACTATTCCCAGGAGGGTTACATGGCAGTTCGCATCCCCGGAATCGACCTTCAGGAGTACTACGCCCAGCTCGGGCCCATCCAGCCGGTGATCGAAGACGACCGGGTGACCGAGGTGATGGTCAACGGGATCGACCACGTCTACGTCGAGATGGCGGGCAAGGTCGTGCTCACCGGGATCAAGTTCCAGGACGAGGATCAGCTTCTCAACGTCATCCAGTTCATCGTCCGCTCGGTGGGCCGCCGGATCGACGAGCGGACGCCGCTCGCTGACGCCCGCCTGGCGGACGGTTCCCGCGTCAACGCGGTCATCCGGCCGCTCGCGATCGACGGGCCGCTTCTGACGATCCGCAAGTTCGCCCGGGACCCGTTCCAGGTCGAGGACCTGATCCGTTTCGGCACCTGCACCGAAGTCGGATTCGGCTTCTTGAAGGCGGCCGTGCTGGCCAAGGCCAACATCGTCGTTTCCGGCGGCACCGGCACCGGCAAGACGACCTTCCTCAACGTGCTCTCCGGTTTCATCCCGCCGGAGGACCGAATCGTCACGATCGAGGACGCAGCCGAGCTGCAGCTCCACCAGGAGCACGTCTGTCGGATGGAGACGCGGCCCAAGGACATCAACGGCGAGGGTGAGATCACGATCCAAAGGCTCGTGATCAACAGCCTCCGGATGAGGCCGGAGCGGATCGTCGTCGGCGAGTGCCGCGGCGGCGAGGCCCTCGACATGCTGCAGGCCATGAACACCGGCCATGACGGGTCCATGACGACAGTCCACGCCAACACGCCGCGCGACGCGCTGGCCCGCCTCGAGACCCTGGTCCTGATGTCTGGCATCGATCTCCCGGTGAAGGCGATCCGGCAGCAGATCGCCGGCGCCATCAACATCTTCTGCCAGCTGAACCGCCTCCGCGATGGCTCCCGCCGGGTGAGCTCGATCACCGAGATCACCGGCATGGAGGGGGAGACGATCACGATGCAGGAAATCTTCGTCTTCGAATCCGAGGGCGCCGGGCCGGACGGCAAGATCATCGGCCAGTTCAAGCCCACCGGCATCCGCCCCAAGATCCTCGACCGGATGTTCTCCATGGGCCTCCAGCTCCCGGCCGAGATCCAGTCGCTCTTCCCCGACCCCCGGATGATGGCGCCAAGGTAGACGGGCAAGGGGGGACAGGCCCGCATTCCCCGCTGCGCGGGGCCCCCTATCCAAGCCCTTCCGGAACCCCCCTTTGGGGCGCTGCGTCTGGTGTCGATTCTTGAACAGCTCAAACGGCCGGGGTGAACCCGGCCTTGGCGCCGCGCTTGAGCCGGGGGCCGACCTCCGCTGCTTCTCGCGGCCTGTTCGGGCGGCCTAGACTCAGGTCGGGTAGCCCCTATAGGAGGCCTGGACATGAAGGTTGTCATTCACGACCGGACCGAGGAATTGGTGCCTCGGCTTCGTGCCTACACCGAGCACCGGCTGGAGAAGCTGACCCGCCACTTCGACCGCGTGCTGGAGGCCGAGGTGCACTTCGACCCCGAGTCCAAAAGGGGTGCCGAGAACGAAAAGGTGGTCAGGATCCTCGTCCACATGGACGGACGCAAGACGCCCCTGCTGACTGCGGCCGAGCGCGGCCGCGACCTGCAGGCGGCCCTCGACCTTGCCCTCGAGAAGGTCGACCGGCAGGTGCTCAAGTTGAAGGAGAAGATCGTCGACCGCCACCGGCCGAGAGTGGACGAGAGCGAGGCCCGGCAGCCGACGGCTACGGTTACCGACGGACCGGAACGGGTAATTACCAAGGTAAAGGCCGAGTCGGTGAGCCAGGCCACGGACGCGTTGGAAGTCAACGGGCACCTGTTCCACCTCTTCCTGGACGAGGATACCGGTGACCTGAACGTAATCTACCGGCGCGGTGACGGGTCGGTCGCGATCATCGAACCCAAGATCAGCTAAGGCAAAAATCAGCTAAGGAGCGGGAACACTCAGTTGGCGTTCTTCTCAAGGCTGCTCGACCCCAACGAGCGCGAGGTCAAGCAGCACCTGGCGGTCGTTCGCGCCATTGCCGCGCTGGAGCCGGAATTGGCGGCCCTCGACGAGGCGGGCCTTCGCTCGCGCTCTGACGAGCTCCGTCAGCGCGCCCGGGAGGAGGACCTTGAGACCCTCCTGATCGAGGCTTTCGCCCTGACCCGGGAGGCCTCCAAGCGGACGATCGGGCTCCGCCACTTCGACGTCCAGATGGTGGGCGGCATCGTCCTCCACAAGGGAAAGATCGCCGAGATGAAGACCGGCGAAGGCAAGACGCTGGTCGCCAGCCTTCCCCTCTACCTCAACGGGTTGAGCGGTAAGGGCGCCCATCTGGTCACTGTCAACGACTACCTCGCCCGCCGCGATGCCGGCTGGATGGCGCCCGTCTACAGCCTGCTCGAACTGTCGGTCGGCGTCATCAAGGCCGAGCTCCGGGATGGCAGCGGCAACGTAACCGAGTCCGGCTCCTTCCTCTACGACCCCGAGTACCTCGACGAGTCGCATAGCGATCCCCGGCTCCAGCACTTCCGGCCGGTAAGCCGCGGCGAGGCTTACGCCGCCGACATCACCTACGGCACCAACAACGAGTTCGGCTTCGACTACCTCCGCGACAACATGGCCCAGGACCTCGCGAACTGCGTCCAGCGCCCGCTCAACTTCGCCATCGTCGACGAGGTGGACTCGATCCTCATCGACGAGGCGCGTACGCCGTTGATCATCTCCGGTCAGGGCGAAGACTCGACCGACAAGTACTACGAGTACGCGCGCTACGCGGCCCGGCTGAAGGAGGAGGAGGATTTCTCCGTCGACCTCAAGCACAAGTCCGCGTCCCTCACCGAGGAAGGCATCGCGAAGATGGAGCGGTGGGCCAAGATCCCCAACATCTACGACCTCGAGAACGTGGTCGAGGCGCATCAGATCAACCAGGCTCTGAAGGGGAAGGTGCTCTTCCTGCGCGACCGCGACTACCTGGTGAAGGACGGCGAGGTGATCATCGTCGACGAGTTCACCGGCCGCCTGATGCCGGGCCGTCGCTGGTCCGACGGGCTCCACCAGGCGGTCGAGGCCAAGGAGGGGCTCAAGGTCCAGCAGGAGCAGAAAACGCTCGCGACGATCACCCTCCAGAACTTCTTCCGGCTCTACGACCGGCTGGCGGGCATGACAGGCACCGCGGTCACCGAGGCCGAGGAGTTCCACAAGATCTACAAGCTCGAGGTTGTCACCATCC
>DAIRGV010000098.1:0-3947 GCA_036794405.1 Candidatus Dormiibacterota bacterium
ACTGGATCCTCAACGGCAACAAGCTCTGGATCACCAACGGCGGCATCGCCGACCTGGCCGTCCTCTGGGCGCGGGCGGAGGATGGCATCCGCGGCTTCATCGTGCCCCGCGGCACCAAGGGCTTCACGACCCGTGACATCCACAAGAAGATGTCGCTCCGCGCCTCCGTCACCTCGGAGCTGATCCTCGAGGACGCCCGGCTACCGGCCTCGGCGATGCTGCCCGATGTCATCGGCATGAAGGGCCCGCTCTCCTGCCTCAACGAGGCGCGCTACGGGATCCTCTGGGGCGTCGTCGGCGCGGCCCGAGCCTGCTACGAGACGGCGCTCGAGTACTCGAAGACGCGGCAGCAGTTCGGCAAGCCCATCGGCGCCTTCCAGCTCACCCAGGAGAAGCTGGTCAACATGCTGCTCGAGCTGAACAAGGCGGCGCTGGTTGCCTATCATCTCGGCCGGATGAAGGACGAGGGCCGGATCACGTCCGAGCATGTCTCCTTCGGCAAGCTCAACAACGTGCGGGAGGCGCTCGAGATCTGCCGCTCCGCCCGGACCATCCTCGCCGCCAACGGGATCACCCTCGAGTACCCCGTCATCCGCCACATCAACAACCTCGAGTCGGTGCTGACCTACGAGGGGACGAGCGAGATCCACACCCTGGTCCTGGGCGAGGCGATCACCGGGCTCCAGGCCTACCGCTAGACGCAAGGGAGGTTGGCGCGATGCGCAAACTGCAGGCTTTCACGTTGCCCCTGGACCTGACGACCTTCACCCTGCCGATCCCTCCGGACGCGGACATCCTCGGCGTCCACGAGACCATCGGCCTCGTGGCGTGGGCGGTGTTCGACCCCGCCAAGGCGGCCGAGACCGTCTTCTCCGCCTTTCGCGACGGGGATGAGGTGCCCGACCACATGGAGTTCGTCACCTCCGCCCAGCGGAACAACGGCATCGTCGTGATGCTCTTCCGCAACAAGGGGGGCGCAGCCGCGAAGGCCGCCGCGGCCGCCGCGCGCAAGAAGGACTAGCGGAACTAGCCGGCCGGCGGGGCGGCCATGATGTCCTTCGCCTCGGCGAGGGACATGTCGTCGGCCGGCAGGATGACACCCGATTTCACCATCTGGTCGCTGCCGAGCTGGGTGCCCTTGCCCCGGACGAAGGAGAGCAGCTCGGTCAGCTTGCCCTTGAACGCCGACTCGTCGCCGGCGTTGATCGCGGTCACGAGGTCCTTGTCGTAGGCGTCGAGCTGGGCGTGGTCCGCCTCGGAAAGGCGGTACTGGTCGTCGCCCTGGATCCGGACGACGACTCCGGCGGGCAGCTGGCCGGCCATCTGCGCCTTCATCAGCGCCAGCTGCTGGTCGACATTGGAGGAGGTGGAGGCGGCGTCCAGCTGGCGTTGAATGTCGTCCGAGCTGCCGGCTCCGATCTGGTCCAGCGTGCCGGAGTCGACCAGCTGGTCGATGGCGGCGGCGCGGGCCTGCATCTGGGTGGTCTTCTCCTGGGCGCGATCGACCATCAGGCTGACGTCGGCCATCTGCTCGGAGATGCCGGTCACGGCCTCGCCGATCTTGGTCGACGCCTGGGCCGCCGAATACTGCGCCTTGATCGTCTCCTTCTGGGTCCGGAAGGCCTCCACCTTCGCCTGCAGCTTCTGCGCGGTGATCTCCAGCTTCTGCTCCTGGTCCTTCATCTGCTCGATCTGCTGGTCGAGCCCGGCCACCTGGGCCTGGGCCGCCTGGGCGCGGCCGAGCGCCAGCCGGGCAAGGTCCTCGCGGCCCTGCTGGAGGGCCTGCTGCGCCTGTGCATTGAGCTTGTCGACGCTCTGCTTCAGCTGCGCCTCCTGGAGTTCCAGGCGCTTTTCGGAAGTGAGCACATCGGCGACGTTGCGGCGGACCTGCTGGAGTGATTCGAGCTGCTTCTGGTAGGCGAAGTCGAGCGCCTGGTTGGGATCCTCGTTCCGGTCGAGGACCGCGTTCAGCTTCTGCTGGACCACGTCTGACATCCGCTTGAAAACGCTCATCGCTTGATCCCCCCTCTCAGGCGAGCTCGGACATTACCTCGCCGAATTGTTGACGTGTCAGGCGCAGCTCCTCCTCGGTGAGGTCGCGGAGCGGCCGCTCCGGGAGTCGCTCGCGCGTCGAGAAGTCGTCCGCCTCCGGCTCGATGAAGAGCAGCCCGGTGACCAGCTGCTTGGTCCGGTGCCCCTCCTCGATCACCCGCAGCGCCGCGGAGCGATCGGTCGGGTCGTGGTCGGTCTCGTGCAGCTTGCGGAGCACCAGGTGGGAGCCGTCGTGAAGGCGCACATCGGTCGTGGTGCCCGGCTCGTAGTCGACCAGGACCTCTTCGTAGTAGGGGATGAAGGAAGGATCGAGGATCGCTTCCTCGTGCTCCTTGACCCACTCGTAGCTCTTGGTCGACCCGTCGTGGTCGTTGAAGGTGACACAGGGGGACACCACATCCAGGACGGCGACGCCGCGATGGGCGATCGCCGCCTTGAGCAGGGGAACCAGCTGCTTGCCGTCGCCGCTGAAGGAGCGGGCGACGAAGGTCCCGCCGAGCGTGATCGCGAGGGTGCAGAGGTCGATCGGCTCGTAGGTGTTGACGGTGCCGCGCTTCTGCACCGAACCGACGTCCGCGGTCGCCGAGAACTGGCCCTTGGTGAGCCCGTAGGTCCCGTTGTCCTCGACGATGTAAGTGCAGTCGAGGTTGCGGCGGATGAGGTGCATGTACTGACCGAGGCCGATCGACGCCGTATCGCCGTCGCCGCTGACCCCGAGCATGATCAGCTGCCGGTCGGCGAGCTTGGCGCCGGTCGTCAACGAGGGCATCCGGCCATGGACGCCGTTGAAGCCGTGGGCGGAGTCCACGAAGTAGGCGGGGGTCTTCGAGGAGCAGCCGATGCCGCTCATCTTGGCGAGCCGGTGCGGCTCGATCCCCATCTCGTAGAGAGCCTTGATCAGGTGGTTGGTGATCGAGTTATGGCCGCAGCCGGCGCAAAGCGTGGTCGCAGCACCCTTGTAGGCGTCGCGAGCGAGGCCGATCCGGTTGAGGGTCACACTCATGATGCGGGCACCGCCTCCAGCTCCAGGATTGGCCTCGTGATCGCGTCGGCGGGGATCGGCTGGCCGTCGTAACGGCGGATCGAGCTCAACCGCCCAACCAGGTCGGCCGGCAGGTGCAGCCGGAGGAGGTCGTAGAGCTGCCCGTCGCGGTTCATCTCGACGACGTAGAGCCGCTCGTGCTCACGCACGAACTGCGTGACCGCATCGTTGAGTGGAACCGCGCGGACGCGGAGGAAGTCGACCTCGAGACCCGCCTCGACGAGTCCCTCGCGGGCCTCCTCGATGGCGTTGAGAGTCGACCCGAAGGCGATGATGCCAAGCTTCGACGAGCCGCCGTCGACGGCCGGCTCGGGGAGGGCGCCGCGGATGGTCTCGAACTTCCGAGCCAGCCGGTCCATGTTCCGCGCGTAGACCTCGCCCGATTCGGTGTAGCGGGCGTTCTCGTCGTGGCCGGAACCGCGGGTGAAGTACCCGGCGAGGGGGTGCTCGGTGCCGGGCAGGGTGCGGTAGGGGACCCCATCGCCGTCGACGTCGCGGTAGCGCCCCCAGTCGCCCTTCAGCTCGTCGATCCGCTCGGCGCTCAGCACCTTGCCCCGGTCGAACGGCCGCTCCGGATAGGTGAAGGGCTTGGTCATCCAGAGGTTCATGCCCAGGTCGAGGTCGGAGAGGACGAAGACGGCCGTCTGGAAGCGGTCGGCGAGGTCGAAGGCTTCGCGGGCGAAGTCGTAGCATTCCGCGACCGTGCCGGGGAGGAGGATCGGGTGGTGGGTGTCGCCATGGGAGAGGTTGTAGACGAACCCGAGGTCGGCCTGCGAGGTGCGGGTCGGGAGGCCGGTCGAGGGCCCGATCCGCTGGATGTCGAAGATCACGACCGGGATCTCGGCGTAGTAGG
>DAIRGV010000004.1:0-79447 GCA_036794405.1 Candidatus Dormiibacterota bacterium
TGGGTCAAGACGGCAGATCAGATCCTCGAAAGCATCCGACGCTTTTGCGTACGAATCTCTGGCCCAGGACACTAGCGGGGGGCCATCCGGAGCGCACCGTCGAGGCGGATCGTCTCGCCGTTGAGGTAGGGGTTCTCGACGATGTGGGCGGCCAGCAGCGCGTACTCGCTCGGCTTGCCGAGGCGATGCGGGTTCGGCACCGAGGCTGCGAGCTGCTCCCGGATGTCCTCCCGGAGGCCGGCCAGCAACGGAGTGTCCATCAGCCCGGGCGCGATCGTGCAGACGCGGATCAGGAGCGACGCCAGGTCCCGGGCGGTCTGGATCGTCAGGCCGTGGATCGCCGCCTTGGACGCCGCGTAGGCGGCCTGGCCGATCTGGCCCTCGAAGGCGGCGATGGAGGCGGTGTTGACGATGACGCCCCGTTCGCCCTCGACCGGGTCGGCGGCGCCGATCCGGAAAGCGGCCTTGCTGAGCACGTTGAACGTGCCGACGAGGTTCACCTCGAGCACGCGGCGGAACTGGTCGAGCGGGTAGGGGCCCTCCTTCCCGGCGACGCGGCCGCCGCTGCCGATCCCGGCGCAGTTGACCGCGATCCGGAGCGGGCCCAGCTCGGTGGCGACGTCGAGCGCTCGATTCACGTCCTCCTCGCTGGTCACGTCGGCAGGGGCGAAGCGGCCCCCGAGGGCGTCGGCAAGGGATTCGCCGTCCGAGCGCGGGAGGTCGACGATCACGACCTTCGCTCCCTTCGCGGCGAGGAGCTCGGCCGTCGCGCGGCCGAGGCCTGAAGCGCCGCCGGTGACGAGGGCGACCGATCCTTCGATTCTCATACCGGTATTGTCTTTCCGATGACCCTGATCCGTGGTGAGGACCGGTTGGCCACCGACCTGCGCAAGCCCCAGGGCGCATTCACGGGTGACGCGGATCAGCGCACGATCCACGTTCACGAGGAGCCCACCGCGGTGCGCGTGAGCTTCGTCCGCTTCGCGCCCGGCACCGTGACCCATTGGCATTCCCACAGCGGCGGCCAGGTCCTCCACGCCGTCGAGGGGGAGGGCCGAGCCCAGGTCCGTGGCGAGGCGATGGTGCTCCTGTTGCCGGGCGACACCCTGGTGTCGGCCGCGGCACAGGAGCACTGGCACGGAGCGGCGCCCGGCAGCGGGATGACCCATCTCGCCGTGACGATCGGGGATGTCACCTGGCTGGAGCCGCCTTCCACCTAGCGTCCAGACTCGGGAATTCGGCACGGCGTGAGCGAAACGAGGCCGATTTGGGCTCAGGCTGTCGGCGCCGAGACGCCGCACCGCCGGTGGAAAGTCGCCGACTGAGCACTACTTTTCAGCCCGAATGGAGATGATGGGAAGGCTGGTTGGAGCCTTGCAACGGCTGGGCGGGTTCGCGCCCACGTCGAGGCGCTTCTTCTGGTCGGCTGCAGCCGTTCTGGCGGTGGCCGCGGCCGGCTATGAGGTCGTCATCTACTTCCAGGTGGGGGGCGAGACGGCGGCCACCGCCGTCGACGACCTGGGTAGCGCCGTCGCGGCGCTCCTCGCAGGCATCGGCTGCACCGGGGCGGCGTATCGCACCGCCGGCCGGATCCGGGCGGGTTGGCTGCTCATCGGAATCTCCGCGTTCAGCTGGTGCGCCGGGGAGATCGCCTGGTCCTGGCTCGAGGTCTTCCTGGGGCGAACCGTCCCCTCACCGTCGATCGCTGACGTCGGCTTCATCGCCGCAATCCCCTTCGCCGTCGCCGGGCTGCTCTTCTTCGCCGCCGCTGCTGGACGGCGCGCCCAGCGGGCGCGGACGCTGGTCGATGGGTTGGTGATGGCCACGGCCCTCCTCTTCGTCAGCTGGGAGGCGGTCCTCCGCCCGATCTTCTCCGACAGCACCCAGTCGCTGCTCGGCAAGCTGGTCAACCTGGCCTACCCGGTCGCCGACCTCGTCATGTTCACGATCGTCATCGTCGCCCTGGCCAGGGTCCGCTCCGGATCCCGCTTCCCGATCGCCGTCCTTGGCGCCGGGGTGGTCTGCCTTGCCGTGTCCGACAGCGCCTTCGCCTATCTGAACGCGGTGATGACCTACAACACCACCGCTCTCGACGGCGGCTGGGTCGCCGGATACCTCCTGATAGCCCTTGGCTCGCTGGCCGCGAAGCCGGATGCGGAACGGCCGGCCGAGAACCGGATGACGGGTGTCGGGAGCCTCGCGGCACCCTACCTGGCGCTGGTGCTGGCGCTTGTCGAGGGGGCCCTGGTAGTGCTCCGACACGGCCGGATCGACGTGGTCGGCGTCTGGATCGCCGCCGGTCTCGGCGTCTTCATCCTCCTCAGCCAGCTGCTGGTGATAATCGACAACCGGGCCCTCCTTCGCCAGAGCCTGGCCGGCCGCCAGGCGCTGGTTGAGAGCCAGCGCACCCTCACCCAGGTGATCGCCAGCGCCCCGGTCGTCCTCTTCTCGATCGACGCCGACAGCATCATCACCCTCGCCACCGGGCAGGCGCTGGCAAGCTTCGGCGATCGCGCCGCCCACGTGGCCGGCCGTTCAGTGGACGAGGTGCTCGGACACTTTCCCGAGCTCGTCGCGGCGATCGAGGACGCGCAGGCCGGCCGGGCCGGGCAGCTGACCGTCGCCTTCGAGCACGGCGACCTCGACATCCGCCTGCTCCCGGTCTTCGAGGATGGCCGGGTCACCTCCGTCAGTGGCGTCGCGATCGACGTCAGTGAGCGTCGGGCATCGGAGCTGGCGCGCCGCGAGAGCGAGGCGAAGTCGCGCTTCCTGGCGACCATGAGCCACGAGCTCCGAACGCCGCTCAACTCGGTGCTCGGCTTTGCCGAGCTTCTCCTCGGACAGCGGCGAGGGCCCCTGAACGAGCACCAGCGCCGCTACGTCAGCAACATCGCCGCCAGCGGCCAGCACCTGCTCACCCTGATCAACGACGTGCTCGACCTGTCGCGGGTCGCTGCGGGTGAGCTCGAGATCGCGATCGAGCAGGTCTCGGCCGGCGAGGCCGTGGCGGACGCGGTCACCAAGATCCGGCCGCTCTCCGACCGTAAGCGCCAGCAGCTGCGCGCCGGGCCAAGCGGCCCGCAGGCGGTGATGGCCGACCCGGTCCGCCTGCAACAGATTGTCTTGAACCTCCTTTCCAACGCGGTCAAGTTCACGCCCGAGGGAGGCCGGATCGAGGTCCGAACCGAGGCTCGGGATGGGTTCGTCCAGTTCGAGGTGAAGGACAGCGGGATCGGGATCGCCCCCGAGCACCAGGAGCGGATCTTCGACGAGTACTCGCAGGTCGATGACTCCTACAACCGTGACCAGGCGGGCAGCGGCCTCGGGCTGGCCGTCAGCCGCCGCCTGGCCGAGCTGATGTTGGGGACCCTGACCGTCGAGAGCAAGGTCGGCCAGGGCTCGGTCTTCCGCCTCCGCCTGCCAGCGCCCTCAGTCGTCCCAGCGGAAGACTCGACCGGCGGCGGCGAGCGCGACCGCAGCCCAGAGCGCCAGGCCGAGGATGTCGCCGCCGAACCTGCCCAGGCTTGACCCGGCGACGATTTCACGGAGCGCGTGGGTCGCCATCGAGACCGGCAGGAGGGCGAGAGCTCTCCCCGGGAGGCCGCCCACGACCGAGCTTGGAAAGATTCCGATGAAGATGAGGGGGAAGGCGATCGAGCTGGCGATGACCGGCGCCCGCTGGGGGTCGCGCACCCAGCCGCTCACGGCCAAACCGATGGCCAGAAAGACCAGGTAGCCGAGCATCGTCACCCCCAGCAGCGCGGGCAGGTTGAGAACGGTACCGAAGATCACCGAGGCCGCCAGCAGCATGAGCAGGACCTGGACGCCGGCCAGCAACAGGTTGGAGAAGGCGTGCGCCAGCACCAGCTCGGCCGACCCGATACCCGTCGCCTGGATCCGACGCAGGGTACCGGTCGAGCGATAGCCGGCGAAGATTCCCGCCGCCAGGATCAGCCCTGCATTGATCACGTTGAACGCGAGCAACCCCGGCAGGAAGAGCTGCAAAAGGCCGAGGCCGGGGTTGAGCGGGTGCAGCACGATGGTGAGCAATTGGGGCGCCCCCTGCACGTCGCGGTCTGCCTGGTCGACGGCGGCCGCAACCAGCGCGGCGGCCTGGTCCGCTGTCCCACCGGTGCGATAGGTGACAACGACGCTTCCGGGACGAAGGCGGCCGGCGGCGTCGGTTGCTCCGAGTCCAGCCGGGATCACAAGCTCGAGGTCGGCGCTGCCGGTGTTGATCCGGCCGGTGGCCGTTGCCATGTCGGTCTCGCTGATGTTGAGGCTCGGGAACCGGCGGAGGTCGGCGACGATCCGGTCCGAGGCGGCGGTCTGAGCCTGGTCGACGACCACCACGTTCTGCTTCTGGGCCTGGAGGCCCTGGAGGGCGCGGACGCCGAGCAGGAGCAGGATCAGGATGACCATCAGGCCCGACGACGGCAGCGGGTTCGGAGGAAGGTGCGGAGGTTGGCCGCCACCAGCGCCCAGAAGGCACGGAGGCTGAACCGCATCACTCCTCCTCCTCCCGGATCTCGCGCCCGGTGAGATCCAGGTAGACGTCCTCGAGCGTCGCCGGGACCACCTCAACCTCGCGCTTGAAACCCCGGGCGAGGAGCTCTCGGACCAGGTTGCGAGGTGAGTCGAGCGCGATCAGCCGGCCCTCGTCGAGAATCCCGACCCTGTCGCACAGAGCCTCGGCCTCCTCGATGTAGTGCGTGGTCAGGATGACCGTCCGGCCCCGCCCTCGGAGGGACCTGACGATGTCCCACAGGCGGCGCCGGCCCTGCGGGTCGAGCCCGCTCGTGGGTTCGTCGAGGAAAACGACGCTGGGGTCGTTGACGAGCGCTGTGGCGACGCTGAAGCGCTGCCGCTGGCCGCCGGAGAGAGTCTTGACCAGGGATCGCCCGCGGTGCTCAAGTCCGACCAGCTCGAGGAGCGCGTCAGGATCGGCACCCGTCTCGTAGAGCTCGCCGAAGAGCCGCAGCAGCTCCACCAGGTTCAGCTGATCAAAAAAGGCCGCCTGCTGGAGCTGGACGCCGACCATCCGGCGCACCCGGTAGGGGTCCCGGCCGACGTCGACGCCATTGACCGTGACGTCGCCTCGTTGCACCGGGCGCAGCCCCTCGATCGTCTCCAGGATCGTCGTCTTGCCGGCGCCGTTCGGCCCCAGCAGGCCGAACACCTCACCCTGCGCGACGGCGAAGCTGACGCCGCGCAACGCTTCCACCGCCCCGTATGAGCGGTGGAGGTCGACGACGCTGATGACGTCGGGCATGCGCCGCCTAGGTGTCTGCGGGAACTTCACCTAGGCTAGGGGGAAAGTCCGCCTAACCTGTGCGGGTGCCGGCGCTGGAACCGATCTCACCGCTCCGATTCCAGGTCGAGGAGCTGACGGAGGCCGCCGTCGCGCTTCGTGCTGAGGTGCGCGGCTTCCTCCGCGACGAGCTCGTCGCGGGTGCCTTCGTGCCGCGCTGCGACGCCTGGCTGAGTGGCGCCGACCCCTCCTTCAGCCGCCGACTCGGCGAGCGCGGCTGGCTCGGCATGACCTGGCCCCGACGGTACGGGGGCGGCGAGCGGAGTCCGCTCGAGCGCCATGTCGTGATCGAGGAGTTGCTGGCGGCGGGCGCCCCGGTGGCCGCCCACTGGATTGCCGACCGGCAGACCGGCCCGCTCCTCCTCCGCTACGGCAGCGAGGAGCAGCGGGAGGGATTCCTGCCGGGCATCGCGCGCGGCGAGGTCTACTTCGCGATCGGGATGAGCGAGCCGGATTCGGGCTCCGACCTCGCCTCGGTGACAACCTCGGCCCGGAAGGTCGAGGGTGGCTGGCGGCTCAACGGGACCAAGGTCTGGACCTCCGGCGCGCACCTCGCTCACGCCATGATCACGCTGGTCCGGACCGAGCCGAGGGGTGAGGATCGCCACCTCGGGCTGAGCCAGGTCATCGTCGACCTCAAGGGTGAGGGGGTCGAGGTCCGGCCGATCCGGCTGATGACCGGTGAGCACCACTTCAACGAGGTCATCCTGAGTGACTGCTTCGTGCCCGACGCGATGGTCGTGGGGGCGCTAGGCGAGGGTTGGAAGCAGGTGACGTCCGAGCTCGCCTACGAGAGGAGTGGCCCAGAGCGATTCCTGAGCACCTTTCCGCTCCTCGCCGCCGTGGCCGCGACCGGCTCCGCCGACGCCGGTCGCCTGGTGGCGAGCCTGTGGGCTCTCCGCCGGCTGTCGCTGGCGGTCGCCGCCGCCCTCCAGCGAGGCGAGGAGCCGGCCACCGAAGCGGCCCTGGTCAAGGACCTCGGCACCCTCTTCGAGCGAGAGGTGACCGAGCGTTCGCGGGCGGTTCACGGCGGCGAGCCCGGCCATCCGCTCTTCGAGCACTACCGGCGGGCGCTGCTCGAGGGGCCAGGGTTCACCCTCCGGGGAGGGACCAACGAGGTCCTCCGGACGGTCGTGGCACGGACCCTCCGATGAGCGAGGCGCTCGAGGTCCGCGAGCTGCTCGCGGCCAGTGCCGCCGATCTTTTCCGCCGCCATTCCCCCACCGAGGTCATCGCGGGCGGATGGTCGACGCAACTCTGGCAGGTCGTCGAGCGGGCCGGCCTGGTCGAGGGGGCGACGATCCCCGAGCTGGCCGCGGTGGTCCGGGTGGCGGCCCAATATGCCGCGCCGATCCCGCTCGGCGAGGACGCCCTCGCGCGCGCCATCCTCGCCCGGGCGGAGCTGCCGGCGCCGCCCGGGCCGTTGACGGTCGCCGAGTTCTACGAGGGCCGGGCCGAGGGCGTCCCCTACGCCCGCTGCGCGACCGCGATCGTGGCCGCCAACGTCGACGGCGTGGCGCTGCTCGACCCCGCCTCCTACCGGGTCGTCGAGGGAACGAACCTGGCCGGCGAGCCACGCGACCGGGTCGAGGCGACACCCTTCGACCCCGTGGGGCCGGCGGTAACTTTGCGCGTGTGGGGAGCTCTTCTCCGCTCGGTCCAGATCGCCGGAGCACTCGAGCGGGTGCTGCAGCTCACGACGCGCCACGCCGCCGAGCGCAGGCAGTTCGGCCAGCCCCTCAACCGCTTCCAGGCGGTGGCTCACCTGCTGGCCGAGCTGGCGCGCGAGACGGCCGCGGCCCGCGCCGTCGCCGATGCCGCAGCCGACTCCGTCGACGAGGATCCGCAGCTCTGGAAGATCGCCGCCGCCAAGATCCGCTGCGGTGAAGCCGCGGGGCGGGCGGCGGCGATCGCCCACCAGGTCCATGGTGCGATCGGGTTCACGGACGAGCACCTCCTCCACCACTTCACGCTGCGACTCTGGTCGTGGCGCGACGAATTTGGGACCGAGGCGGAATGGGCATCCGTGCTGGGCGGGTTGATGCGAGAAGGAATGTGGGAGACGCTGACCTAGGTGGCTGAGGTGCGGCTGGAGCGCGACGGAGTGGTCGCGCTGATCACGCTGGCCGCGCCCCAGCGGCGTAACGCCTTCCTACCGGCGATGGTGGCAGAGCTGATCGCCGCCTGCGAAGAGGTGGATGCCGACCCGGGGATCGGCGCCGTGGTGCTGCAGGCGGAGGGCGAGAGCTTCTGCGCCGGCGCCCACCGTGACTCGCTCCGGACCGCGGGCCAGGATCCCGCGCGGGACGACAACTACAAGGCGCTGGGCGACACCTACCGGGCCTTTGCGCGGGTGGGCGAGCTGCAACCGCCGTCGGTGGCCGCGATCCGCGGCGCCGCGGTCGGCGCCGGCGTCAACCTGGCCCTCGCCGCCGACCTGCGCGTCATGGCGCATGACGCACGCCTCATCACCGGCTTCGCGAGGATCGGGATCCATCCCGGCGGCGGCCATTTCGCGCTTCTTGGCCGGCTGGTCGGGCGGGAGACGGCCGCTGCGCTGGGCCTCTTCGGGATCGAGATCGACGGCCGGCGCGCCGCCCAGATCGGGCTCGCCTGGGAGTCGTTGCCCGCCGAGCAGGTCGAGCAGCGCGCCCTCGAGCTGGCAAAGCAGGCGGGGGCGGACCCGGAGCTCGCGCGACACACCGCCCGGTCGCTCCGCCTCGAGCTGGGACCGCCGGCCCTGCCCTGGCCCGCCGCTCTCGAGGCCGAGCGCGCGATCCAGATGTGGTCCCTCCGGCGTCGAGAGGCGAAGGAGTAGTGGGCATGCATGGAGCGTCCGGCCCTCCCCCGATCTGGATGTGGGGCGGCGGGCGAAGGCGGCAGAGCACGGATACCGGCACCGCCAACAGCGGCCTCACGGGAGATCCCGGGCTCGAGGAGCCGCCCGAGCCCGAAGGGCCGAAGGACCTTCGCGGTCGCTGGGACAACTTCAGGCAATCCTTCACCGGGACCCTGGCGGCGCTGCCCCGGGTGGTCCGCCTGGTCTGGGACGCGAGCCCGGGAATCACCCTGGCGATGTTCGTCGCGACCGTCTTCGCGGGGCTCATGCCGGCGGCTTCCGCCTATACCTCGAAGCTCCTCGTCAACGCCGTCGTCGAAGGGCTCCGGGTCCACGACCGGCACCTCGCCGACCGCCTCAGCTTCAGCGCCGGCCCGCTCCACACCCCCGTCTTCACGGTGGTCGGCGGGATCATCTTCCTGGCCGTCGTCCAGCTCCTTCTCTTCGCGATCACCTCGCTGCTGGGGACGATCCGCAACATCGCGCAGCAGCTGCTCCAGAACTCGGTGACGATGACGATCCAGCTGATGGTGATGGAGAAGGCCGCCGGCCTTGACCTCGCTTTCTATGAGGACCCCGCGTCATACGACCTCCTCCGGCGAGCCCAGAACGACTCCGTCAGCCGGCCGGTGATGATGATCTCAACCGCGTTCGGCCTGCTCCAGACGCTGCTGACGTTCGCGACCATGATCGCCCTCCTGCTGGCGGTCAGCCCGCTGCTGGCCGTGATCGCGCTGCTCTCCCCGATCCCCGCCTTCATCGCCGACACCCGCTACGGCTGGCGCGGCTACAACATCGCGCGTTGGGGCTCCCGTCTGCTCCGCCGGATGAACTACCTGGTCACCCTGGTCACCACCGACAGCTTCGCCAAGGAGGTCAAGCTCTTCGGCCTCGGCGGCTACTTCATCAAGCGCTACCGGCTGATCGCCGACACCTTCTACGGGACCCAGCAGCGCCAGGTGGTGCGCCGTTACAGCGTGGGCTACCTCTGGGGCATCCTGAGCATCCTGGTCACCTCCGCCACCTATCTCTACGTCGCGCTGCAGGCGGTGGTGGGGAGGCTGACGCTGGGCGACCTCACCCTCTACACGACCGCCGCGCAGTCGGTCCAGGGCTCGATCCAGGGGATCCTCGCCGGCTTCACCGGAATGTACGAGCACAACCTCTACCTGAGCAATCTCTTCGAGCTGATGGAGACCCGCACCGTGCTCCCGCTCTCGACCTCGCCGATCCCCGTTCCGGTGCCCTTGCGCGGCGAGATCGTCTTCGAGAAAGTCAGCTTTGCCTACTCGGGCGCCACCTCCAATGCGCTGACCGACCTCAGCTTCACCGTCAGGCCGGGCGAGACGATGGCCGTCGTCGGCCGCAACGGCGCCGGCAAGACGACCCTGTTCAAGCTGATCTGCCGACTCTACGACCCCACCGAGGGGCGGATCCTGATCGATGGCCACGATATCCGCGACTACGAGCCGGACGAGCTGCGCCGCCAGATCGGCGCCATGTTCCAGGACTACGTGACCTACCAGGCGACCGCTGCCGAGAACATCGGCCTCGGCGATCTACCCCAGGTTGACGACCGGGAGGCGATCGTCCAAGCCGGGCAGCAGGGCGGAGCCGACGAGCTGATCGCCAAGCTCCCGGCCGGCTACGACACCGCCCTCGGGAAGTGGTTTGACGCGGGGGTCAACCTCTCCGGTGGCGAGTGGCAGAAGGTCGCCCTGGCGCGAGCCTTCATGCGCGAGGCCCCGATCCTGCTCCTCGACGAACCGACCGCCGCGCTCGACGCCCAGGCGGAGTACGACCTCTTCGAGCGGCTGAAGTCGCTGACCGCGGGCAAGACGGCGGTCTACATCTCGCACCGCTTCTCGACCGTGCGGAGAGCCGACCGGATCCTCTTCCTCGAGCAGGGCCGGCTGGTGGAGGAGGGGACGCACGAGGAGCTGATGCGGCTCGACGGCCGCTACGCGCGCCTCTTCCGAATGCAGGCGGCCGCCTACACCGACGCCGAGGTTGTCGATTTCGACCCCGCGGCTTCGTCGTAGCTTTTTAGAGGCGCCACTCCCTGGCGTCCCACCGGAGGTAAAGCTGAAATGAAATACATCCTTCTCTTCTGCGGCAACGAGGAGCGCTGGGAGACCGTGCGGGAGGCCGAGCGAAATGCCATGTACGCGCGCGTCGGCGAGTGGTGGGGAACGCACAGTGCGACGGGCAAGATCTTCGGCGGCGAGGAGCTGCAGCCGGTCACGACCGCCACCACGGTTCGCCACGAGGGTGACCGCACCGTCGTCACCGACGGGCCCTTCATCGAAGCCAAGGAGACTGTCGGCGGCTTCGCGCTGATCGACGTGGCCGACCTCGACGAGGCGATCGAGATGGCCAAGAGCTGGCCGGCCAAGGGGTCGGTCGAGATCCGGCCGCTGGTCGCCGAGCACATGTGAGCTCCGACTCCGACCTCCGGTCGGCCACCGACGAGGCTCTGGCCCGGGTCTTCCGGGAGGAGACCGGCCGGTTGGTGGGCGGCCTGGTCCGGTTCCTGGGGGACTTCGACCTGGCCGAGGAGCTGGTCCAGGAGGCCGTCCTGAGCGCGATCGAGACCTGGCCCGGAAGCGGTATCCCCGCCAACCCGGCCGCGTGGCTCACCACCACGGCGCGGCGAAAGGCAATCGACCGAATCCGGCGCCAGACGCGGTATCGGGAGAAGCTGGTCCTGCTCGCCGGCTCGCCCGCGCCGGCCCCGGCGGAGCCCGACGACCGGCTCCGGCTGATCTTCACCTGCTGCCACCCGGCGCTGCCGAGGGAAGCGCAACTGGCCCTGACCCTGCGCGCGGTCTGCGGCCTGACGACGGCGGAGATAGCGCGTGCCTTCCTGGCGACCGAACCAGCCATCGCTCAGCGGATCGTCAGGGCCAAGCGCAAGATCGTCGAGGCGGGCATCCCTTACCGGGTGCCGTCCCACGAGGACCTTGCCGAACGGCTGGAAGAGGTCCTCGGCGTCCTCTACCTGCTCTTCAACGAGGGCTACCTCGCCAGCGGGGGACCCGCGCCGCATCGGCGTGACCTGAGCACCGACGCCGAGTGGTTGGCCGGCCTGCTGGCGAGGCTGCTGCCGGAGGAACCGGAAGCGCTCGGGCTGCTTGCCCTGATGCGCCTCCACCTGGCCCGCGCGGGCGGGCGCTTCGATACCACGGGCCGGCTGGTGCTGCTGCGCGACCAGGATCGCTCCGGCTGGGATTCCGAGGCGATCGCCGCCGCGGGCCAACTGATTGAGCGGGCAGCCGCCCTCGGCCGGCCCGGGCGCTACCAGATCCAGGCGGCGATCGCGGCCCTCCACAGCGAGGCTTCGAGCTGGGAGGCGACCGACTGGGAGCAGATCGTCGCCCTCTACACGCTGTTACTCACCCACCAGCCCTCCCCGGTGGTCCGGCTCAACCGGGCGATTGCCCTCCGCCACCTGACCGGACCGGCGACCGCGCTGGTCGAGGTCGAGCTGCTGGCGCCCGTGCTGAACTCCTATCACCTCCTCCATGCGACCCGTGCCGAGCTCCTCCGTGACCTCGGGCGGAACGAGGAGGCGCGCTCCGCGGACGAGGTTGCTCTCCGCCTGACGCAAAACCCCGCAGAGCGGGAGTTGCTTCGGCAGCGCCTGATGGATTAGGATGTTGTTTGATAGCAGTCATATCAGTTAAACTGCTACAGTAAACCTAGGAGGTGAACCAAAAGTGATTCACATGCTCATCGTCGCCGCCGTCGTCCTTTTCGTCCTTTGGCTGTTGTTCCACGCGACGGGCGCGCTGGTCAACCTGCTCTGGATCGGCATCGTCGTTCTTGCCATCCTCTGGCTGGTCGGCCTCTTCCGCGGTCGTCGTTCCACGACCTACTAGCCACCCGACCGACAGGCAAGAGAAGGCTCGGCGCCATGGGCGCCGGGCCTTTTTCCTGCCTCGCGAGAACGCTAGACGCAGGCGGTGAAGAGGATCGGCCCCCTGCCTTCGACCGTGGCGCTGGGGTGCTCCGCGGCGAAGCTCCGGAGAGCGGTCAGCAAAGCCCGCGTCGACTGGTCAGAACTCATCACAAAGCGGGTGCGAACGCACGACTCGGAGCCCTGGTCCCAGGCGATGTAGCGGTCGCCGGCCCAGCCGGCGGCGATCACCTGCGCGTCCGAGCTGCTCACCTTCCCGCGGCTCGTGAGGCGCTCCAGGAAGAGGTCCAGGCCGAGCTCCCCCAACACCCCCTTGTCTATCTCCTTGCCGTCGGCGGTGGGGAGCGCCACGGTGGCCGCACCTCGCCCGGCCAGGAAGAGCTCGGGATGGATGACCTGGGCGCTGGTCGTCGGCGGCGACTGGAAAGCGGCATCGAGGCGCGCCTGCCCGGACCGATCCACGATCGCCTGGGTGAACCGGGGACCGATCAGGTAGGGGAACGAGTCGAGCTCGAGCAACACCTCGGGCACGTCGGCCGGGACCGGTCCGCCGGCGTCGCCGAGCCGGACCTGACGCTGGTCGGCCTCGCTCAGCGAGGCAACGTACTGGTTCTCCACCCGGACGGCGTCACCCTCGACCAGGGTCCGGAAGGCAATGTCGCTCTCGTCATCGCTGGAGGTCGTGCGGTCGATCGAGAACCACTGGTCCTGGAGCGCGTGCGTCAGCTCGTGGACGAGCACGTGACGCACCGCCGGCTTGGCCTCGACGCCGCGGACGAAGAGCTGCTTGGTCTTGGGGTCGTAGAAGCCGATCACGCTCGAGCCCTGGAGCTCCTGCTCTGCCCGCGCGAGGTCCGGCCGGCCATCGAGAAGCCCCAGAGCGTGCAGCTCCTTGGCCTCGGTGGCGTAGGCGGCGCTGTCGATGCTGTCAGCCTTGGTCAGCTCCTGCTGGAAGGCGGCGTCGGTGAGGAAGGTCACCTGGACCGGAGTTTTGAACTTGAGCCCTCGGTGCTCTTCGACGAACTTTTCAGCGACCGGAACAAAATCCTGGAGGCTGGCTCCGCTCCCGATCGCGGAGGGGGACGCCTGGGCGCCGGGGCGGCTGGCCGCCGGGGTGCAGGCGCACAGAAGGAGAGCGCAGAGGCAGGCGACGAGACGCATCGCGGGCGAAGCGTACGCCCCTCGCGCCCCGCTCACGCCGTCAGAATGGGGCGCCGCCCGTGCCCGCCCCGGTGGTCAGGCGGCCACCGGCCCGGCCGCCGCCCGCGACGCTGGCGGGCCGGCCTGAAGCGACCGTTGGGCGCTCGGCGGTGTCAGGCGGTGACCGGAGCCCGGTAGACCGAGGTGAGCCAGGCCGCCGTGGCGGCGCCGCGGACGAGATCGAAATAGCGGCGCTGGATCCGCTCGGTCACCGTCCCGATGCGGCCGTCGCCGACACGGTAGCCGTCGATCTCTGAGATCGGCTGGACCTCCATCGCGGTGCCGGCGAAGAAGAGCTCCTCGGCGACGTAGAGCTCGGTCGGGTCGACCTCCCTCTCCTCCACCGTGACGCCGAGCTCGGCGCCGATCGCGAGAACCGTCTCCCAGGTGATGCCCTCGAGGATCGCGTCGGTGATCCGCGGCGTCACCAGGCGGCCCTTGCGAACCAGGAAGATGTTCTGGCCGGGGCCTTCCGAGACCCGCCCCCGCTCGTTGAGGAGGACCGGGATGTCGAAGCCCTTGAGGTTGGCGTCGAGCATCGCCACCCGACTGTTCAGGTAGTTCGCGCTGGCCTTGATCCGGGGCGAGATGGAGCTGTCGGTCGGCCGCCGCCAGCTGCTCACGGTGGACCGGACGCCGGTCGCCAGCTTCGGGCTGGGCGGCTTCGGGAAGGCGAGGATGTAGGCGCCGGTCGGATCGCTCTCGCCCGTCGCGGCCCCGTCGAGCACGTCGAAGTAGGCAACCACCCGGATGTGCGCGTCATCGCGCACCTCATTGGCGTGGAGAAGGTCGACGATCCCTGCCGCCAGCTCAGCCGGGCTGAACCCGATGCGCATCCGGAGCACCCGCATCGAGCTGGAGAAGAGGCGCTCGAAATGGTCCGCCAGCCGAAAGATGAGCAGGTCGTCCCCATCGGTGGAGCGATAGGCTCGGATACCCTCGAAAACGCTGGCGCCGCGCAACATGGCATCGCTGCCGACATGGACCTGGCTCTCCGCCCAGGGGGTGACGCGGCCGTTCATCCAGGTGTGCTTCGGGTTCATTGCCTCAGGAGGTTAACGCGCGCAGCGCCGGAAGCTCGGTCGCCACCTTCTCGACGATGGCGGCCTGGTCCTCGCGGGGCTGGTCGATGATGAACTCCTCGATGCCCACCTCTCGATAGCGCCCGACCAGGTCGCGGAAGGCCTCGAGCGAGGACCAGGGGTCCTGGTCGGCACGGGCGATCCAGTAGTAGAGCGAGCGGAGGATCTCGGCCGGGTCGCGGCCGATCCTGCCGCAGTGCTCGTCGAGGACGGCGTTGCGGGAGCGGATCTCGTCCGGCGTACCGAAGGAGTTCCAGGCGTCCGCCCGGCGGGCGACGATCCCCAGCATCCGCGGTCCGTGGGCACCCAGGGTCAGCGGCGGGCGCGGCTTCTGGACCGGGCCCGGCCGGAAGGTGGCATCGCGCAGCCGGTAGTGCTTGCCCTCGAAGCTGGCGACGTCCTGCCGGAGCAGGAGGTCGATCACCTCGACGGCCTCCTCGAAGCGGTCGACCAGCTCCCGCGGCTCGGGGAAGTCGATGCCGAGCATCTCGTGCTCGGGTACGTACCAGCCGGCGCCGAAGCCCAGCTCCAGCCGCCCGTTAGAGATGTGGTCGACCGTGGCCGCCTGCTTCGCCAGCCACGCCGGGTGGCGGAAGGTGTTGGAGCTGACAAGCACACCCACCCGGATCCGCTCGGTCCTAGCGGCAAGCGCGGCGAGCAGCGTCCAGGCCTCGAAGTAGGGTCCGGTCGGGCGGCTCGGCTGCGCCCAGTGGTCGCAGTCCCAGGCGCTGTCGAAGCCGTATTCCTCGAAGAGCCGCCAGCGCTCCACCGTCTTGTTCCAGCCCATGTTCTGGTCGGTGCAGATTCCGAAACGGAGCGGTCGAGGTAGAGGCATGTCGCCAAAGTTATGCGTTTGAGACAATCAGCGCCAATGAAGACGATCGCCGGAATCGAAGGCTACCGGGCGCTGGCGGGTCAGCCACTTGGAGAGAGCGAGTGGCTGGAGGTGGACCAGGACCGGATCAACCGGTTCGCCGACGCGACGGGCGACCACCAGTGGATTCATGTCGACGCCGAGAAGGCGAAGGAGGGCCCATTCGGGACCACGATCGCCCACGGCTTCCTCACTCTCTCCCTGATCCCCGGCCTGACGAGCGGGCTGCTGAAGATCGACGGGGTCCGGATGGGCATCAACTACGGGCTCAACAAGGTCCGCTTCCCATCGCCGGTGAAGGTCGGGTCGAAGGTGCGGGCCACGGTCCGCAACCTGTCGGTCGAGGACGTGCAGGGCGGCATCCAGATCGTGAACGAGGTCACGATCTCGGTCGAGGGTGAGGCCAAGCCGGCCTGCGTCGCGGAGACGGTCTCCCGCCTCTACACCTGATGTCCCGGGGCTAGCAGCCGGGGCCCGCGACGAGCAGCGGTTCGGCCCCGGCGGCCGCGGCCTCGGCCGCCGTTATGTATCGGTGCCCGAGCATCGCGGTGAGCACCTCCTGGCGCCGGCGAAGCGCCGCGGCGGGGTGTGCGCGGGGCTCATCGGCGGAAGGCGCCTGGGGCAGCCCCGCGAGAAGCGCGTACTGGGCCAGGTCGAGGTTGGCGAGCGGACGCCCGAAGTAGCGGCAGGCGGCCGGACCGACCCCGTACAGGGTGGGGCCGGTCGGCGCCAGGGTGAGCCAGTCGGCCAGGATCCGCGGCTTGTCGAGGACGAACTCGACTTTGAAGGCGAGCGCGATGTCGACCAGCTTGGCGCCGCCTCGGTCGGAGCCGTCGAGGTAGACCTCCTTCACCAGCTGCTCGGTCAGCGTCGAGCCGCCCTCGCAGAGACAGCCCAGGCGGAGGTCATCCACGCCGGCACGGAAGAGGCCGATCAGGTCGATGCCGTGATGGACATAGAAGCGCTCGTCTTCGGTCGCCACGACCGCCAGCGCGAGCTGATCGGGGACGTCGGCGGGGACCAGGACGGGTTCCCCGTGGGCGGCGGCCAGCCCGTCGACGCGAGCCTGGACGTCCTCCACCGCAGGCGTGGCGAACCAGGCGACTGCGCCCGCCACCAGGCCGGCGAAGATGATCACGGCCGCGATCCGGCCGAGGCGACGCCCCACTGCGCAGGAAGCGCCGGGCGGTGGAGGTTGGTTACGGAATAGAGTTCGAGCTTCCCGATGACGAAACCGCGCCTCCAGCCCATCGCCACCCCGGCGCCCGAGGTGGCGGAGATCCTCGCGAAGGCGCCGTCCCGCGACGGCCGCCCGCTCAACATCTTCGGCACCCTCGCCCACCACCCGCTGCTCCTCCGCCGCTACCTGGCGCTGGGCGGAGTCTTCCTCGCTCACAACCTTCTGCCCCCACGCGAGCGGGAGATCGTCATCCTCCGGGTGGCATGGCGCACGGGGTGCGTCTACGAGTTCGGCCAGCACACCCGGCTCGGCCGCCAGGCCGGGCTCAGCGAAGAGGAGGTCACGCGGGCCGCGCGCCCGACGCAGAACGGGTGGGCGGAGCCGGATGCCCTGCTGGTGCGGATGGTCGACGAGCTGCAGGATGCGGACCTCGTCTCCGATGCGACCTGGTCGGGGCTGGCCACACACTGGTCAGAGTCCGAGCTGCTCGAGCTCCTCGCCCTGGCCGGCTTCTACCGGATGACGGCCGGTCTCCTCAACTCGGCCGGCGTCGAGGCCGAGCCGGGAGTGCCCGGCTGGCCGTCGGGAACGGCACCGGGCCGATAATTCCCCCCGTGCGAGGTGATGGCGTGGGATCGGTGATCGTCGCTGGCGCGCGCACGCCGATCGGCAGATTCGGTGGCGGGCTCAGCACTCTGGCGGCGGTCGAGCTCGGCGGGCTGGCGATCCGCTCCGCGCTGGAGCGGGCCAAGATCAGACCCGACGAGATCGATTACGTGATCATGGGCCAGGTCCTCCAGGCCGGTGCCGGGCAGATGACCGCCCGCCAGGCCGCCGTCCTCGGCGGCGTGCCGGTCGAGGTGCCGGCCCTGACGATCAACAAGGTCTGCCTCTCGGGCCTGAACGCGATCGCGCTCGCCGATCAGCTGATCCGCGCCGGTGAGATCGAGGTTGCGATCGCCGGGGGGATGGAGTCGATGTCGCAGGCGCCGTACCTGGTCCCCAAGGCTCGCTTCGGAGCTCGGATGGGCAACGTCGAGATGATTGACTCGATGGTCCACGACGGCCTCTGGTCGACCTTCCTGGAGGCCCACATGGGCGAGTCCTCGGACGACATCAACCGCGAGCTGGAGATCGGCCGCGAGGAGCAGGACGAATGGTCCGCGCGCTCCCACACGCGGGCCGCCGCCGCCTGGGCCGAGGGCCGGCTGGCCGAGGAGACGTTCCCCGTTGAGGTCGCCGGGCGGAAGGGGCAGGTGACGGTGGTCGACCGGGACGAGGGCTTCCGGGCCGAGACAACGCCGGCCAGCCTCGCGGCCCTGGCGCCTGCCTTCCGGAAGGACGGCACCATCACCGCCGGCAACGCCTCCCAGATCTCCGACGGCGCCGCCGCCGTCGTCGTCATGTCAAGCGAGCGAGCGGCCCGGGAAGGGCGGGAGCCGCTGGCCGAGATCGTCTCCCACGGGATGTCGGCCGACCGCTACGGCTGGCTCCACACGGTCCCGGCCCTGGCGATCAGCCGCGCTCTCGAGAAGGCCGGGCTCAGCGCGTCCGACCTGGAGCTGGTGGAGATCAACGAGGCGTTCGCCGCCGTCGCCCTCAACGCGACCCGGATGCTCGGCCTCGACGAGGAGCGCGTGAACGTCAACGGCGGCGCGGTCGCGCTCGGCCACCCGATCGGGGCCAGCGGCGCCCGTCTCGTACTCACTCTCGCCGCCGAGATGCGGCGGCGCGGCGCCCGACTGGGCGCGGCGGCGCTTTGCGGCGGCGGCGGCCAGGGAGACGCACTCATCCTGCGCCGGACGGGCTGACGCGGGTGCAGGCCGAGATGGTGGTGGAGACCCGCGGGCTCACCAAGCACTACGGCGAGATCGTCGCGATCCAGGATCTCGACCTCAACGTCCGCCGGGGCGAGGTCTACGGCTTCCTGGGCCCGAACGGTGCCGGCAAGACGACGACCCTCCGGATGCTGCTCGGGCTGATCCGGCCGACCACCGGGTCCGCCAGGGTCGCCGGTGCCCATCCCGGCTCCCCGGATTCCCTCGGCAAGGTGGGCGCGATCGTCGAGACGCCCGCCTTCTACCCGTACCTGAGCGGCTACCAGAACCTGCGCGTCCTTGCCGGCATCTGCGGTGTGTCCGCTTCCCGGATCGGCCCCGCCCTCGACGAGGTCGAGCTGACACCGCGGGCCGGGCATAAGTTCGGCACCTACTCGATGGGCATGAAGCAGCGCCTCGGCGTCGCCGCCGCCCTCCTCAAAGAGCCCGAGCTGCTGATCCTCGACGAGCCGACCAACGGCCTCGACCCCCAGGGGATGGCCGACATGAGAAAGCTGATCACCGAGCTCGGCCAGGGCCGGCGGACGGTGTTGATCTCGAGCCACCTGCTCAACGAGGTGGAATTGATGTGCACTCGGGTCGGAGTCATCCAGCGGGGCCGGATGGTCGCCGAGGGAACGATCGACGAGCTCCGGGGCGCCGCCCACCTGACCGTCCGCGCCGAGCCCGCCGACCGGGCCCGCGCCCTCCTCGAGGCCGAGGCCGGCCCGGACGGCGTCTCCGTCGATGGGGACGGCGCCTTCCGCGTCAAGCTGGACGTGTCGAGGGCTGCCGAGATCAACCGCAGGCTGGTGGAGGCGGGAGTGGCGGTGAGCGAGCTCAGGGCCGGCGAGCGATCACTGGAGGAGGTCTTCATGGAGCTCACCGGCACCGAGGCCGGTCTCTGAAATGCTCGCGACCTTCCAGTGGGAGTCCTACAAGCTGCTCCGGAGGCCGGCGGTCTGGGTCTCGATCGGGCTCTTCCTGCTGCTCGCGATCGGGCTTGGCTACCTGACCTTCTACCTCGTCTACACGTATTCGCCGGCCGCCTCCAGCCAGGGCCTTCCACGCGGCGTGAAGCTCAGCGACTTCAAGGTCGAGCTCTACCCGGCCGCCTTCGCCCAATACACCCTTGCCACCTGGGACACCCTGGGCGGGGTCTTCGCGCTCATCCTCGGCGTGCTGAGCCAGGGCAGCGAGTACGGCTGGGGGACGATCAAGACCCTGTACACCCAGCGGCCGGGCCGCCTCGCGATGCTGGCGGGCAAGCTCGCGGCGCTGGTGCTGGCGGTGCTGGTGATGGTCCTCGCCCTCTTCGCGGTCGACGCGCTGGCCAGCTCCGTCGTCGGCCTGGTCGACAAGAAGAGCGTCGCCTTCCCGGCCGGGGTGGACATCCTCAAGGCGATCGCCGCGGCCTGGCTGATCTTCGGCTTCTGGGCCGTCTTCGGCTTCGCCCTGGCGACCCTGTTCCGGCAGTCGGCGATGGCGATCGGCCTCGGCCTCGCCTACGCCATCGTGATCGAGGGCATCATCTTCCAGATCGCCGGAAACGTCGGAGGCAACACGGTCAGGCAGGTCGAATCGTGGTTCCCCCTCGCCAACACCGGATACCTCGTCCGGTCCTTCGGCAGCGCGCTGCCCGCGCAGTTCGCCCGGAGCCTCCCCAAGCCGGTCGCCGACGCCAACCACGCCGTTCTGGTGCTGTCGGTGTACCTGCTCGTCTTCCTCGCCGTCTCCGCCGTGCTGGTCCGCGGGAGGGACGTCACCTAACGAACCTCAGAACCGGGGGGGTCCGCCGGCGAATGACCGGCGGCGCGTGCTAGCCCGAAGCCGGGTACTTCCGGGCCAGGTACTGCTCGAAGGTCGTTGTCCCGTCAAGGTGGTCGGGGCAGAGCAGCCGGCCGGCGGCGAACTGGCGGCTGAAGCGGAATGGAAGGGGCAGGTTGAGGAGGCGCTTACGCACTCCGCGGGCGGTGCGCCAGGACTCGGCCAGGCTCCGAAAGTCGCGGACCTCCGGGCCACCCAAGTCGGGCAGCAGCCCGGCGGGAGCGCGAGTCGCAAGGTCGGCGAGCCGGGTCGCAACCTCGCCCGGGTCGACGGGCTGGAAGCGCCAGGCGAGGGGGACCGTCATCACCCCGGGCAGGCGCGAGAAGGCGGCCAGGAAGAACTCCATGAGGGTGTGGAACTGGGTCGCCCGCAGGATCGTCCAGGGCACCGGACCCTGCCGGACGATCGCCTCGGCGGCGAGCTTGGCCCGGTAATAGGGGTAGGCGACACCCTCCATGCCGACGATCGAGATGTAGACCAGGTGGGCCACGCCCTCCGCCTCGGCGGCCTCGAGGAGCCTCCGGGTCCCCTCGACATCGGTCGACCTGATGCGGGTGAACTCGACTGTCGCCGAGCCGGCATGGACGATGGCGGCCATCCCGGCGACCGCCTCGCGCAGCCCTTCACCGCTGGCGAGGTCGCCGCGACGCCAGTCGGGGCTGGCCCCCGGCCGCCGGCTGAGCACGACGGCCCGATGGCCGCGCTCGCGCAGTTCGCGCACCACGAGGTGGCCGACGGCTCCGGTTCCGCCGGTCACGAGCACCTCCACCGAGGTCATTCTGGCAAGGCAGCCGGTTGCCTGCGAAATGACGGCGGAAAGTCCGCGCCATGCCTGTGGTCGAACTTACAACTGATTCCGGGGGAAAATGATCGAGCCAGGAACAGTAATCAGCGGCTACCTCGTCCAGGACCGGATCGGTCATGGCGCGTCCGGCATCGTCCACCGTGGCTGGCACGCCGACCTCCAGCGGACGGTGGCCATGAAGTTCCTGCCCAACCTTCACGAGCCGATGGCGAAGGCGCGCTTCGTGCGGGAGTCGCGCGCGCTGCGCCGGCTGGACCACCCCAACATCGTCCAGGTGCTCGACACCGGCGAGTACGAGGGGACGCCCTACATGATCTTCGACTTCATCCCCGCCGGCTCCTTGGCCGACCTGATGGCAACCGAGCCGCTCACGGCGTCAGAGTCGATAGCCGTCCTGAACGGCATCGCCAAGGGGCTCGACTACGCCCACCGCCGCGGGATCATCCACCGGGACGTCAAGCCCGACAACATCCTGATGAGCACCACCGGCGCCCCGGTGATCGCCGATTTCGGCCTCGCGCGGCTGCTGGAGCAGCCCTCGGCCACCGCCACCGGGATGTTCGCCGGCACCCCCGCCTACATGTCGCCCGAGCAGGCCGAGGGCGGCGAGGTCGGGCCCGCCACGGACCAATACTCGCTGGCAGCGGTCGCCTACGAGCTGGTGACGGGCCAGGTGCCCTTCCCCGGCGACACCGTCAGCGAGGTCCTCACCGCTCTGCTCACCCGCGAGCCGGCCCGTCCCTCGTCGGTCCGCCCCGGGCTCGCCTCGGCAATTGATGCGGCGCTGCTCCGCGGCCTGAGCAAGCGGCCCGCAGACCGCTGGCCGAGCTGCCAGGCCCTCGTCGACGCGATCCTCAGCGCCTTCGTCATTTCGATGTCGGAGGCCCCGGCGAGCCGCCCGGCGGAGCCCGCTGCAGCGCCCGCCCGGGTTGCACGGGCGGTCCCTTCAGCGGGCATGGATCCGCGGCTGGCCGCGCTCAACATCGGTCCCAGCGAGCCCTACCTGACCATCGTCATGCCCTACAGCCAGATCCAGCCCCGGCGTCGCGGCCGGCGGCGGCTGCTGGCGGTGGTCGCCGCCGCGGCGATCCTCGGCTCCCTGGCGGTCGGCGCCGTCTGGTCGGGGAGCGCAACCGGTGCGCTTGCCTGGACCCACCCGGCGGCCTCCGCCGGGGCCGGCTCGATCAGCCGCTGACCATTCCACAACGAGCCGGCGACCTGCAATCCGGCGCTTGGCCGTGCATACTTCTGAGTCTTGCTCGATAAGCACCGGCAGGCAGGTACCCGCATGGTCCTGGCCGGCCCAGAAGAACTTGAGTTCGCTCTCCGGCTCTTCCGCGACGACAGCCTCATGGCCAAAAGTGAGGCGCGCCGGAAGAAATACTTCGTGCCGCCGAGCGCGCGCCGAAAGATCAAATCGATCGCGGCGCGCAAACGCGCGGCCCGGGCGCGCCGCAAGCGTTCGGTGACGCCGCCCGGCTAGCCGGCGACTGCTCGCGGCGGTTCCGCCAGGAACTCGCCGACCGCTTGGGCCAACTGGTCCGGACGCTCCCGGTGGAGGAAGTGCCCGACGCCGTCAAGGGTGAGCAGCCGCGCGCCGGGAATCGCCGCCGCGATCTCTTCGAGCTGGCCGGCGTCGCCGAAGCTGGCGCCTGCTCTCACCACCAACGTCGGAACCCGGATCCCGCCCAGGTCCTCCCAGTACCGCCGCCCGTTCTCTCGCTGGTCGTCGACCAGCATCGGGAAGATGGCGGCGTCGAAGGCGGGCTCCCAGCGGCCGTCCGGGCGCTCCCGGTAGTTCTCGCGGACGACCTCCTCGGTCGCGGTCGGGTCGAAGGCCGAGAGGGCCTCGACCGCCTCCGCCAAGCTGGAATAGGTGTAGGGGTGGGTGGCCGCAGGCGAGGGACAGTCGATGAACCGGCTCCGGTGCGGGGCCGCCGCCTCGACCAGCACCAACCGGGTTACGCGCTCGGGGTGGCGCGCGGCGTACACCCAGGCCACCGCGCCGCCGATCGAGTGGCCGAGGAGCGCGAAACGGTCGTAACCTTCCGCCGCCCGGCCGACCGCCTCGACCAGCGCCGGGTAGCGGTAGTCGGCGCCCGGCGGAGCGTCACCGTGGCCGGGCAGGTCGAAGGTGACGACCTCCCGTCCAGGCTCCATTGCGGCGGCGAACCGTCGCCAGGCCAGCGCCCGATCCCCGAGACCGTGCACGACGAGCAGCGGTTCCGGGCGGTCCCGGCTCAACGCCACGCCTTCGACTCGAGGCCGGCGTCCAGCCAGTCGATGATGGCGCCGACCTTGTCCCAGTCACCCGCCCGGCGGGCCGCGATCAGCTCCCGCAAAGCGGCCGGCTCGACCGCCAGCAACGCTTCGGCGCCAGAGCTTGCGTAGCGAACGAGGGCGTGGTGGACCACGTCGTCGTAGCTGAGGCCAGTGTTGGCGGCCAGGTTCTCGAAGGTCGGACGGGGGTCCACCAGCAGCGAGCTGCGCACCGCACTCCGAAAATTGTCGTCGGCGTCCGCTGCCATGGCCGGCTCAGCCGAGGACCTGGGCGGCGACCCTGAAGGCGGCGTTGGCCGCCGGGATGCCGCAATAGACGGCGGCCTGGAGCAGGATCTCGCGCAGCTCGTCCGCAGTCACCCCGTTGTTGAGCGCGCCACGGAGATGGAGGGCCAGCTCCTCCGGCCGGTCCAGCGCCACCAGCATTGCGACCGTGATGCAGCTCCGGGTCCGGAGGTCGAGGCCCGGCCGGGTCCAGATCTCGCCCCAGGCAACCTTGGTGAGGAACTCGCCGAACTCTTCGGTGAACGGCGTGGCCGCCGCCTCCATTCGGTCGACATGCGCGTCACCGAGCACCGCGCGGCGGACCCTCGTTCCCCTCTCCAACCTTTCGTCGCTCATTCCGCTCGCCTCCCCTTGCCATGGCTGATCAGAGCCCGATCGACCAGCTCCGGCGCAGCTCCGAGCTGGCGGTCGGGGTCGAACGCCGCCGCCAGCTCCTTCAGTTCCAGAGCGGCCGTGACCTCGGGGTCGGCCTCGAGCTCGGCCCGCAGCGAGCTGCCGGCCACCGTACGCTCGGCAGCCCGCCTCACCAGCTCTCGCGACCGAGCCGGTCCCAGCTTTACCGCCAGCGCGCGGGCAGCCGCTTCAGCCATCACCAGCCCGCCGCCGAGCTCGAGATTGGCCCGCATCCGTGCCGCGTCGACGCGGAGGCCCTCGAGGGCCGAACGAGCGCGGGCGACCGCGCCGGCGGTGAGCCGGAAGGCTTCCGAGAGGGCCGGCCACTCCGCTTGCCACGCTCCCGCCGCCCGCTCGTGCTCGGCGCGCAGCGACCCGAGCAGGACCGCCGCCTGAGCGGCTGCCCCACGCGAGCAGGCGTCGGCCTCGATCGCCGCCACCGGGTTGCGCTTGTGGGGCATCGCCGAAGAACCGCCCGGCGCATCCTCCCCCACCTCGGCGACCTCGGTCTGCGCGAGCAGGGAAAGGTCAAGCGCAATCTTGCCCGCCGCGCCCGCGGCGATGGCGAGCGCCGCGCCCAGCTCGGCAACCCGGGTCCGCTCCGAATGCCAGGGCATGGCCGGCTCGGCCAACCCGAGGGAGGCGGCGAGGCCGGCGCTGACCACCAGGCCCTTGCCGCCGAACCCGGAAAGAGTGCCGGCCGCCCCGCCGAGCTGAAGGGCCAGCCGCGTCCGGCGGATCTCGTCCAGCCGCCCGCTGGCCGCCAGCACGCCAAGCAGCCAGCCGGCTGCCTTGAGGCCGAAGCTGATCGGCACCGCGTGCTGGAGCAGGGTCCGGCCGGGCATCGGAGCCGACCGGTGGCGCTCGGCGAGGCGGGCACACGCGGCGGCGAGCCCGTCGAGGTCGGCCAGCAGCAGTTCGAGAGCGCGGCGGGAGACCAGCATCATCGCGGTGTCGAGCGCGTCCTGGCTGGTCGCGCCGAGGTGGACGTGGCCGGCCGCCTCGTCCGGAACTGCCTCGCCGAGGACGCGCAGGAGCGGGATCACGGGGTTCGAGGAGGCCACCGCCTCCCGGCCGATGCGCTCGCTGTCGAAGCGGTGCGGGTCGCAGGCGGCCCGGATCGCCGCCGCCGACTCGACGGGGATGAGACCTGCTGCCGCCTCCGCCTCGGCCAGCGCCCCCTCAAACTCGAGCAGCGCGGCGAGCCAGGAGCGGTCCGACACCGCCTCCGCCATCTCCGGCGTCGTGAGGCTCGGGCCGAAGAGGCGGTCAGAGGGCAAAGAACACCGTCTCGTCCTCGCCCTGGAGGCGCACGTCGAAGTGGAGAACGCCGCCCTCATCGGCCCTGGCCACGAGCGTGCCGCGGCGAGCGGGATCGACCAGCTCCAGCACCGGGTCAGCGCGGTTGGCGTCCGCCTCGTCCGGGAAGTAGACCCGTGTCGCGAGCTGGCGGAGAAGACCCCGGGCGAAGACGAGCAGGTTCAGGTGGGGAGCATGAACCCGGCCGTCGGGACCGCGGTCCCCTGCCGGTCGGCCGAGCCGGAGGTGGAAGGCGCCCTCGCCGTCGGTGCGGCAGCGCGCGAACTGCGCTCCCTGCCAGGCTTCGATCAGCCCGTCGGCGACCGGTTCGCCCTCGCCGTCGAGCAGCTGGCCTTCGATCCGCACCACGTCCTCCACCACCGGGCCGACTGCCTCCGCATCGCCGGGAAAGGGCAGGGCGAAGCCGAAGAAGGGCCCGACGGTCTGGGACGGGGTTGGAGACGGCCGCTCGGTCATCGCGATTCCCCCTCCCGGGGAGTCGCGGCGCTGCCCCGCAGCACGATGTCCCAGCGGTAGGCCAGTGCCCAGCCTGGCCTGGTCTGCTCGAGGTCGAAATCCGCCACCAGCAGCGCCCTACCCCGCGGGTCGGGGATTGCCTGGAGGACGGGGTCAAGCGGGATCAGGGGATCGCCGGGGAAGTACATCTGGGTCACCAGGCGGCTCCCCAGGCAGGGGCCGAAGAGCGAGAAGTGGACGTGGGCAGGGCGCCACGCGTTGGGATGGTTGCCCCAAGGATAAGCGCCCGGCTTGATCGTCACGAAGCGGTAGCGGCCGTCGCCGTCGGTGAGACAACGACCGGCTCCGGTGAAGTTGGGATCGAGCGGCGCCGGGTGGTCGTCGGCGGGGTCGGCGTAGCGCCCGGCGGAGTTCGCCTGCCAGACCTCGACCAGAGTGGCGCGGAGGGGCTGACCGTCGCCATCGAGGACTCGGCCGGTGATGATGATCCGTTCGCCGAGCGGCTCGCCGCGGTGCCCGCCGGTGAGGTCGGCGTCCCCGGGTGCGAGCGGGACCCGCCCGAAGGCAGGTCCCGAGGTCGCGTGGAACCACTCCTCGGGCAGCCGGACGAGCGGCCGGGCAGGCGCGCGCAGCACGCTGGACCTGTAATCGGGGTGCAGGTAGGGGGGTTCGAACTCTTCGGGCATGTTTCTCACCCGAGTTTGTCAAGTCTTCGCATGGAACGACCTCTTTGGACCTTTTTTGTCCGATATTGACGAAAACCCTCGTGGCGTTGGCCCGTCATCCATCTTCTCGCGCCGACCGCGGACGAGCCGCTCGCGCGGGGCGAGCCGGCGACCTTCGAGCTAGTCCCGGTCGAGCAGGCGGCGGAGCCGCCCGAAGAGGCCGCGCGGGGGCGCGTCGCGGCCGTGCAGCCAGTAGCCGACCGGGAACAGGCGGAGGTCGAAGCGCTCGCTGATCAGGCCCCAGAGGCCCTGCGGGGCGTACATGGCGATCAGCAGCGCGACCCCGCCGACGATGATGAGGTACCAGGCACCGCGCTCGGCCAGCGCCTGCTGAAGCGCGAAGAAGATCGCCGTGCCGAGAATCGGCCCCTCGATCGTGCCGAGGCCGCCGATCACGGCCACGAAGATCATGTAGGCTGACCACTGGACGCTGAAGACGGAACCGGCCTGCACGTTCAGCTGGCTGATGATCAGCAGCGAGCCGGCGGCGCCGGCTCCTGCGGCGGCGGCGACGTAGACGATCCGCTTGGCGCGGCTCACCCCCACCCCGACGCTCCTCGCCCCCACCTCGTCGTCGCGGATCGCGGTCAGGTCGAGTCCATGCCGGCTTCGCAAGAGCAGGTAGGCGCCGGCCAGGGCGAGGACAACCACCCCCAACGCTCCCCAGTAGGTGAGGGCGAGCCGGAGGGCGGGGTCCCAGCCGCCGAGGCCGGGGAGGCTGGCGCCGGTCCCCCCGCCGAGGCTCGGAAGGCGGACGGCGATCAGCTGCAGGGCCTCGGCGACGACCCAGGTGCCGATCGCGAAGTACTCGTTGCGGAGCCGGAACACAAGCAGCGAGATGGGAACGGCGGCGATCGCGCAGCCGGCCGCTGCGACCGGGATGGCGAGGAAGGGGGAGACCCCGTTCTGGGCCAGGATCAGCACGATGTAGGCTCCGAGCCCGATGTACGCCTGCTGGCCGACCGAGACCAAGCCCGCGTAACCCGCCAGAAGGTTCCACATCGTCGCCAACACGAGCAGGATGAAGAGATTCACCAGCAGGCTGGTGACGTTGGCGTAGACGACGTAGGGCAGCGACAGCAGCGCCACCACGGCGATCGCCGAGAGGACGGCGCTGCCTGCCGCCGGCCGCCGGGATCGGGTCACGCGGACCGGGCCGGGCGTGGGCTCGCTCACGTCAGCCGGACCCGGAACAGGCCGCTCGGCCGCAGTGCCAGGACGGCGAGGAAAACGAGGTGGCCGGCGAGGACGCCAAAGCCGGAATCGACCTGGGCGCCGAGCGCCTGGGCGACGCCGAGGATGACGCCCCCCAGGAGCGTGCCCCAGAGGGAGCCGATGCCGCCGATGACGACGGCCTCGAAGGCGAAGATCAGCCGCTGCGGGCCGGCGGCGGGGTCGAAGGAGGAGTAGCCGCCAAAGGCGATGCCGGCCAGCGCAACGGTCGCGAAGGCGATCGCAGCGGCGATGCCGAAGACGTGGCGGACGTCGGTGCCCACGATCGCGGCCGCCTCCGGGTCGTCGGCCGCGGCCCGGATCCGGCGCCCCAGGGGCGCCCGGGAGAGGAAGAGCTGGAGCCCGCCGATGAGGGCGACCGCGGCAGCGAAGACGATCAGCGAGAGGTAACCGACCGAGAGCTGCGCGGAGAGCCTGAAGGAGCCCGTGGCGAGCGCACCCGAGGGCAGCGAATGGCTGTTGGCGGAGAAGGCCTCCAGCATCCCGTTCTGAAGGACGATCGAGAGCCCAAAGGTGACCAGCAGCGTCGTCACCGGGCTGACGTCGAGGCTGCGCTGGATGATCACGCGCTGAACCACGTAGCCGAGCCCGGCGAAGAGCGGGGCGACGATCAGCGCGGCCCAGAGCATTGGTACGTGAAGCCCGGTGATCACCGCCAGCGCGAGGTAGGCCGCGAGGACCGCGAAGTCGCCGTGGGCGAGGTTGACGACGCGCATGACGCCGAACATCAGGGAAAGCCCGCAGGCGAAGAGCGCGTAGAGGCCGCCGAGGAGGATCCCCTGCACGATGGCATTGACCCACTGCATCGGCGTCAGGCCGGCCGGGCCGTGAGCCCGAAGTAAGCCGCCTCGACCTCGCCGGGGCTCAGGTCCCGCGGCCGGCCGCTGAGGGTGATCCGGCCCTCCAGCAGGCAGTGGGCGCGGTCGGCGATCCGCAGCGCCTGGGTGACATCCTGCTCGACGAGGAGCAGCGACATCCCGGCCTCGAGAAGCTGGGGGAGGACGTCGTAAAGACGCTGGACAAGCGCGGGAGCAAGCCCCAGCGACAGCTCGTCGAGCAGCAGGACACGCGGGTTGGCCATCAGCGCCCGGCCGATCGCGACCGCCTGCTGCTCGCCGCCCGAGAGGTGGATCGTCGGTCGGTTCCGCCGCTCGACCATCCAGGGGAAGAGCTCGAAGACCCGGGCGGTGTCCCACCGGCCCGGCCGGCCGCGGATGGCGCCGACCAGCAGGTTCTCCTCCAGCGTCAGGGAACCGAAGAGCCGGCGGCCCTCGGGAACCAGCACCAGTCCCTGGGCGACCCGGGCGTGAGTGGGCAGGCTGGTGATGTCGCGGCCGGCGAGGCGGATGGTGCCCGCGGCGGGGCGATGAAGCCCGGCGATGATCCGCAGCAGCGTCGACTTGCCGGCCCCATTGGCACCGATTATCGCGACCGTCTCCCCCTCGGCGAGGGCGAGGCTGACATCGGTCAGCGCTTCCAACTGGCCGTGGCGAACGGTGAGGCCGGAGACCTCGAGGACCGGCGGTTGGGCGGTCAGCGGCCGGCGCCTCCGCCGCGAGTGTCACCGACTCCGTAGCCGGTGCCCAGGAAGACCTCTTTCACCGCCGGGCTGGCGAGGACCTCGGCCGGCGACCCGTCGCCGATGAAGCGGCCGCCGGCCAGGCAGATCAGGCGATCGACGACCCCGACCAGGGCCCGTACCACGTGCTCGACCCAGATCACCGCCACGCCCTCTCGGCGGACCCCGTCGACGATCTCGATGAGCTGCCTCACCTCGGGGTCGGTGAGCCCGGCCGCGACCTCGTCGAGCATCAGCAGCCGGGGCCGGGTGGCGATCGCCCGGGCCAGTTCGAGCCGCTTTCGCTGGAGCAGTCCGAGCCGGGCGGCGGGGCGGTTCGCCTCTGCCCGCAGGCCGGTCTGCTCGAGGACCGCGGCGGCAAGGTCGAGCGCCTGCCGGGCGGGCAGCCCGCCGCCTCGACCGGCGGCAACGAGGACGTTCTCGAAGACCGTCATGTGCTGGAAGGAGCGGGGCACCTGGTAGGTGCGGCCGATCCCCAGCCGGCAGCGCGCGGCAGCTCCGAGCGCAGTGACGGAGCGGCCGTCGAAGCGGACCTCGCCCGAGTTCGGCGCGAGGTCTCCGGAGATGACCGAGAAGAGGCTCGACTTGCCGGCGCCATTGGGCCCGACGATGCCCAGCGCAGCACCCGCCCGGACGGTGAGCGAAAGCGATTCCGCGACGACCACGCTGCCGAATCGCTTCGACACCCGGTCCAGCTCGAGCAGGGGCGCCCCCACTTAGTTGGTCGGTTCTAGCGTCCCGTTCAGTGGCACGTCCTTGTTGAGGGAGTTGTCGACCACGTACATGCTCCAGGGGTACTTGGTCCCCTTCTTCCACTGCACGCCGACCGGCTGCTGGATCGCGACCCCGGGCATCGGGCCGGCGGTCCAGTCGAGCGGGCCGCTGATGCCCGTGTACTTGAGCGTTTTCAGTTGGGCGGCGACCGCCTTCCGGTCGTGCGGGTCGTCGACCGCCGTGAGCGCCTTCTGGGCGACCTCGAAGAGGGAGTGGACCGAGCCCAGCGACTGCAGCCACTGCTGGCCGGTCGCCTTCTCGAAGCCGTCCGCGAGCTCTTTCGCGGTCTCGCCGGTGAGGGAGGACTTGTAGGGATGAAAGGGCGACCACCAGCAGTCGGTCGCGATGTTGTTGACCAGGGTGTCGAGGGCGGTGACGTCGGCCGGGAAGAGGAGCACCTTGGCGACCGTGGCCAGCTTCGGCTTGAAGCCCTGCTGAGCGGCCTGCTTCCAGAAGGTGTTGAAGTCGGGCGGCAGCGGCACGTTGGAGTAGAGCTGGGCGTTGCCCGCCTTGAACTTGCCGATCATCGCGCTGTAGTCGGTGGTGCCGTCGGCGTACGCGCCCCCATCGAGCGAGGTGTAACCCGCCTTCGAGATCAGGCCCGGGAAGTTGCCCCGGAAGGCGCCGCCGTCGGCGTCGTTCGGGTACATCTCGGCCACGATCTTGTTGGTGCTCATCCGGTCCCACATCGGGATGAAGCAGCCGGCGAACTCGTGCAACCCGAAGAAGAACATCGTCGTGAAGTTGAAGGCGCTGCCGGGCTTGGCGCCGCGACCGAAGTACCAGGCCTCCCAGGGGACGATGGTCGACACGCACGGCACCCCACCCGCCTCGCAGATGTCCGATACCGGGTTGGTGACCTCCGGCGTCGATGCCGCGAGGACGATGTCGACGCCGCTGTTGACGAGTTCCTGGGCGACCTGGGACGCGCGGTTGGGGTTTGACTGCGAATCTTTGATGACGACCTCGACGTCATACGTCTTGCCGCCGGCCTTGAAGCCGTTCTTGACCGCCGCCGCAGAGCGGATCTGGTTGATGACGTAGTTGTCGCCCGCCGCGAAGCCCGCGGCCTCGCCGGTCTGGGGACTGACGTAGCCGATTACGATCTTCTTCGTGTTGTTGGTCGTCGTCCCCTTGACGCTGCCCAGCCCGCAGGCTGCCGCCAGGCTGCCGGCGCTCAGCGCGACGGCGCCCGTGCCCAGCTTGCGGAGGAGCGCCCGGCGCGTGATGGACTGGAAAAGCGGACTTTCGATCCCCGGCATCTTGGCGGCTCCCTCGGAAAGGCGGCTGACGACTGCGCGAGGCCAATCCTGAGTTGGGCCCCGGCGGCTGTCAAGTTGACGGGCGCGCCTCTGCGAGGGCGGCCGCGACCTCCTCGGCGGAGGACGTCCAGCCGAAGAAGGTTCGCACGTTGTAGAGCGTCGCCCGATGCACCTCGGGGGAGCCCGCGGGCATCGTCGCGTCCTCCACCAGGACCGGCCAGTATTCGTGGAAATAGGCGTCACGGAGGGTCGATTCGACACACACGTTGGAGGCGATCCCGACCATCAACAGGTTGCGGATGCCTCGGCTCCGCAGCACCGAATCGAGGCTCGTCCCGTGGAAGCCGTTGTAGCGCGACTTGGTGATGACGACGTCCGCCGGCCGCGGCCGGAGCGCGTCGACGATCTCGAAATCCCAGGTCCCGAAGGTCAGCAGCTTCCCACGCAGCTGGGGCCGCTCCCGCCCCAGGGTCAGCGACAGCTCCTTGCGGGGGTTGGGCGAGTCGGCGCCGCCCGCGGTCGAGGCGTCCTCCGGGTAGCCCATCACCAGGTAGATGACAGGCAGCCCGGCCGCCCGCGCGGCGTCCCGGACGAGGGCTGCGTTGGCCACCGCGTCGCGGGCCGGCCGGACATCGACCCCGGCCAGGTCAAGCATGCCGCCGGGGCTGGCGAAGGCATTCTGCATGTCGACGACGAGGAGCGCCGTCCGCTCCAGCTCGAGGTTGATCGGCTCCGGCTCGGCTGGCAGCAGCACCTCCACGCTCGGACCAAACGGTAGGCCGTCAGCCGGCCCGCAGCAACTCTCGGACCTGGCGAGCGATCTCGAGGTCCTCGCGGGCCGCGACGACCAGGGTGCGCACCGCCGCCCCGCGGCGGCCGATCTCGCGGTCGCCCCGCCCCTCGTTCCGCCGGGGATCGAGCGTCACGCCGAGGAAGCCGAGGCCGGCGGCGGCGCCGGCGCGGATCGGGGCGGAGTGCTCCCCGATGCCGCCGGTGAAGACCAGCCCGTCAAGGCCGTCCATGGCGGCCGCCATGGCGGCGACCAGGCCGCGCAGCCGGTGCAGGTAGACCTCGACCGCCGGAGCCGCGTCGGGGCGGGCGAGGACCTCGCGCATGTCGGCCGTCCCCGCCAGCGCCTTCAGCCCCGAGCGGGTCTCCAGCGCGTCGTTGAGCCTTGCCGGGCTGACCTTGCCGCGGCGGATCAGCCAGAGCAGAAGGCCGGGGTCGACAGTGCCCGACCGTGTCCCCATGACGAGGCCCTCGAGCGGCGTGAAGCCCATCGTGGTGTCGACCGACAGGCCTCCCTTGACGGCGGCCAGGGAGGCGCCGGAGCCGAGGTGGCAGGTAACCAGGCGGAGCGATTCGAGAGGAGTCCCGAGGAGCTCGGCCGCCCGCCGTGAGGCGTAGGCGTGGGAGAGACCGTGGAAGCCGTAGCGGCGGATCGACCAGCGCTCCCGCCACTCGAGCGGGATGGCGTAGGTGGCGGCCGGCGCCGGGAGCCCGTGGTGGAAAGCGGTGTCAAAGCAGGCGATCGCCGGAACCCGGGGAAGCAGCCGGCCGACGTCGGCGATCGCCCCCAGCGAAGGTGGCTGGTGAAGCGGCGCGAGATCGGTCAGCGACCGCAGGTAGCGGAGGATCCCCGCGTCGACGCGGACGGCGGCGGCGAACCGCGGCCCCCCGTGAACAACCCGGTGGCCCACCGCGTCCAGCCGGCCGGCCTCCCGCACGGCCGATTCCAACGCCTTCTGGTCGACCTTGCCGCCGGTGCCGTCCAGCTCATGCTGCGCCAGGGTCCGATCGCCGTCGTCGAGGAGCCGCAGCTTGAGGCTGCTCGACCCCGCATTGACGACCAGGATCGGCAAGCGCGGGTCAGGCGGGCGTGCCGCGTTGGGGGACCGGCCAGGCCCAGTCCTTCACGTCGGCGGGGTCGTCGCCGTGGTCACGGGTGTATTGGCGGTGGCTCTCCCGGAGGTCGCTCATCTCCTGCCGGAGAGGCGCCGCCCGGGCGCCCAGCCCGGGAACGCGGTCGATCACGTCCATCACGAGGTGGAAGCGGTCGAGGTCGTTCATCATCACCATGTCGAAGGGCGTCGTGGTCGTGCCCTCCTCCTTGTAGCCCCGCACGTGCAGGTTGTCGTGGTTGGTCCGCCGGTAGGTGAGGCGGTGGATCAGCCCCGGGTAGCCGTGGTACGCGAAGATCACCGGCCGGTCGGTCGTGAAGAGCGCGTCGAACTCGCTGTCGGGAAGGCCGTGGGGATGCTCGCTCGGGGGCTGCAGGCGCATCAGGTCGACGACGTTGACAAAGCGGAGCTTGAGGTCGGGCAGGCGCCGGCGGAGGAGGTCGGCGGCTGCCGCCGCCTCCAGGGTCGGGATGTCGCCGGCGCAGGCGAGGACGACGTCCGGGTCGCCACCGTCGTCGTTGCCGGCCCAGCCCCAGCTGCCGATCCCGCGGGTGCAGTGCGTGACCGCCTCGGCCATCGTCAGGTAGTTCAGGGCCGGCTGCTTGCCGGCCACGACGACGTTGATGTACTGACGGCTGCGCAGGCAGTGGTCAGCGACCGAGAGCAGGCAGTTCGCATCGGGGGGCAGATACACGCGGACGATCTCCGCCTTCTTGTTCACGACGTGGTCGATGAAGCCCGGGTCCTGGTGGCTGAAGCCGTTGTGGTCCTGCCGCCAGACGTGTGAGGTGAGCAGGTAGTTGAGCGACGCGATCGGCCGCCGCCAGGGGATGTGGTTGGTCACCTTCAGCCACTTGGCGTGCTGGTTCACCATCGAGTCGACGATGTGGATGAAGGCTTCGTAGCAGCTGAACAGGCCATGCCGGCCGGTCAGCAGGTACCCCTCCAGCCAGCCCTGGCAGAGGTGCTCGCTGAGCACCTCCATCACCCGGCCGTCGGGCGCCAGGTTGGCGTCGAGCGGGGTCAGCGGTTCAAGCCAGGTCTTGGCGGTCGCCTCGAACACCGCCTGGAGCCGATTCGACGCGGTCTCGTCCGGCCCGACCAGGCGGAAGGAGGCGGGGTTGCGCGCGATCACGTCGCGGAGGAAGCCGCCGAGGACCCTGGTCGCCTCGCTCATCGACTGCGCCGGGTGGGCGACCTCGACGGCGTAGTCGCGGAAGTCGGGGAGGTCGAGATCCTTGAGCAGGAGCCCGCCGTTGGCGTGCGGGTTGGCGCTCATCCGCCGCTCCCCGCGGGGCGCCAACGCGCCCATCTCCGGCCGCAGCCGGCCGGCGGAGTCAAAGAGCTCCTGTGGGCGGTAGCCGCGCATCCAGTCCTCCAGCAGGCGCAGGTGGCCAGGCTCCTCGAGGTCGGTGATCGGGACCTGGTGGGCGCGATAGGTGCCCTCGACCGGCACCCCGTCAACCACTTTCGGGCAGGTCCAGCCCTTGGGCGTCCGGAGCACGATCACCGGCCATCGGGGCACTCCGCTCGAGCCCCCGCCACGGGCCTTTCGCTGGATCTCCCGGATCTCGTCCAGCACCTCGTCGAGCACCGCCGCCAGCCGCCGATGAACGGCTGCGGGCCGGTCGCCCTCGACGAAGAAGGGGTGGTGGCCGTAGCCCTCGAGGAGGGAGGTCAGCTCCCTCTTGGGTAGCCGTGCGAGGACGGTCGGGTTGGCGATCTTCCAGCCATTCAGGTGGAGGATCGGCAGCACAGCGCCGTCCCGCGCGGGGTTGAGGAACTTGTTGGAGTGCCAGCTGCCGGCGAGTGGCCCGGTCTCGGCCTCGCCGTCTCCGATCACACAGGCGACCAGCAGGCCCGGGTTGTCAAATGCCGCGCCATAAGCGTGGAGGAGTGAGTACCCGAGCTCACCGCCCTCGTGGATCGAGCCCGGCGTTTCCGGCGCGACGTGGCTCGGGATTCCCCCCGGGAAGGAGAACTGGCGGAAGAGGCGGCGCATCCCCTCTCGGTCGGGAGAGATGTCCGGGTAGACCTCGCTGTAGGTCCCCTCGAGCCAGGCGTTGGCGACGATGCCCGGCCCGCCGTGCCCGGGCCCGATCACGTACATGGCGTCGAGGTCGCGGGCTCTGATGACGCGGTTCAGGTGGGCGTAGAGGAGGTTCAGCCCCGGCGTCGTGCCCCAGTGGCCGAGCAGCCGGGGCTTGATCTGCTCGAGCCGCAGCGGCTCCTCCAGGAGCGGATTGTCGAGCAGGTAGATCTGGCCGACGGAGAGGTAGTTGGCCGCCCGCCAGTAAGCGTCAAGGCCCTTCAGCTCGGCGCCGGAAACGGGCCTGGTCGGCGAACGCGCCATCCTCCCAGCCTACCGGCCGGAAGGGGCGGGGGGTCAGCGGGGGGCCGGAACCCGCACGACTGCGGTCGTGCCGCGGCCGATCGTGCTCTGCAGCGCCAGGATGCCTCCCATCAGCTCAACCAAGCGCTTGCTGAGAGGCAGGCCGAGGCCGGTGCCGTCGTAGGTGCGGTTGGCTCCCCCTTCGACCTGGGTGAACTCGTCGAGGACGCGGCCCATCTCGGCCGCGGGGATCCCGATCCCGGTGTCAACGATCCGGACCTCGATCGCCCCCGGCGCCTGCACCGCCCGGACGGTCACGCTGCCGGCTGCGGTGAACTTGACCGCGTTGGCGAGGAGGTTGACGATCACCTGCCGAAAGCGAGCCGGGTCGACTCGGGCGAGGAGCGGCTGGTCGAGGTCGACGTGAAGGGACACGTGCTCGTCCTCCAGCATCGGTTCGAACTCGCGAGCGACCGCGGCGATGGTCCCCGAGACCTCGACATCGGCCAGGTTCAGCTCCAGCTCTCCGGCCATCACCTTGCTCAGCTCGAGGATGTCGCTGATCAGCGCCAGAAGGTGCTTGCCGCTGGTCTCGATGTTGCCGATGTAGCGCAGCTGGCGCGGATCGGCCGGCTCTCCGCCGTTGGCCAGGAGCAGTTGGGCGAAGCCGAGGATGGAATTGAGGGGCGTCCGCAGCTCGTGGCTCATGGTCGCCAGGAAGCGGTTCTTGGCGTCGCTCTCCGCCCGCAGCTCCTCCGCCTGCCTGACGGCGGTGACGTCCGCGAAGGTGGCCACGACTTCGACCAGCTCGCCGCCGGAGCTGAAGACGGGGATGGCATCGACCTGGTGCCAGCCATGAGGCCGGCCGTCACCGAAGTCGTGCTTGACGATCCGGCCCCGGACCGCCTCGCCGGTGGCAACCGCTTGCGCCGCGGGCACCTGCGGGAGGTCGCCCCCGAGCTCGTCTCTGTAGCTGCTCCCGACCTCGAAGACGCTGCTGCCGACCAGCTTTTCGCGGGGAAACTCGAGCATCTCGCCGGCGGCGTCGTTGCAGGCTGTGATGACGCCGTCCGGCCCGACCACCGCGATGCCGCAGGCGATGGAATCGAAGAGGCCCCGGAATCGAGCCTCGGAGGCGGCCAGCTCGCGATGAAGCCGTTCGGCCTCCCCCGCCTCGCGCTGCTTCTGCCGGTCATAGGTCTGGGTCATCCAGAGGACGCTGCTGTCGCAGGTCGCCGCGTTCACCCGCTGGACGTGTTCGAGCAGCCCGGGCGGAGTGTCCTGGGCGCGGGATTCCTCCGCGATCAGCTCGGTCACGACGTCGCGGAACATCAGGTAGCCACGCGTCATGTCGGTGATCGAGACGTCGCAACGGGCCGCGAGCTCGCCCAGCTCGCCGAGCCAGGTCCGTTCGCCCGGATTGCTGACCTCGCCGGTGAGCAGCCAGCGGCTGAAGAGAAGCAGCCCCCGCCGCAGGGTCTCCCGCCTCCGCGCCCGGAACTCGGGCGTACCGAGGTCGAGGATACCACCCGCCTCGAGGCGGGCCTCGCAGATCCGCCAGCAGTCGTCGACCCGCGTTCCCAGGGCGGTGCCCAGGGCGCGCGAGGCTTCCCGCTCGCGTTCCGACTCGCGGCGCCGGGAGTCGAGGGCTCGAACACTCACGGCGACCAACCTAAGCGGCGGGACCGCCGCCTGGCTGTCTCCCCGGCGACGCCTCTCCGTCAGCCTCCCCTCAGTCCCCGCTGTTAGTGGCGACCGCGGCCTGGCGCCACAGGTTGAGACGGGTCACGGAGCTGACGACGGCGCGGAGGGACGCCGTCAGGATGTTGGCGTCCATCCCCACGCCCCAGGCGGTGCGCCCCTCCTCGTCCGTTGCCTCGACATAGGCCACGGCGGTGGCGTCGGAGCCGGCTGCGACGGCGTGCTCGGCGTAGTCGAGGACCCGAACCCGGATCTCGCAATCCCGGGCCAGCGCGTCGACGAAGGCGGCGATCGGCCCGTTGCCTCGGCCCGAGATCGAGCGTTCCTCGCCGTCGAGGCTGATGACCGCCTGCAGCGCTGTGCCGCCGCCGTGGTCGCTGGTCTCGTGCTCGACCAGCTCGAGGGCCGTTTCCGGGTTCAGGTAGGTCCACTGGAAGGCGGTCCAGATCTCCTCCGGGGTGATCTCCTTGCCGCTCGCGTCGGTGATCTGTTGGATCACCTGCATGAATTCGATCTGCAGCCGCCGGGGCAGGTCGAGGTGGTAGTCGCTCTTCATGATGTAGGCGACGCCACCCTTGCCGGACTGGCTGTTGACGCGGATGATCGCCTCGTAGGTGCGGCCGACGTCGTGCGGGTCGATCGGCAGGTAGGGCACCTCCCAGGCTTTGCCCGCGGGCGCGCCGAGCGCCTCCATCCCCTTCTTGATGGCGTCCTGATGGGACCCGGAAAAGGCCGTGTAGACGAGCTCCCCCGCGTAGGGATGACGGGGGTGGACCGGGAGCTGGTTGCACTCCTCCGCGACGCGTCGCATCTCGTCGATGTCGGAGAGGTCGAGCCCCGGGTCCACGCCCTGGCTGAACAGGTTGAGGGCCAGGGTGACGAGGTCGACGTTGCCGGTCCGCTCGCCGTTGCCGAAGAGCGTCCCCTCGACTCGCTCGGCGCCCGCCATCAGGGCCAGCTCGGTGGCCGCCACCGCCGACCCCCGGTCGTTGTGGGGGTGCACGCTGAGGATCCAGCTGTCGCGGCGGGCGATGTTCCGGTCACACCACTCGATCTGGTCGGCGTAGATGTTGGGCGTGCTCATCTCGACCGTGGCCGGCAGGTTGAGGATCATCCGGCGCTCGGGCGTCGGCCGCCAGACCTCCATCACCGCTTCGCTGATCTCCCGGGCGAAGTCGAGCTCGGTCCCGGTGAAGCTCTCGGGCGAGTACTCGAAGGTGAGGTCGGTCCCGGGCAGGTCCACCGCTCGCCGGCCGATCAGCTCGGCGCCGCGGACGGCCATGTCGACGATCCCCGCCCGGTCGAGGCCGAAGACGACCCGCCGCTGGAGCGTCGAGGTGGAGTTGTAGAGGTGGACGATCGCGCGCCGGGCACCCCTGAGGCTCTCGAAGGTGCGCTCGATCAGGTCCTCCCGCGCCTGGGTCAGGACCTGGATCGACACGTCGGCCGGGACCAGGTCCTCCTCGATCAGCAGGCGCACGAAGTCGAAGTCAGGTTGCGAGGCGGAGGGAAAGCCGACCTCGATCTCCCTGAAACCAAGGGCGACCAGGAGCCGGAAGAGGCGCCTCTTGCGGTGAATGTCCATCGGGTCGATCAGGGCCTGGTTGCCGTCGCGAAGGTCGACGCTGCACCAGGTCGGGGCGGCGGTGATCGCTCGGTCCGGCCAGCGCCGGTCGGGCATCGGGACCGGGGGATAAGGCCGGTACTTCTCGATCGGCATCCGTTTCATCTCGGGGTTTCTCTTTTCTCTTCTCTGACTGGGTGGGCGGGAAAGAAAAAACCTCCTGGGTCGGGCTGACACAGGAGGTCTTCGCGGGCACCCGCCGGGGGCGCCCGCCTAGGTAAGGAGGAGCTGCTCTGACCGTCGGTTCACGACTGGCGAAGCTTGCCCGCCCGGCCGGGACGCCGTCTAGTGGCCGGGCGACTAAATGGGGCGGCCACGCTAAGGGCCGATCCCCAAACAAGCCCGTCGGGGGCTCCAGCCAGTCGGCGCGAACATTGCATTAGGGTATTCAGCCATGCAGGGCTCGATCCTCGGGGCGGCGGTCAGACGGCGCGAGGATCCGCGGCTGGTGACCGGGAAGGGGCGGTTCGTCGCCGACCTGCCCGCCGAAGGGGCGCTTCACGCGCACTTCGTGCGCTCGCCGGTCGCCCATGCCCGGATCCGGGGCCTCGACGCGACCGCAGCCCGGGCGATGCCGGGCGTCGCCGCAGTCTTCACCGCTGAGGACCTCAGCCTGCCCCGGCGCGCGGGCTTCCCGCCGCTCGGCGACGCCTTCTCCAAGCCACCGCTGGCGGAGGGGGTCGTGCGTTTCGTCGGCGACCCGGTGGCCGTGGTGCTGGCCGAGACCCGCGAGCAGGCGGCTGACGCGGTGGCTGCGATCGACCTCGACCTCGAGCCGCTGCCCCACGTTGTCGACCCCGCGGCCGCTCTGGCCGAGGGCGCCCCCCTCCTCTTCCCCGACCATGGAACCAACCTCGCCTTCCAGAACGCGTTCGGCGGCGACGGCGACGCGCTCGAGGGCGCCGAGGTCATCGTCCGCGGCCGGTTCGTCAACCAGCGGGTGGCCCCCGTGCCGCTCGAGACCCACGCCGGGCTGGCGGTGCCCGACACCGACGGCGAAGGCCTCCGCTTCTATGCCTCCAGCCAGCAGGTGTTCGCGGTCCGGGACACACTGGCGGAGATGCTCGGCATGGAGGAGCGGAAGGTCCATGTGATCTCTCTCGACGTCGGCGGGGGCTTCGGCGCCAAGGCCGGCTGCCAGCTCGAGAACGTCGCCATCGCGGCCGCCGCGCGCCGCCTGGGACGACCGGTGCGGTGGATGGAGACGCGCTCGGAGAACATGGTCGCCATGACCCATGGTCGGGCCCAGCTCCAGGAGGTCGAGCTCGGCGCGACCCGTGACGGCCGGCTGGTCGGGCTGCGCGTCAAAGTCCTCGCCGACGCCGGCGCCTACCCGGCGATCGGCGCCTTCCTGCCGCTGCTGACCGGGATGATGTCGAGCGGCGTCTACGTCATCCCACGGATCGATTACAGCTCGCGCAGTGCCGCCACCAACACGACCACCACCGGCGCCTACCGGGGCGCCGGGCGGCCGGAGGCGGCGGCGATGCTGGAGCGGTCGATGGACCTGCTGGCGAGGGAGCTGAAGCTCGACCCGGTCGAGCTGCGCCGCCGCAACCTGATCCCCAGCGACGCCTTCCCCTACAAGACGCAGGGCGGCTATACGTATGACTCCGGCAACTACGTTCGCGCGCTGGACGAGGCGGTCAGGCTCTCCGGCTACGAGGAGCTGCGGCGGGAGCAGGCGCGGCGCCGCGAAGCCGGCGACCCGCGGCTGCTCGGGATCGGCGTCTCCGTCTATGTCGAGATCACCGCCGTGGGTGCGACCAGCGAATGGGGCTCGGTCGAGGTCCAACCCGATGGCAGGGTGATCGTGCTCTGCGGTACCACCAACTACGGCCAGGGCCACGAGACCACCCTCGCCCAGATCGCGGCGGAGGAGCTCCAGGTTCCCTACGACATGGTCAGCGTTGTCGAGTCCGACACGGCCGTCGTGAAGCGCGGGGACGGCAGCGTCGGCTCGCGCTCGATGCAGCTCGGCGGCAGCGCCGTCCACAACGCCGCCGGCGCGGTCCGGGCCAAGGCGATGAGAATCGCGTCCCACCTCCTCGAGGTGAGCCACGAGGACCTGGAGCTGAAGGAGGGTCGCTTCCAGGTCGTCGGCGTGCCCGGGTCGGGCGTCACCTGGCTCGACGTGGCTGGCGCGGCAGCCGACCCCGCGCGCCTGCCGGAGGACGTCGAACCGGGCCTGAAGGAGGACCTCGATTTCCTCCAGGACGACGCCACGTTCCCCTTCGGCGCCCACGTCTGCGTCGTCGAGGTGGACGCGGAGACCGGCGCGACCACGGTCCTGAAGCTGGTCGCCGTGGACGACTGCGGGCGGATCGTCAACCCGCTGCTGGCCGAGGGCCAGGTCCATGGCGGGATCGCCCAGGGACTTGCCCAGGCGCTCTTCGAAGAGATCGTCTTCGACGCCGACGGCAACCCGGTGACCTCGAGCCTGCTCGATTACGGCGCGCCGATGGCGACCGAGATGCCGGAGATCGTAACCGCCCATACGGTCACGCCCAGCCCTCTCAACCCGCTCGGCGCCAAGGGGATCGGCGAGTCGGGCACCATCGGCTCGACGCCGGCAGTCCAGAACGCAGTCATCGACGCGGTCAGCCACCTGGGCGTCCGCCACATCGACATGCCGCTCACGTCGGACCGGGTCTGGCGGGCGATCCGCGAGGCGGCCGCGGCAAAGGCCTGACCTCTCAGCTGGGAGACGGCTCCCGGCGAATCGCCTCAACCGCCTCGCGCCACGCCTCCTCCGCATTGGGGAGAACCCGCCGCGGCTCGATCGCCGGGAGGACCGATTTGAAGCCGGAGCCGGTGTCAAAGACGACGATCGACTCCTCCGCCTCGATGGCCCCCGACTGAAGTAGAGCTGGGAGCGCCGCCACGGCGGCGGCTGTCTCGAGGCCCACGAAGAGGCCCGTCTTCCGGCTGACGAACGCCTGCATGCCGGCGATCTCGGCCTCACCCACCGCCAGCGCTGTGCCGCCCGAGGCGCGGATGGCGTCGAGGATCAGAAAGTCGCCGACGGCGCCCGGCACCCTGAGGCCCGCGGCGGCGGTCGCCGCGCCGACCCAGGGCTTGGCAAAGCGCTCGCCGGCGGCGAAGGCGCGGGCGATCGGTGCGCAGCCCTCGGCCTGGACCGAGACCAGCCGGGGGCGCCGGCGGTCGATCAGGCCAAGCTCCTCCAGCTCACCGAAGGCCTTCCACATCCCGACCAGGCCGGTGCCACCTCCGGTTGGGTAGATGACGACGTCGGGCAGCCGCCAACCTCCCTGCTCGGCCAGCTCGAAGCCCATCGTCTTCTTTCCCTCGAGCCGATAGGGCTCCTTCAGAGTGCTGAGATCGAAAGCGCCCAGCTCTCGAGCCAGGAGCGCCGCCAGCCGGCCGCAGTCCGAGATCAGGCCGTCGAGCAGCAGCAGCCGGGCTCCGGCGGCGATCACCTCGACCTGGTTCGCCAGCGGCGCGTCCGCCGGCATGACGACCGTCGCGCCAATGCCCGCCCGGGCCGCGTAGGCGGCGAGGGCGCCCGCCGCGTTGCCCGCCGAAGGCGCCACCAGGGCGCGGGCGCCAAGCTCGACCGCACGACTGACCGCCACCGCCATGCCCCGTGCCTTGAAGGAGCCGGTCGGGTTCAGGCTCTCCGCCTTGAGGCGGAGGTCGCCGAGCCCGAGCGCGGCGCCGAGGCGAGGGGCCGGAAGCACCGGGCAGCCGCCCTCGCCGAGGTGAGCGACGTTCACCCAGTCGCGGACAGGGAGCAGCTCGGCCCATCGCCAGAGCCCGCCGGTACTGCGCCGGGCGAGTGCCTCGGCGGTCAGCGACCGCCCGGCGCGCCCGAGGTCGTAGCGCGCCAGCAGCGGCCGACCGTCGGCGGGGTCGGTGCCGATCAGCCGGTCGGCCGGAAAACGGGCTTCGGAAAGGGACCCTTCGAGCTCGACCAGGCAGGAGCCGGTTGGCCCGGTGGCGGGAAGACCCGCGGCCGCGCTCAGTGGTTGGCCTGGCGGGCGATCGCCGCCTTCAGCGTCACGACCACCTGCCGCAGGTGGTCGCGCATCGCGGTCTCGCTCGCGTCGGGATCGCGTGACGCGAGCGCTTCGACGATCCGAGCGTGCTCCCGGAGGGAGCGCTCGGGCCGGCCCGGCTGGAGGATCGTCCGGAACTGGTAGCGGATGCTCTGTGACTTGAGGTTGGCGAGCAGTCGGGCCGCGACGCCATGGTCGGCCAATTCCCAGATCCGTTTGTGAAAGCGGGCGTTGAGCTCCGAGTAGCCGAGAGGATCGCCTGCCTGGACTTGCTCGGTCATGTCGGCCAGCATCGCCCGGAGATCGGCCAATCCCTCGTCGGTCAGACTCAGCGCCGCCTGTCGGGCCATCACCTGCTCGAGGGCGACGCGGACCTCCTCGATCTCCAGCGCCTCGCGGTCGGTGACGCGGCGAACGCGCGCGCCGCGATTGTGCTCGCGCTCCACCAGGCCCTCCTGGTCAAGCCGCAGGAGAGCGGCCCGCACACTGGTGCGGCCGGCACCCAGGAGCCGCGCCAGATCGGCCTCCACCAGCCGCTCATTGGGATTGAAGCGGCCATCGACGATCGCCTCGCGAAGCCGTCGGTAGGCATCCTGGCCGTCCTGGCGACCGTCGCCACCGGGGATGCTCCGACTCGCCGTGATCACGTTGGGCATTGGAACACCGTGTCCGAGATTGTGCATAGAATTGTCGACAATCTGGGCTTTTCAGCTCGGGGCTGGTGGAGGAAAAGAAGTCAATGCAGCGATTCCTTGCGGCTTTGCGCTCCGGTGGGCGCCGCGTACCGGCGATCACGATGGCGGCGGTCATGGCGCTGGCGGCCTGCGGCACCTCCTCCACTCCCTCGTCCTCGGGCGGGAGCGGACCGATGGTGGTCGGCATCCTGGCTCCATTCACGGGGCAGGACGCGGCCCTCGGCCCCGCCTATTTCGCCGCCTGCCTGCCCGCCGTCCGGGCGATCAACGCCTCCGGCGGCGTGATGGGCAGGACCCTCAGCTGCAAGCAGTTCGACACCCGCGGCGACCCCGCCGACGCGGTTCCCGCGACCCGGCAGATGATCGCCGGCAACTCGAACCTCTTCATGGTGATCGGCTGCACCTCGGACGAGGCGGCCAGCGTCATGCCGATCCTCGAGCAGAGCCATATCCCCGCCTTCTGCCAGACCGGCCAGTCTGAGTTCGACAAGAGCAACTTCAAGTACTTCCACCGGCTGGTTCCGCCCGACGCCTACGACGCCTACGGGATGGTCGGGATCGCCCGCTTCAAGGACAACTTCAGCAAGATCGCGCTCGTCTTCGGCAACGACATCGGCTCCCAGACCTTCGTCCAGCCGGCGACGATCGCCATCCAGAAGACCGGCGGCACCGTCGCCATCAACCAGGCCATCACACTCGGCGCACCGTCCTACCGGACCGAGGTCCAGGCGTTGCTCAACACCCATCCCGACGTGATCCTGACCGAGGCCCTCGGCTCGACCGACGCCACCTACCTCTCCGAGCTGAAGCAGCTCAACGGGGGCATGATCCCGGTGATCGGCTCCTCGGCCACCATCGACCCGGTCTGGTTCAAGGCAGTCTCCGACGCGATCGGCGTCGACGACCTGGTGAAGTACTACCAGGCCAACGACACCCCGACCGACTTCGCGGGACCCGGCTACGACGAGTTCAAGACCAACCTTCTGGCCTCGGCGGGTGACTTCGCCAAGGCGCCCAAGTACGTGACCCGGGCTTCGACCATCCACCTTTACGACGGGGTGATCATGACCGCCCTGGCGGCCACCTCCGCCAAGAGCACCGATCCCAAGGTGTTCAACCCCTGGATCATCAAGGTCGGCAACGGCGTCAGCGGCGCGGACGAGGTCCACAAGTACGCCGACGGGATCGCGGACCTGAAGAACGGGAAGGCGGTGCGCTTCAACGGGGCGGGCGGCGCAACCTCGTTCAACCAGTACAACAACTCCCAGGGCGGCTACATCATCGCCAAGTACGACGCGCAGGGAAACGAGGTCACCGCCGGTTCGCTGACCCAGGACCAGATCAACCAGATCATCAAGCTGGCGGGGGCGTGACCCCGCCGGTCACCGACTGAACCCCGAACCGCCGAGACTGGTGTCCCTCTACGCGGCAGCCTTCGGATTCGGCCTCGTGAGCCTGGCCGTCATCGCCGTCGGGGCGGTCGGGTTCACGATGCAGTTCGGCATCACCAACCTGATCAACCTCGCCTACGGCGACATCATGATCACGAGCGCCTTTGCCGCCTACGCCTTCAACCACGCCGGCGTCAGCATCTGGCTGGCACTCCTGGCCGGCGCGGTCATCGGCGCCGTCTTCTCCTTCGTCCTCAACCGGTTCGTGTACGGCCCCTTCCAGCGCAAGGGGACACCGCTGATCGGGATGGTGATCGTCTCGCTCGCGATCGGGATCATGACCTCCAACCTGCTGCTTGCCTTCGTCGGCTCCGACAACGTCTCCTACCGGCAGGACCCGGGCCAGACGATCCATGCCGCGGGCATCATCCTCACCACCGAGCAGCTGGGGCTGATCGGGCTCGCGGTGGTGCTGATGCTCGCCATCCACTTCCTGCTCCGCTACACGCGTCTCGGCAAGGCGATGCGGGCGACGGCCGCAAACGCCACCCTGGCCAGGAACTGCGGCATCCCGACCGGGCGCGTCATCGACGCCGTCTGGCTGATCACCGGCGCGCTCTGCGGGCTGGCCGGGACGATCGCGGCCATGAACTCGGACTCCTTCGCGGTCGCCAACGGCTCCCAGTTCCTGATCACGATCCTGGCCGCGGCGGTCCTGGGAGGAGCAGGCCAGCCTTACGGGGCGATGCTGGGAGCCGTGATCATCGGCGAGCTGACCGAGCTCAGCGCGGCGGTGATCAGCCCCGAGTACAAGACAGTGGTCGCGTTCGGGGCCCTCGTGGTGGTGATGGTCCTGCGGCCGCAGGGGCTGCTCGCAAAGTTCGGCGCGATGGCGGCGGCCGGATGACCTATTACGTCACGACCCTGCTCGTCTATGCCGCAGTCGACATCATCGCCTGCATCGCCCTCAACATGCAGTTCGGCGTCGCCGGCCTCGTGAACTTCGGCTTCATCCTCTTCCAGGCCGCCGGCGCCTACACGGCGGCGCTGCTGTCGCTGCCCCCCCAGACTGCCAACGGCGGCTTCCAGGAGTACATCCTCGGCCTCCAGCTCCCCTTCCCGATCCCGTGGCTGGCGGGCGCCCTGGCGGGCGGGCTCCTGGCGATTCCGATCGGCTTTGTCGTCCTTCGGAAGCTGCGGGGCGATTACCAGGCGATCGCCCTGCTCGTGATCTCGGTCATCGCCAACACGCTGGTCACCAACGCTCGACCGATCCTCAACGGCGCCGCCGGGCTGTCGCTGGTGCCGGCGCCGCTGGCTGACCAGGGCGTCGACACCAGCACCGTCGAGTACCAGTATTTCTACGTCGCGATCAGCCTCCTCTGCGTCGGCCTAGTGCTGTTCGCGGCCAACCGGATCGCCAACTCCCCCTACGGCCGGTCGATGCGGGCGATGCGGGAGAACGAGGTCGCGGCGGCCGCGCTGGGCAAGAACCTGGTCGCGCTGAAGCTGACGATGTTCGTCGTCGGAGGGGTCATGGGCGGCCTCAGCGGAGCCATCCTGGTCGGCTTCATCAATCTGTGGGCGCCGGCCGGCTGGCTCTACCCGGAGACGATCGTCCTCTTCGCCGCCATCATCGTCGGCGGACGGGGCAACAACTGGGGGGCCATCCTGGGCGCGATCCTGGTCCCGGTCGGCTTCTTCGAGGCAACCCGGTTCATCCCCAGCTTCGGGCAGCCGGGGCTCGTCCCCGCCTTCCAGTGGGTGGCGATCGGCTGCTTCATCCTCGGCTTCCTCTGGTTCCGGCCCAAGGGCGTGATCCCGGAGCAACGCAGAACCTTCCCCAAGGCAAGTGGCGTCTGAGTCGCCCGGCGCCGGCACCGCGACCAGCGCGCCCCTGTTGACCGCCCGTGACATCCACCGTCACTTCGAGGGGATGCGCGCCGTCGACGGCGTCTCGATCGACGTCGCACCGGGCAGGCTGACCGGCCTGATCGGCCCCAACGGCGCCGGCAAGTCGACCTTCCTCGCTGTCCTCGCCGGGACCCTGCCCTCGACCTCGGGGTCGATCGTCTTCGACGGCGAGGACATCACCGCCCTCCCCGCCTTCCGGCGCGCCCGGCGCGGCCTGGTGCGGACCTTCCAGCTGCCGAGCGAGTTCGGCCAGCTGACGGTGCTGGAGAACCTCCTCGCGGCGGCGCCGAAGAACCGTGGCGACTCGGTCTGGGGCGCGCTGCTCGGCAAGCGCTACTGGGGCGCCGACGAGGCGGCCCTGGTCGAACGCGCCCGTGCGCTTCTCGCGCGCTTTCGGATGAGCGAGAAAGAGGACCAGTACGCCGGCGACCTGAGCGGCGGCCAGAAGCGCCTGGTCGAGATCATGCGGGCGCTGATGCTGCAACCGCGGCTCCTCCTCCTCGACGAGCCGATGGCGGGCGTCCACCCCTCGATCGTGGGCGAGATCGCCAGCTACCTCGAGAGCCTCCGGGACGAGGGATTGACGATCCTCATGGTCGAGCACCAGCTGGGGATCGTGGAGCGGCTCTGCGACCCGGTGGTGGTGATGGCCCAGGGCCAGGTGATCGGCCGCGGTTCGCTCGGCGAGCTGCGGCGGCAGCGGGAGGTTGTCGATGCCTACCTCGTCGGCTAGCCGCCCGCGCCCGGCCGAACGGCCGGCGGCTGTCCTCGCCGCGGACGGGGTCACCGCCGGCTACGGCGGGGTGCCGGTCGTGCGCGACATCTCGATCCGGGTCGGCCCCGGCGAGGTGGTCGCCATCATCGGCCCCAACGGGGCGGGCAAGAGCACGTTCCTGAAGGCGCTGGTCGGGATCCTTCGGATCACCGCGGGGACGGTCACGGTCGACGGCGAGGAGGTGACCAATCGGCGGCCCGAGTACCTCGCCCGCCGGGGCGTCGGCTATGTCCCCCAGGTCCAGGACATCTTCGAGCCCCTGACGGTGGTCGAAAACCTGGAGATGGGCGGCTTCCTGCTTCCAGCCGGCGCCCTGCCGGCACGGATCAGGTCGGTCTGCGAGGTCTTTCCGGCCCTCGCCGAGATGCTCCACCGGCGCGCTGACAAGCTGAGCGGCGGGGAGCGGAAGATGCTCGCAATCGCTCGCGTCCTGATGCTCGACCCGCGGGTGCTGATCCTCGACGAGCCCACCGCCAACCTCTCCCCCAAGCTTGCCGACAGCCTTCTGCGCGAACAGGTCCGCCGGCTGGCCGACCTCGGCAAGGCGGTGTTGCTGGTCGAGCAGCGCGCACGGGCCGCCCTCGAGGTGGCCGACTGGACCCAGGTCCTCGTATCCGGCCTCAACCGGCTTGAAGGTCACCCCGGCGATCTCCTCGCACGCCCCGATTTCGAGGAACTATTCTTAGGAGCCGGGCCACCGGTTCGGGAGTTGTCGAACGAATGAAGCTGCTGATGTTCCGCAACGGTGATGAGCGCCGGCTCGGGGTTGTCGTGGACAACGCCGTCGACCGGGTCGCGGACCTGGTCGCCCTGGCTGAAGCCACCGGCGCGCCGCGACCGCCGGCCGACCTGCTGGCGCTGATCGACGAGGGTCCGGCGGGTTTGGATCGGCTGCAGGACCTGCTCTCCAGGCTCGACCGTGCCGCCGGCGAGCCGGTCATCCGCCGCCTCCAGGGCCTGGACCTGCTGGCCCCCCTCGATCCACCACGAGGCAACGTCCTGGCGGTGGGCCGCAACTACCAGAAGCACGCCGAGGAGGGCGCCCGCGCCCAGGGCACCGAGGTGAAGCCGCCGACCTTCTTCTCCAAGGCGATCACCACCATCGCCGGGCCGAATGACGAGATCCGGATCGACCCCGCGGTGAGCGACAACATCGACTGGGAGGTGGAGCTCGGAGTCGTCATCGGCAAGAGCGGCGTGAACATCTCGCGGAAGGACGCTCTCGGGCACGTATTCGGCTACACCGTGATCAACGACGTCAGCGCGCGGGACATCCAGAACGGCTGGGGCGGGCAGTTCTTCAAGGGGAAGAGCCTCGACGGCTCCTGCCCGTCGGGCCCCTGGGTCGTGACACCGGACGAGGTCCCCGACCCGCAGGCGCTCCGACTCAAGCTGCTGGTCAACGGCGTCGTCAAGCAGGATGCGACCACCGCCGACATGATCTACCCGGTCCAGGAGATCATCCGCTGGCTCTCGATCGGGATGACCCTGCTGCCGGGGATGCTGATCGCCACCGGCACGCCCGAGGGGGTCGGTTTCGCCCGCCAGCCGCCGGAGTTCCTGCAGCCGGGCGACCTCATGGAGTCGGAGGTCGTCGGGGTCGGCAAGCTCAGCAACCGCTGCGTCGAGGCCGAGAGCCGGGTGGGCGCCGGCTGAAGCTCGGCGGCCTTCAGGCGCCGCGGACGAAGTTGACCAGGAAATCGACGGTCACCAGCGGCTGCACGACGGTGATCGGCAGGTGCGGCGGGGTGATCCCGAACTCGGTCATGTCGGTGACGATCTTCCCGGCGACGCCGATCTGGGCGCCGCTGGGCTGAACTTCCAGCGTCGCCGTCACGTCCCTGGTCACCCCGCGGACGGTCAGCTTGCCCGGTACGGTGAGGCTGACCGTCTGCCCCGACTCGAGGCCATCCGGGATCGCCACCGTGTCGGTCGTGAAGGTGGCCTTCGGAAACTGGCCGACCGCGAGCGTGCGGTTGACGACGGCGTCGCGCTGGCTGACGTTGAAGCCCGCGACCTGGTCGACGCTCCGCAGGGTGGTCAGGTCGACCCCGATGCTGATCGAGACCGCCTGGAGCGCGCCCGGCTGGCCGGTGACTGACAGCGCGCCGGTGACCCCGGAGCTGCGCGCGACGGCCTCGTGGCTGGAGCTCTGGCCGGCGAACTGCTCCGAAACCCGATACCCGGCCTGCGAGCCGGCGCCGACAGCCCAGGCCCCGGAAAGGCCGGCGGTAGGGGTCGCGACCGCCGCTGAGGTGGTCGGCGTCGGTGACGGGAGAGCGAGCGCGCGGGGGGCGCTCCGAAGGCCGGAGAAGTAGTAGACGTAGCCGCCGGCCAGGCCCAGGACGGCGAGTACGGCGAGGGCGCCCAGCCCGGCCAGCCCCCGTTTCAGCGGGAACCTCCGGAGACGACCACGGCCGTGGCCGGCGCCGGGGCGGCGGACACGACCGGGGCCGGCGTCGCGGCGGCCGCCGAAGGGCCGGCTGCCGGCGCCGTCACGGGGGTGGTGGTGGCGGTGGTGGCGACGTTTGCCCTGGTGGTCGCGCTCGTCGTTCCCGGGATGGTGGCTGCCGCCAGGACGGCGAAGGCGGCCACCCCGAAGGTCGCCGCGCCCGCGGACCCCAGGGCGAGGCGCCTTTCGAGTCGAAGGGCCCGGTCGCGGCCGGCGGTTGTTGGTCGGCCGCTGTTCTCCTTCATGCTCTCGAGCATCGCGGACCGGCTTCAGGGGTGGCTGGGAGAATCCTGGGAATCGGCTGGGAATGCATCATCGGGATGGTCGCGGGCGGAGCCGGAGCGCGAGCACCGGGCAGGCGGCCACGGCCCGGCGGGCATGGCCGAGCTGGTACGCCGCCACCGGGCCGGGCTCGATGATCGGGTAGCCCCAGTCGTCGAGCCGGATCCGTTCCGGCAGCAGCTCGGCGCAGAGCCGGCTCCCGTCGCAGCGGGTCCGGTCGATGACCAGCTCGAGCTCGGCGCTCACGACAGCCCGCCGCCGCCTCGATGGGGGCGGTGGTTCTCGAAGTCGGCGCCGAATCCGCGAAGGGCTGACGCCAGGAAGCCGGCGGCACCGTCAGGGTGGTGGCACGCGCGCCGGCCGCGCACGTCCCCCGCCCAGCGGCGGAGCCTCTCGAGCTCGCCCGGCTCGGGCTCGCCCGCCTGGATCCGATCGCAGGCGTCCGCGATGGCGCGCAGACCGTAAAAGCACGGCCCGCACTGCGCCGAGCTCTCGCCGGCGAGGTAGCGCGCCACCCGGGTCGTCTCGCAGACGACACAGCCGCCCGGCCCGAGCGCCGCCACGATGCCGGCCCCGAGGGAGAGCCCGAGCTCGGCGAGCGCCGCCGGGTTGAGCGGGAGTCCCCAGGCATCGGCCGCCGGCAGCCAGGAGCCGAAGTACCCGCCGAGGAGGATGGCGCGAGCCTGGGCCACAGACCCTCCGGCGGCCTCGAGGGCCTCGCCGACCGGAGTGCCCGCCTCGACCTCGAGGACGGTCGGGGCTGCTCCCGCCGGTTGCAGCGTCAGGAGCAGCGCGCCGGCCGCCGACCCGCGCCCGGCGGAGCGGAACCAGGCGTCGCCGTGGCGCGCGATGAGGCCGACATGGGCTAGCGACTCGACGTTCTGGACCAGTGTGGGGGCCCCATCCACTCCGACCTCGTGCGGGCGCGGGGGGACGTTGGTCGGCACCGCGACGCCACCGTTGACGAGGTTCACGAGGGCGCTCGACTCCCCACTGACGTAACGCGACGAGGCGGTGATGAGCGTCGCAGCGCGCCGCTCCGGCTCGGGTCTCTCGGCGAGGGCCGCCGCCATCGCCGCCGGGGCGTCGCCGAGGTCCCCGGCGACCACCAGCAGCAGCCGGTCCGCCCACAGGGCCTGGCGGGCGAGGAAGGCGCCGTCCAGCACCAGGTGGGGCCGCGCCGACATCAGGACCCGGTCCTTTCGGCTGAGCGGCTCGCCCTCACAGCCGTTCGCCACCACGACCGCCGAACCGGAGCGGCGGGAGGCGATCGACCCCCATTTCTGCCCGACCGGGAAGGCGGCGCCACCCCTGCCCCGGAGTCCGCTGCGCTCGAGCGTCTCGACCAGCCCGGCAGCGGCCGGAAGGGGCCCGAGGCGGCGCAAGTGCTCGACGTAGCTCTCCGCCCCGAGGCGCGGGTCCGGTCCGGCCAGCAGGCGTGGCGGCGAGATCAGGACGTCACTCATCGAGACACCGGTTGCGGCCACCCGCCGATCCGGCTGACGCGGCCGTCGGCGTCAACCAGGCGAGCCGGGACGCGCACCTCGGCGAGCCAGGCGGCGGCCGCGCCGCCCTTCACGATCGCTCCGGTGGACGCGATGTTGGCGTCGACGCAGCTGAGCGCCACGGTGGTGACGGTGCGCCAGGGACCGGCGGCGGGAAGCCCGGTGGCCGGGTCGAGGATGTGGTGGAGGGTCACCTCGCCGCGCACCCAGCGCCTGACCGTGGTGGAGGAGGTGGCGAGCGCGCCGGTGGAGATGGTCACCGCCTCCTCGAGGGCGCTCAGCGGTGCTCCGCTGTCTTCGCTGACCTGGATCACCCAGCCCCCGGCCGGCCGCTCACCGGCGGTGGCAATGTCGCCGCCGAGGCTCAGCAGGACGCCGGTCCCGGGACCTGCCGCCGCCAGCGCGGCGGCCGCGGCGAGGTCGGCGGCGAGACCCTTGCCGGTGGCGCCGAGGTCGAGCTCGACCCCGGGCGGCACCCGCAGCGTCAACCGCTCCGGGTCGAACTGCACCCCCTCCCAGCCGGCGACCGACCTCGCGGTCAGGGTCAGGGCCGGCCCCCGGCCGTCGAGGGCATCGAAGGTGCGGTCGTAGCCGATCACCCTCATGACGCGTCCGAGGGTGGGATCGACCGCGCCGCCCGACAGCCGGGCGCCACGGAGGGCGGCGGCGACCGCGGTGGCGAGCAGCGGGCTCAGGCGATGCTCGGTTCCGGGGGCGGCGTTGACGCGGCTCAACTCGCTGTCGGGACGAAACCGGCTGTAGGCGGCGTCCACCTCCCGCAGCCTCTCCTCGACGGCGGCAAGAGCAGCGTCCAGCCGGCTTGGGCGGGTCACGACGAGGCGGGTCCGGCCGCCGAGCGCCCGGCCCTCCGCGCTGGCAACCTCGGTCACTCGACGCCGCCTCGACGGGCCGATTGGCGGAAGCGCTCCCGCTCGATCGCGAGCCGGTCGGTTGGCGCCAACGAAAAGCGCATGTAGACAGCCCAGCCGACCGCGAGCACGCAGGCCAGGCCGACCGCGAGCATCCATGCCGAGAGGCGGTCGGTGCCGGTGCCGAAGCCGTGTGCGACCGCGATCGGCCAGCAGCCGTAGGCGAGCCAGTGCACGGCCCGCCAGGCGCGGTGGCCGACGAAACCGCGGAGCAGGCTCGTCAGCAGCACCGCCAGGAGGAGGTCGAAGGCGACGGTGCCGAGACCGAGCCAGAGCGTGCGATAGCTGGAGGCGAAGGGGATCAGCGCGGTCGCCCAGCCGAGGCTGGTGTAGGGGTCGGCGACGGCGGTGACGATGTGCAATCCGAGGAAGACGACCGCCAGCAGAGAGAGGTTGCGGTGGAAGCCGGTGGTGACAAAGCGCGGCCACCCGGCCGACTCGAAGCGGGCCACGCTGAGGACCCCGAGGACTGTGACGGCCGACAGCAGCAGCAGGCTCACCGCCCCCGCGCCGCGGGTCAGGTACCAGAGGTAGGTCGTGCTCACTTCCCCCTCAGGTTGACGCCGCGGCGTCGGACCTTCCTGGGGGTTGGCTGGGGGTTGCCTGTGAGCCCTCCGCCGGCGCTCAGGGAAAGAGCCGGAACCAGCGCAGGCTGAGCATGCCTCCGGCCACCAGGACCACGGTGCCGAGGATGAGTGTCGGCAACAGGATGTCGACCCGCAGGAACTGCCAGCCGAAGGCGGATCCGAGCGAGGAGTAGATGTTGCTCAGCTGCCCGGCCGCCTCGGCGTAGTAGTACTGGCCGCCGGTGGTGGCAGCGATCGCCCGCAGCGCCGGCTCATTGACACCCTCGACGAGCTGGCCGCGAACATAGGTCGGCACGTCGCGGCGCCCGATCCCGATTGTGATCACCGGGATTGCGGTGCTCTTTGCCGCGCCGGCAGCGGCCTCGGGTCGACCCCCGCATTGGAGGCTCCATCGGTGAGGAGCACGATCATCGCCGGAGTCCGAGACGTGGCCGGGCTCGCGGAGGCGCTCCGCTCGAGCTCGGCCAGGGCGGCGTTGATGCCGTCGCCGATCGCTGTCCCGGCGCCCGGGCGGAGGCTGGCGAGCGCGGTTCCGACCGCGAATCGGTCGGAGGTCAGCGGACGAACCAGGGTGGCGGTTGAGTTGAAGCTGACGAGGCCGACCGCGGCGTTGGCCGGCAGGTGGTCAACCAGGGTATGGGCGGCGTTGCGGGCCGCGTCGAGCCGCGAGGGAGCGACGTCGGTCGCCTGCATCGATCCCGAGGTGTCGATCACGAGCATCACGCTGGCGCGGTTCCGGGCCACCTCGAGATTGAGCGCGGGATCGGCCGCGGCAAGCAGGATGGCGCTCATCCCGACCAGGAACAGCGCCGCGGGCAGGTGACGCCTGAAACCCGGCCGCCGGCCCGCGACCGAAGCCAGCAGGTCGACGTTGGTGAAGCGGACCGCGTACGCAGTCCGCCGCCGCTGGGCCAGCAGGTAGAGCAGGGCAAGGCCCGGGACCAGCAGCAGGATGGGCAGGAGAAAGGGGTTCTGGAAGGTCACGGCGCAAGGACCTGGGGCCGGCCCCGACGGGCCGCATCGACCCGCTGAAAGAGTTGGAGGAGCTGGAGCACGACGTCTTCGGCCGTCGTCAGCTCGAAAATGGTGGCGCGGGCCGCGACGAGGTCGGCCAGCAGCTGGCGGCGCTGGTCCAGCGCGGCAGTTCGGAAACGGTCCCGAAGCTGCCGGTCGCCGGTGTCCACCTCAACCTGGCGCAGCGTCTCCGGATCTTCGAAGCGCACCAGCCCGACGTCGGGCATCTCTCGCTCGCGGGGGTCCCCGACAACGGCCGCGAGGATCTGATGGCGCTGCCCGAGGATCTTGAGAGGCGTCTGCCAACCGGCTGGAGCAAGGAAGTCGCTGGCGATCAGCAAGAGGGAGGGCCGCCGGACCAGGCGGACCGCCTGGCCCAACGCCTCGGCGAGCCCGGTCGGGCCGTCCTCCCCGGACGTTTGCACGCGCCTGGCCTCGGCGAAAAGGAGGGAGCGGCCGGCCCGGCCGGCGGAGGGCGGGATGATGTGCCGGAGCCCGCGGTCGAAGATCAGCGCTCCAACCCGGTTCCCGCGCCGGGCGAGAAGCAGCGTCGCTGCAGCCACCAACTCCCCGGCCGCCTCGCGCTTGAGACAGCGCGCGGTCCCCCAGTCGAGGGAGCGACTGGTGTCGAGGATCAGCCAGGCGTCGAGGCCACGGTCCGGATTGGCCTCCCGGACGTAGGCGCGGTCGGATCGCGCGGTGAGGTTCCAATCGATCTGACGCGGATCGTCCCCCGGCACGTATTCGCGGACCTCGGCGTGCTCCAGCCCCGGGCCGCGGCCACGAGAGCGATAGTCGCCGGAAGGATGGACGCCGAGCGCGCCGTCCACGGGCCAGTGGACGCGCGCGAGACGCTCCCCGAGGGTCGGCTTTCGGGTCATCGACAAGGCCTAGGAGGCCCGGTCCCGGAGGTCGATCCGCGGTGGCGGGTTCCGCTCCAGCAGGGCGCCGATGACCTGCTCGGCGTCCACGCCGGCGGCGATGCCCTCGTAGCTGAGGAGGAGCCGATGTCGGATCACCTCGGGCGCGAGGTCGGCAACGTCCTGGGGCAGCACATATTCGCGACCCCGGAGGTGGGCGAGGGCCCGCGACGCGGCGACCAGGTGGATCGTCGCGCGGGGGCTGGCGCCGTAGGCGATGGCGGAGGCGAACTCCTTGAGCCCGGACTCGGCCGGGCGACGCGTCGAGGTGGTGAGCTTGGCGGCATAGGCCAGGACGACCGGATCCAGGTAGACGGCCGCTGCGGCGGCCTGCATCTGGAGGAGTTGCTCGATCGAGAGAACCTGGCGGAGCTCGATCGGCTTCCCGGTAATCCGCGAGACGATCACCAGCTCCTCCGTCAATGAGGGGTAGCCGACCAGGACTTTGAGCATGAAACGGTCGAGCTGGGCCTCGGGAAGCGGGTAGGTTCCATCCGCCTCGATCGGGTTCTGGGTGGCGATGACAAGTTGCGGCCTGGGCGTCGGTGGGTCTCCTTGCCGATCGTTACCTGGCCTTCCTGCATCACCTCGAGCAACGCGGACTGGACTTTGGCCGGCGCGCGGTTGATCTCGTCCGCCAGCAGCAGGTTGCAGAACACGGGACCGAGCTCGGTGGCGAACCGCCCCTCTTTGGGGTCATAGATCCGCGTGCCGACGAGGTCGGCCGGGACCAGGTCGGGCGTGAACTGGATGCGTCCGAAGCTACCGCCGATGACGCCCGCGAGAGCCTTGGCCGTGGCCGTCTTGGCGATGCCCGGCACGCCCTCGAGGAGGACATGGCCGCCCGCCAGGAGACCGACCAGCAGCCTCTCCAAGAGGCGATCCTGGCCGACGATCAGTCTTTTCACCTCGAAGAGGACCTGCTCCAGGGGAGTGCCCGGGCCGGATCCGCCGCCAGTGGCGGGAAGGACGCTGATGGCGGGGTTGGACGGGCCCTCGACGGGAGCTGCCGGAGGCGGTTGTGAAACCTCGGGGTCCATTTCTCTAAGTTCTCCTTCGAGCCCGGTTCAGGGGTTGGCCGGCCGCTCGCCCAGGGTCACCGAAACGCTCCTGGTCGATCCGTCCGGAAGCTGTGCGGTCACCGTCACCCTGTCGCCGGGCGCGTAGCCGGTGAGCAGTTGCGTCAATCCGTTGCTGTCGGCGACCGCATGACCGTCGATCGCGCTGATGACCCACCCCGCCTGCAGGCCACCCTTGGCGGCGGGCCCGCCGGAGACGACCGAGACGACGTCCACGCCGGCGGTGGCGTCGTCACGGGTGGAGATGCCGAGGTAGGCGCGGTTGGTGTGCGTCACCGACCCGGTGGCGACCAGTTGCCGGGCGGCGCTGACGACCTGGTTCGAGGGGATGGCGAAGCCGATCCCCGCCGAGGTCGCGCCGCGGCCCTGGCTGTCAGACCCGGACAGGGTCGGGATTCCGATGACCTGACCGTCGATGCCGACGAGCGCGCCGCCCGAGTTTCCGGGGTTGATCAGCGCACTTGTCTGGACGAGGTCGGTGAGGGTTACGCCGTTGCCTTCCGACTGGGTCCGGCCGGTGGCGCTGACGATCCCCTCGGTCACAGTCCCAGAGAGCCCGAAGGGGCTCCCGATGGCGAGCACCACCTCGCCCACCTGGACCTGGGAGGAATCGGCGAACCGGGCCGGCTTGAGACCGCTCGTCCCGGCGGCGCGGACCACGGCCAGGTCGTTGCCGGCATAGGTGCCGACCAGCGTCGCCGTGAAGGTCCTGCCGTCCGAGGTCTTGACCGAGTAGGAGGAGGCGCCCGCGACGACGTGGGCGTTGGTGACGATGTCGCCGGCGGTGTCGTAGACGATTCCGGAGCCGAGGCCCTGGCTCGTCTCGATCTGCACGATCGACGGGGCCAGGGCCGTCGCTACGCTCTCCAGCGTGGCCTGGAACTGTGCCAGCGCGCCCGACCCGGTGGCCGAGCCGGGCGACGGTGCGGGCAGGGGGACTGTGCCCCCCGCCCCGGGGGAGGCGGCGGGCGCCGGGGTCGCCTGGGCGACCGTGCCGGTCGCATGGGGTGCGGTCGCCTGGGCAGTCTCGGCGGAGGTGGCCAACCTGACAGCGGGCGCCGCGCAGGCGGAGAGCAGCAACAGTGGTAGGAGCAGGAGAGTGGTGCGGAGGGGTCGTTTCATCTGGGTTGTTTCAGAGTCTCGGCAAGGGGCCTGAAGGAAGGATTAAGCGCTGGAGAAAGTGCGGGCGGCCGGCTCGGTGCCGGTCGCCCGCGGTCAGGAGGGGAGGTCGGGGTATTCAGCTAGGGGACTGTCGGGAACTGGCCCGCGGTCTCCTGCGCCTCGCGCGCGCTGCTTTCGCCGGCCTCGTGGGTGGCTTCCTCGTTGGACCTGAAGGTGCCCGGGGCGCTTGCCGGCGGGGTCGCCGCCGTCGCGGCCGTCGTGGCGGGGGTGGTGGTCGCTGCGCTTGCGGCGATCGCACTGGTGCCCCACAGCGCGGCTCCGATCACGCCGCCGGTGAACATCGATGCGGCAACCGCTCCCGCGGCAACCGTCAACTTGATCCGGCTCATTTTCTGCTCCTTAAGCTTCAAGAGGGTTGGTGGCGGCGGTGATGACCGTCGCCGGGACTCGGGGTTGCCGTCGGCGATCCTCACCCTGGCGGTGGAAGCTCGGCGCGACCTGTGAGGGGCCTGTGAGGTTGGCCGGAATCCCCGCGTGACACAATCGAAAGCGCACCCGCCTCTCCCCATTCGCAGGAGGAAGCCTCAATGGCCGACAACAGCGTGTATCGAGTGACCGAGCTCATCGGCGTGAGCTCCAAGAGCTGGGAGGACGCTGCCCAGAACGCGATCGAGACCGCGGCGCGCACCCTCGAGGACCTCCGGATCGCCGAGGTCGTCAAGCTCGACGTGACGATCGACAAGGGCAAGGTGACGGGCTACCGCGCGCGCCTCAACGTCTCCTTCAAATACCGCAGCGAGAGCTGAACCGACCCGGATCGCCGCTCGCGCCAGGGGACGGGGACGGGGACGTGCTGCCGCTCAGGTCGGGCGCGGCCACCGGTCGCCAAAACAGCACCTGGACGGTAGAATATGTGAGTGTCTAACTGGCTGATTCACCTGGTTGCCCAGGGCGGACTGATCGCGATCTTCGTGACCATGGCCGGCGAGAGCGCCGGGCTCCCGATCTCGAGCGAGATCGTGGTCCCGCTGGGCGGCGCGCTTGCCGCCCAGAACAAGCTGCCCTTCCTCGGGGTCGTCGCCGCGGCCAGCCTCGGCAACCTCGCCGGCTCCCTCATCGCCTACCTGCTGACCCGGTGGTATGGCGAGCGCTTCATCCTCAGCCGGGCCGGGCGCTGGATGGGCCTCAGCCGGGGCCACCTCCTGCTGGCCCACCGCTTCTTCGACCGCTTCGGCGTCTGGGCCGTGTTCCTGGGGCGGCTGCTGCCCGTCATCCGCACCTACATCTCCTTCCCCGCGGGCCTGTCCACCGTCCGCCTGCCGCTCTTCATCGTCGCCACCCTGCTCGGCGCCATCCCCTGGAACTTCGGGCTCGCCTACGCCGGGCTGAAGCTGGGGCAGCATTACCAGGTCGTCGGCCGCTACCTGGGCCCGATCGGGATCCCGCTGGCGATCCTGGTCGTTCTCCTGCTCGCCGCCGGCTGGTGGTACGGCCGCAAGCTCGGGGCAGAGGCGGAGGCCGAGGAGGCCACCCGGGCCAAGGCCGCGCCGGCCTCCTAGATCAGATACTGGTAGAGGAGCTCTTCCGACTCCAGCGGGCGGCAGTTGAGCTGGATCTCCTTCATCCGGCGGAGCAGGGGCTCGAGGTCGGCTTGGCTCTTGAGCTCGATCCCGACCAGTGCCGCGCCGCGCTCCTTGTTGGTCTTCTTCATGTACTCGAAGCGGACGATGTCGTCAGTCGGACCGAGGGCGCGGTCGACGAACTGGCGAAGCTGCCCCGGCTTCTGGGCGAACTCGACGATGAAGTAGTGCTTGCGGCCCTGGTGGACGAGGCTCCGCTCCATGATCTCGGGGTAGCGCAGGATGTCGTTGTTGCCGCCGCTCAGGATGCAGACCACGGTGCGGCCGCGGATCTCGTCGGCGATATCGTCCAGCCCTGAGACCGCGAGGGCACCAGCCGGTTCGGCGATGATCCCCTCGTTCTGGTAGAGCTCGATGACGGTCGTGCAGACCTTGCCCTCCGGTACCAGCACGACCCGATCCAGCAGTCGCCGGCAGATGTCGAAGGTCAGATCTCCCACCCGCTTGACCGCGGCGCCGTCGACAAAGGTGTCGATCCGATCCAGGGTGACGACCAGCCCCTGGCGGATCGATTCGTACATCGAGGGGGACCCGGCCGGCTCGGCGCCGATGACCCGGACGCCAGGGTTGGACGACTTGAGTGCCGAGGCGATGCCGGAGATCAGCCCACCGCCACCGATGCCGGCGACCACGACCTCCAGCTCCCCCCCCAACTCTTCGGCCAGCTCCCGGCCGATGGTGCCCTGGCCGGCGATCGTCAACAGGTCGTCGAAGGGATGGACGAAGACCGCCCCCTCCGCGGCGGAGAACGCCGCCGCGGCCACGCTGGAGTCGTCGTAGGAGTCGCCGACGAGCCGCACCTCCACGAACTCCCCACCGAAGTGCCGAGCCCGTTCGATCTTCTGGGTGGGGATGATCTCGGGCATGAAGATCGTCGCCCGGATCCCGAGCGCCGCGCAGGCGAAGGCGACGCCCTGGGCGTGGTTGCCGGAGCTGGCGCAGACGACGCCGCGCTCGCGCTCGGCGGCGGACAGCGACGCGACCTTGTTGTAAGCGCCCCGAATCTTGAAGGAGCGGACCTCCTGCAGGTCCTCGCGCTTGATCAGCAGGTTGGCCCCGTACCGCTTCGAGAGCCGGTTCGAGCGCTGCAGCGGCGGGCGGTTGACGACCGGCCGGATCCTCTCCGCCGCCTCCTCGATCGCGTGCTCCAGGTCGGTGCTGATCACGAGGGGAACACTCTAGCCGCGGGGAGCCACAGGCAGACCGAGACCCGAGGCGTTGTGCCTATCCCCGGCCGCCGTCGGTGGGCTCCGGCTCGGCCAGCACCGCTCCCGCGCGGAGCGCCTCCAGGCGCTGCATGCGGGCGTGCCCACCCTGGCCGAGGCGCCCCACCAGCGCGGCGACCAGCGCCTCCACGGCCGCGGTCGCGGCGACCAGGGAATCGAACGGGCCGACGGTCTCGACGCTGGTCACCAGCACCTGGCCGGCCGAGTTCGACGCCGGCGACAGCCAGGGATCGGTGAAGACGATGACCGCGCAGCCCTGGGCGGCGGCGAGCATGGCGCTCTCGATCGTGTCGGCCTGGTAGCGGCGGTAGTCGAAGACGAGCAGGACGTCGCCGCGGCGGAGGTCGACCAGCGCCAGAGCCGGCGTGCTCCGCTCGGCGTCGACGAGGCTGATCCCGGGCCGGAGCAGGTGCAGCTGGTTCGCCAGGTAGCGGGCCAGCTGGCCGCTGACGCGCCCGCCGATGACCAGCACCCGCCGGCGCAGGTCCGCGAGCAGGTCCACGACCTCCTCGAAGTCCCCCGGCGAGAGCAGCTCCTGCGTCTCCTGGAGGTTGGCGCGCGCGACCTCCAGCGCGTCGGCCAGCACGGAGTCCGAGCGCCGCATCCGCCGCTCATCCCGGTAGCGGACGAGGGGAGAGCTGAGGCGCTCCTGGACCTCGCCCCGGAGCACCTCCTGGAACTCCGGGTAGCCCCGGAAGCCGAGCTTGCCGATGAAGCGCGTGACCGTCGGCGGGCTGACACCGGCCCGCTCGGCAAAGCGCGCCACGCTCTCCAGGCCGGCGATCGGGTAGGAGGCGAGGAGGACCCGCGCGAGCTTGCGCTCGGCCGGGCTGAGGCTCGCCGACCGGCTCCGGACCAGCTCCCCGACGGGCGTCCCCGGGGTGGTGTCGTTTGTTACAGGTTTGCCGTCGCGAGCCTCTTTCGGCACGTTCTTGACAGCCATCCTAGCGGCTGCTAGGTTCCCCGCAAGCCCGTTCTGGGCAGGGGGAAACTAACTGCGCCTGCCAACGGCGCGGCGATTAGCAGGAGGACATTTGCGATGAGCGTCCAGACCCGAGACAAGGACGTCGAAGCCCTCCACCAGATGGGTTATGCGCAGGAGCTCATGCGCCGGATGAGCACCTTTTCCAACTTCGCCGTGTCCTTCACGATCATCTCAATCCTCAGCGGCTGCCTGACGCTCTACGGCTACGGAATGAACACCGGCGGGCCGGTCGTCATGACGGTCGGCTGGCCGCTGGTCGGCATCATGGTCACGCTGGTCGGCCTCGCCATGGCGGAGGTCTGCTCCAGCTACCCGACCGCGGGCGGCCTCTACTACTGGGCGGCCAAGCTGGGCGGCAAGAACTCGGCCGCCTGGAGCTGGTTCACCGGCTGGTTCAACCTCCTCGGCCAGGTGGCGGTCACGGCCGGCATCGACTTCGGCCTCGCCTTCTTCGCCACCGCGCTCTTCAACCTGACCTTCAACTACCCGACCGACCCGCCCTGGGTGATCCTGATCTACGCCATCGTGCTCTTCCTGCACGGCCTCCTGAACACCTTCGGTGTCCGGCTGGTGGCCCTCCTCAACGACGTCTCGGTCTGGTGGCACCTGGCCGGCGTCGCCATCATCGTCGGCCTCCTCTTCCTCCTCCCCAGCCACCACCAGTCGGCCTCTTTCGTCTTCACCAAGTTCGTCAACAACACCGGGATCGGCATCCCCGTCTACGTCTTCTTCATCGGCCTCCTGCTGGCGCAGTACACCTTCACCGGCTATGACGCGTCCGCCCACATGACCGAGGAGACGCGCAACCCCGCGATCGCCGGCCCGCGCGGCATCGTGCTCTCGATCGTCGTCTCTCTCTTCGCCGGCTGGCTGCTCCTGATCGGCATGACGCAGGCCATCGGCGACTACGCCAAGGAGGCGGTCGCCGTAGTGCCCCCGGCGGCGATCTTCGTCGACGCCCTCGGACACAACTGGGCCGTCTTCCTGATGATCATCGTCGTCGGCGCCCAGTTCTACTGCGGCATGTCCTCGGTCACCGCCAACTCGCGAATGATCTACGCCTTCTCGCGCGACAACGCCATCCCCGGCTCCCGGTTCTGGCATCGCATCAACCCCCGCACCCGGACCCCGACCAACTCGATCTGGTTCGCAACCGTCGGCGCCTTCATCCTCGGCCTGCCCTACCTCTGGAGCTACACCGCCTACGCCGCCGTGACCTCGATTGCGGTCATCGGCCTCTACATCGCGTACGGGATCCCGATACTGCTCCGGCTCCGGGCCGGCGACAGCTTCCAGCGCGGGCCCTGGCACCTCGGTCGCTGGAGCCGCCCTGTGGGAACCATCGCCGTGATCTGGATCGCCTTCATCGCGATCCTCTTCGTGCTGCCGCAGGCAGCGCCGATCACCGCCCTCAACTTCAACTACGCCATCGTCGCGGTCGGCGTCGTCCTGGTCGGCACCGGTGCCTGGTGGCTGCTGTCGGCGAAGAACTGGTTCACCGGTCCGCGCGTTCAGGGCACGGCCGAGGAACTGGCGCAGATCGAGGCCGAGCTGGTCGCCTGAGCAAGCCGAGGATCGGCATAACCGTCAGCCCGAAGCGGCCGGCGGCCTACTACGAGCCCTACCTCCGGGCCGTGGAGGCCGCCGGCGCTGAACCGGTTGCGCTTGCCGCCGGCAGCGCCGAGCTGGGCTCGGTCGACGGGCTCCTTCTACCCGGCGGGTGGGATGTCGATCCGGCCCTCTACGGCGAGGAGCCGGACGCTGCAGTGGGGCCGATCGACCCCGAGCTGGACCGCACCGAGGTCGAGCTTTTCCGGCAGGCCCGCGCCGGCGGGCTGCCCGTGCTCGGCATCTGCCGCGGCCAGCAGGTGATCAACGTCGCCCTCGGCGGCTCGCTCTTCCAGCACATCGATGACCACGACCAGCGAGCCCTCGGCCGGGCCCACCTGGCGCACCGCGTCGCGATCGATCCGGTCTCGGAGCTGGCCCGGGCGGCGGGCGAGACGACGCTGGAGGTCAACAGCCTCCATCATCAGGCGGTGAGATCGATGGGCCCCGGCCTTCGCGCGACGGCGCGGGGCGACGACGGCACCATCGAGGGCATCGAGTCGGACGACGGCCTGGTGGTCGCCGTCCAGTGCCACCCCGAGGAGCTGGCGGGAGACCTTCCCTGGGCGCGCTCGCTGTTCGAGCGCTTCGTCAGCAGGGCGAGGCGGCGGTGAAGCTGGACGAGCTCGCGGCGGCGGTCGCGGCGGGGGAGATCGACACCGTGGTGGCGGCTTTCACGGACATGCAGGGCCGGCTCATGGGCAAGCGCCTGGACGCCGACTACTTCATGGAGTCGGCCGCGAAGGGCGAGCCGGTCGACGGCTGCAACTACCTGCTGACCGTCGATATGGAGATGGACCCCGTGCCCGGCTACCAGATGGCGAGCTGGGAGCGTGGCTTCGGCGACTTCGAGCTGGTCCCGGACTTCGCGACACTGCGCCGGATTCCCTGGCAGGAGGCGACCGCGCTGGTGCTCTGCGACGTTTCCTGGCACGATGGCAAGCCTGTCCGGCCCTCGCCGCGCCAGGTCCTCCGGGCCCAGGTGGAGCGCGCCCGCGCGCTCGGTTTCGAGGCCATGTTCGGCTCCGAGCTGGAGTTCTACCTCCTGAAGGAGACCTACGCCGAGGCGCACGCCAAGCACTACCAGGACCTCACCCCCTCGGTCCCCTACAACCTCGACTATCACGTCCTCGCGACGAGCTATGACGAGGGCTTCATCCGGGCCGTGCGCATGGGCATGAAGGCGGCCGGCATTCGGGTCGAGAGCTCCAAGGGCGAGGCCTGGCCCGGCCAGCAGGAGATCAACTTCCGCTTCGCCGATGCGCTCACGACGGCCGACGGCCACGTCATCTACAAGAACGGGATCAAGGAGATCGCCCAGCAGCACGGCTGCTCGGTGACCTTCATGGCCAAGCCCGACCACCGCTGGATCGGGAGCTCCTGCCACATCCACTCGAGCCTCTGGCGCGACGGCCGCAACGCGTTCGAGGCGGAGCCGGAGACGCTCGGGCACTACCTCGCGGGCCAGATCGCGTTCGCCTCCGAGCTGGCGATCTTCCTGGCCCCCAACGTGAACTCCTACAAGCGCTACGCGGCCGGCACCTGGGCCCCGACGACCCTGGCCTGGGGCGAGGACAACCGCACCTGCGGCTTCCGGATCGTCGGCCACGGCCAGCGGCTGCGGCCCGAGACGCGGATCCCGGGCGCCGACGCCAACCCCTACCTGGCCTTCGCGGCGCTTCTCGCCGCCGGCCTTCACGGGATCGAGAACCGGCTCGAGCTGCCGCCCGCCTTCACCGGCAACGCCTACGAGTCGGACGTGGAGCGCTTCCCCAACACGCTGCGCGCCGCGATCGCCGCCCTCGAGAAGGGCAGCATGGCGCGCGCCGCCCTCGGCGACGACGTCGTCGAGCACTACCTCAACTACGCTCGGGCCGAGCAGGAGCAGTTCGACCGCGTCGTGACCGGCTACGAGCGCGAAAGGCTCTTCGAGCGGGGATGAGCCTCGAGGTCCTGAATCCGGCGACCGGGCGGACCATCGCCACCCTGGAGCGCGCCGGCGTGGAGGAGGTCGACCGAGCCGTGGCCGCGGCCCGCGCCGCCTTCCCCGCCTGGCGCGCCGTCAAGCCCGCCGACCGCGGGCGCCTGCTGCGTCGGCTGGCGGCTCTGACCGAGGAGCACCTGGAGGAGCTGGCCCGGCTGGAGACGGCCAACGTCGGCAAGCCGCTGGGCGACTCCCGCTGGGAGATCGGCATGGTCGCCGAGGTCTTCCACTTCTACGCCGGCGCGATCGACAAGCATTACGGCGACACGATCCCGGTCGCCGGTGGCGTCGACCTCACCTTTCGCGAGCCGCTCGGGGTGGTGGGCCTGATCGTGCCCTGGAACTTCCCCCTGATGCTGGCCAGCTGGAAGCTGGGCCCGGCACTCGCCTGCGGCAACACGGTCGTGCTCAAGCCCGCCGAGCTGACGCCGCTGACCGCGTTGCGCTTCGCCGAGCTGGCGCTTGAGGCCGGCCTGCCCGAGGGCGTCCTGAACGTGGTCGTCGGGCCCGGCTCGGTCGCCGGGATGCGGCTGGTCGAGCACCCGGACGTCGCCAAGATCGGCTTCACGGGCTCGACCGAGGTCGGCCGGACGGTCATGGTGGGCGCCGCCGGCACCATCAAACGGGTGACGCTCGAGCTGGGCGGCAAGTCGGCGAACATCGTCTTCGCGGACGCCGACCTCGAGAAGGCGGCCGCGGCGGCGCCGGGCGCGGTGTTCGGGAACGCCGGCCAGGACTGTTGCGCACGGTCCCGGATCCTGGTCGAGCGGTCCGCTTACGACCGCTTCGTCAAGCTCCTGGTGGAGGCGACCGGGCGTTTTCGGGTGGGTGACCCGGAGGGGGCGGGCGTCGACATGGGGCCTCTCATCTCGGCGTCGCACCGCGAGAAGGTGGCCTCCTTCGTCGAGGGGACACCGCTCTACCAGGGCAGCGCACCGGCCGGACCCGGCTTCTGGTTTCCCTGCACGCTGGTCGAGGCCGGCAACGGCGACCGGGTCGCCCGGGAGGAGGTCTTCGGACCAGTGGCGGCGGTGATCCCCTTCGCCGACGAGGAGGAGGCGGTCCGGCTCGCCAACGACACGCCCTATGGGCTGTCGGGCTCGATCTGGACCCGCGACGGCGCCTGCGCGCTCCGCGTTGCCAGGGCCGTTGACACCGGGGTGCTCTCGGTCAACTCCAACAGCTCGGTCCGCGTCACGACCCCCTTCGGCGGGTTCAAGCAGTCGGGCTTCGGCCGCGAGCTGAGCATGCAGGCGATGGACGGCTACTCCGAGCTGAAGAATGTCTTCATCTCGACCGAGGCTTGAGATGAACCGGGGCCGGCTCGCGGGCAAAGTCGCCGTCATCACCGGCGCGGCGAGCGGCATCGGCCGCGAGGCGGCCCTCCTCTTCAGCGAGGAGGGCGCGCGGGTCTGCGTCGCCGACGTCGGGCGCGAGGCGGGCGAGAAGACCGCCGCCGAATGCCGGGAGGCCTTCTTCCAGGCGGCCGACGTGAGCGACCCGAGCAGCGTCGAGGCGATGTACGCGGAGACCGTCCGCCGCTACGGCGGGATCGACGTCCTCTACAACAATGCCGGCATCATGCCCGCCGACGACGACTCGATCCTGGTCACCGAACCCGATGCCTGGGACCGGGTGCAGGCGGTCAACGCGCGTGGCGTCTTCCTCTGCTGCAAGTACGGGATCCCGCACCTGCTGGAACGGGGCGGCGGCTCGGTGATCAACGTCGCCTCCTTCGTCGCGATCCTGGGCGCCGCCACCTCGCAGATCGCCTACACGGCCTCCAAGGGCGCGGTGCTGGCGATGAGCCGCGAGCTCGCGGTCCAGTTCGCCCGCCAGGGGGTGCGGGTGAACGCCCTCTGCCCGGGACCGGTCGAGACGCCGATGCTGATGCGGCTCTTCGAGTCAGACCCGGCCGCCTACGAGCGACGCCGCGTCCACCTCCCGATGGGCCGGCTGGCCCGGGCCGGCGAGATCGCCCAGGCGGCCCTCTTCCTCGCCGGCGACGAATCCAGCTACGTCAACGGCGCCACCTTCCTCGTCGACGGCGGCCTCACCGCCGCCTACGTCACGCCTGAGTAGCGGCCTCCTGGCGAGCGACGGCCGAGCGCGAGAGGAGGTACTGGCCGAGGAAGCCGACGACCAGCGCCACCAGGACGCCGAGGTTGGCGAATGACCAGGGGCCGTTGAGGCGGGGGCCGAGTCCGAGCGGTGCGAGCAGGTACCCCTGCCAGGCGAGAGCGCTGGCGAGGGTGTTGGTGACGAGGCCCCAGCCGAGGAAGGTCGCGACCAGCGTGGTGCCGACGGCGACCAGGCTGAACGACCCGTAGCGGCCCCGGGGGTCGTAGAGATCGGTCTCCGCGTAGTCGCGCCGGCGGAGCAGGAGGTCGGCCAGGAAGACGCCGCACCAGGCGGCGATCGGCACCCCGACAGTGATCAGGAACCCTTCGAAGGGACCGATGAAGCTGCTCGCGAACCAGACCACGTAGATGGTGCCGAGAATCATGATCACCCCGTCGATGCCGGCCGCCATCCAGCGCGGCACGCGAAGGCCGAGCGTCAGCAGGGCCAGGCCGGAGGAGTAGATGTCGAGCACGGCGCCGCCGATCAGCCCGCCGATCGCGACGACCGCGAAGAGCACCAGGTACCAGGTCGGCAGGAGGGTCGTCAACGCGCCGATCGGGTCGGCGCCGATGGCCGCGTTGAGCTTGCTGTCGGAGGCTGCCAGCAGCAGCCCGTAAACGACCAGGATGACCGGCGCGATGCTGGCTCCGAAGGTCGTCCAGGCGACGACGCCGGCGCTCGAGGCCGAGCGCGGCAGGTAGCGCGAGTAGTCGGCCCCACTGTTCACCCAACCGAGGCCGAAGCCGGTCGCGGCGAAGATCAAGGCGCCGATCACGGCCTGCGGCGAACCGCTCGGCACCGAGCTGACCGCGCCCCAGTTGACGTGCCCGACGGTGAGTGCCACGTAACCCACCGTCAGGACGGCGAGAAGCACGGTCAGGACAGCCTGCAGCCGCATGATCAGGTTGAAGCCGAAGATGCCCGAGAGGACGACGATCCCGGCGACGACGAGGAACGCGATGATCTTGGTCGGGTTGCCGTCGCCCCAGCCGAGCCGGCCGAAGACGGTCGCGGTGGCCAGGGTCGCGAGCGACACCAGGACGGTCTCCCAGCCGACCAGGAGGATGTAGGAGAGCGCAGCCGGGATGCTGCCTCCCCGAACGCCGTAGGCGGCGCGGCTCAGGACCATGGTCGGCGCCGAGCCACGCTTCCCGGCGAGGGAGACGAACCCGACCAGCAGGAAGGAGAGGATGGTGCCGACCAGCCCCGCGATCGTGGCCTGCCAGAAGGAGACCCCGAAGCCGAGCAGGAAGGACCCGTAGCTGATCCCGAGGACCGCGATGTTGGACGCGCACCAGGGCCAGAAGAGGTCGCGCGGGCTGCCTTTGCGTTCCGCCTCGGTGATGACATTGATGCCGTTCCGCTCGACCGCGAGCGTGTCGGTTGGACGGTCCACCACACCAGTAGCCATGCGCTTCTCCCCTATCAACCGGAACTGGCCAATCGATCCAGCGGCACGAATGCTACCAGCGCCCGGCGCCGAACTTTTCCAGTTGCCCGGGTGTCGGGCCGGCCGCCGGTCCCAGAGTCGAGACGGCGTACGCCGCCGCCCGGTTGGCGAGCAGGACGGAATCCTCCAAAGAGAGCCCGCGCGCCAGCCCCGCGAGGGTCGCGCCGACGTGCACGTCGCCGGCTCCGGTGGTGTCGACGATGCGCGTCTCGACGGCGGGCACCGGGACCGGCGGCGCTCCGGAACGGAGGATCGACGCGCCTGACGCACCGCTGCGGAGGATCAGCGCGGCGGAGCGGCGGCAGGCTGCGAGCACCCTGTCCGCCCCGCCCAGCAGCTCGGCCTCCCGCGCGTTCAGGCTGACCAGGTCGGCCCGGCTCAGCACCGGCGCCAGGCGCTCGGGAGCGATCTCTGCCGCGAGGGGACCGGGATCGAAGACGAGCAGCATCGCGGGCGGCAGTGCGCCCCCGTGCTCCGCGATCGCGCTACCGGCGAACGGATAGGCGAGGTCGTAGCCCGAGATGTAGACGGCGTCACCGTCTTGGTAGGCCACCTCGCGCAGCCGCCGGGGGTCAACCCGGGCATCCGCCCCGGCGGCGGTGGCGAAGGTCCGCTCCCCGTCGGGCTCGATGAGCACGACGCAGTACCCGGTGTCGAGGGCCGGGTCGGCAGGCTGCACCAACTCCAGTCCTTCGGCGGCGAGCGCGGCACGGACCCGGTCGCCGAACGGGCCGGTCCCGTGTGGACCGGCGTACACGCCCGGCAGCCCGAGCCGCGCCGCCGCCGAGAGCAGGTTGAAGCCGCCACCAATGCTGATCAAGCTCCGCCCGGCGAGCACGTCACCGCCGCGCGCTGGAAGGTGAGGAACCTCGAGCGCCAGGTCGACCAGGATGCTGCCGTGCGACACCAGTCGGCGCGGCGGCGGGGAGACCCTCATCTCACCCTCCGGCGCAGGTCGAGGAGCTGCACTGCCAGCGGCTCCAGGTCGAGCCGGTTGACGCGGCGCACGGTCGCCACCGCCCGGACCGGCAGGGCGGCCAGGCCGGTGCACGCCCCGACCATGGCGCCGGCGATCGCCCCGATGGTGTCCGTGTCGCCGCCCAGCCCGGCCGCGATCACACCGGCCCGCCAGGCATCGGTGGGCGCGAGGGCGGCCACCGCGAATGCCATCGGGACCGTCTGTGCCGTGTCGACACCAGTGCCGAACTCGTCGATGAGAGCGTCCAGGCTTGTTCCCGAGAATGCCCGTCGCGTTGCGTCGAGGACGCGCTCGGCGACCTCGTCGCCGTCCGAAGCGGCGGCAGCGGCCTCGGGGGGCGGCGCCACCCCCGCCCTGAAGCCCAGCCCCCCGACTCCGCAGGAGATCGCCATCGCGACCGCGGCCGAGCCGGCGCGCGCCACCGGGGTGTCATGGGTCACCCGGCCGGCGGCCGCGACCGCCTCGAGCAGGCTGCTGGCCGGGGAGGGCGGGTAGGCGATCCCGACCGGCGCGATCCGCATCGCCGCCCCGTTGGTCACGCCGGTGCCTCCGGTCGTCGCGGGGTCGGCGCCGCCGGCGACCGCCCGCAGCGCGAGCCGGGTCGAAGGTCCCAACAGCCCCGACTGGCCCCGCTCTGCCATCTCGGCCTCCCAGCCGAGCAGTGCATCGGCGAGGGACCGCGGTTCGATCCGCCCACGGCCCTCCACCAGCAGGTGGCCGATGACGAGGCATTGGAGGGTGTCGTCGGTGACCGTCCCTGCCGGCAGCCCGCGGGAGATCGAGTTCTCGGGCGGCCCGGGCCGGAAGCCGGGGACCGGGCCGAGGATCCGGAGCGCCTGCTCGCGGGAGAGCTCCTGGGTCGGCATCCCGAGCGCGTCGCCGAGGGCGAGGCCGTAGAGGGCGCCGAGGGCTCGGTCGATCAGGCCTGCCGGCCCTCGATCCAGGTCGCGGCGACCAGTGGCACGCCCGGCCGGTAGACGAAGTGGGTGTAGGACGGCGCGTCGAGCAGTACGGCGTCGGCCCGCGCACCGGCCGTCAGCCGGCCGAGGTCGTCACGACGGAGCGCGCGGGCGCCCCCCGAGGTTGCCGCGGCCAGCGCCTCTTCGATCGTCATCTTCAGGTCGCGCACGGCGAGAGCGATGCAGAAGCCCATCGCGGTCGTGTAGCTGGAGCCGGGGTTGCAGTTGGTCGCGATCGCGACCGTCGCGCCGGCGTCGATGACACGCCGCGCGTCCGGGTAGGGCTGCCGGGTCGAGAAGTCCGCGGCGGGAAGGAAGGTCGCCACCGTCTCGCTCCCGGCAAGCGCCTCGACGTCGGCGGCGTCGAGGTACGTGCAGTGGTCGACCGAGGCGGCTCCCATCTCGACCGCCAGCCGCACGCCGGGACCAAGCCCGAGCTGATTGCCGTGGACGCGCAGGCCGAGGCCGGCGTCACGGCCGGCCGCGAGGACGCGTCGGGACTGGTCGGCGTCGAAAGCGCCCACCTCGCAGAAGACGTCGATCCAGCGGGCAAACGGCGCGCAGGCCGCCAGCATCTCGCCACAGACGAGGTCGAGGTAAGCGTCGGGCCGGCCGCCGAACTCGGCCGGCAGGACGTGGGCGCCGAGGAAGGTCACGTCCTCGGTGAAGCGCCGGGCGACTTCGCAGCAGCGCCTCTCGGTCGCGACGTCGAGACCGTAGCCGGACTTGATCTCCACCTGGGTGATCCCAGCCCGGGCCGCCTCCGCCCGGCGGCCGGCGGTGAGGGCGGCCAGCTCCTCGGCGCCGGCCGCGCGGGTCGCCGCGGTGGTGACCCGGATGCCACCCGCCTCGTAGGGACGCCCGGCCATCCGCGCCGCGAACTCATCGGCCCGGTCGCCGGCGAACACGAGGTGCGTGTGGCTGTCGACAAAGCCGGGGATGACGCAGCGCCCACCGGCGTCGACGTGCTCGTCACCCGCCGCGCCCGCCCGCTCGACAGCGGCGACCCGGCCGTCCTCGAAGACCAACGCGGCGTCGCGAAGGATCCCCAGCGGCCCCTCGCCGAGGGCGGGGTCGTTGGTGACCAGGAGCCCGATCCGGTCGATCACCAGGGTGCTCATGCGGTGGTCCGGGAGGCGACCGCCTCGGCCAGGGCGAGTGGCACGTCGAACCCGGCGTGGCGTCCGTCGCGGACGATCCAGCGTCCGCCCACCATCACCGCGCGCACGTCGGCCGCCGCCGCGGCGAAGGTCACCGCGTCGAGAGCGTGGGCGGCGTCGGTGCCGGCCAGCCGGACGCTGTCCAGCCCGACCACGGCCAGGTCCGCGAGCGCGCCGGCGGCGATTCGGCCCGTCTCCGGCCAGCCGAGGCTCTCGGCTCCGCCGGCGGTCGCGGCCCGGAGCAGGGTCGAGGGCCGGAGGCCGCCCCGGCGGTTGGACGCCAGCCGCTCGTCGAGCTCGACCGCCCGGGCCTCCTCGAAGAGATCGATGAAGGCGTTGGAGTCGCTCCCCAGCGAGAGGCGGCAGCCCGCATCGCGGAGCGCCAACGCGGGCCCGATGCCGTCGGCGAGGTCGCGTTCGGTGGTCGGGCAGAAGCAGGCCGTCGAGCCCGCCGCACCGAGCCGCGTGAGATCGGCCGGTTCGAGGTGGGTCGCGTGAACTGCCGTGAAGGTGCCCGTGAGTGCGCCGGCCTCGGCCAGGAGCTGCGTCGGGGTCCGCCCGTAGGCCGCCCGGCACGCCTCGTTCTCGACCGGCTGCTCGGAGACGTGGGCGTGGAGGGGAAGACCCCTCGCGGCCGCCCACCCGGCGACGACCCGGACCGCGGCGGGCGGCACCGCGCGCACGCTGTGGATCGCAGCCCCGATCCGCGCCGTGCCGCTGCCCCGCAAGGCCTCGACCCGGCCCGCCCAAGCCTCGACGTCACGGTCGCAGAAGCGGCGCTGCGCGCCTTCGGGCGGCCTGCCGATCCCCCCTTCCAGGTAACAGGCGTCGATCAGCGTCAGGCGAACGCCCGCCTCGGCGGCGGCCGCCAACACCGATCGCGCCATCTCGTTGGCATCCGCGTAGGGAACGCCACCCCGCCCGTGATGGAGGTAGTGGAACTCGCCCACCAGCGTAATCCCGGCCAGCACCATCTCGCCGAAGGTGGCGCGGGCGAGCGCGAAGCAGCCCTCGGGATCGAGCGTGGAGGCGAGCGCGTACATCTGCTCCCGCCAGGTCCAGAAGGAACCGGCGCTGCCCTCCGTCCGACCCCGCAGCGCGCGCTGAAAGGCATGTGAATGGGCATTGACGAGGCCAGGCAGGACGAGCCCGGGGAGCGTTTGCGCACCAACCGGCGGGCCCGGCCGGCCGAGCTGGACCGAGCCGATCCGGTCACCTTCGACCTCGATCAGCACGCCCCGTTCGGCCGCCTCCCCGCCGAGCCAGGCGAGATCGCACCAGTAGGCCGTCAAGCGCCGGTCTCGCGCATCGGCAGACGGACCCCGCGCTCCCGTGCCACCTCCTCGGCTCGTTCATACCCGGCATCGGCGTGACGCATCACACCCGTGCCGGGGTCAGTCGTGAGGACGCGCTCCAGCTTTTCCGCCGCCAGCGCCGTCCCATCCGCCAGGCAGACCATCCCGGCGTGGATGGAGCGGCCGATGCCGACCCCGCCGCCGTGGTGGATGCTGACCCAGGTCGCCCCGGCGGCGGTGTTCACGAGCGCGTTCAGGAGCGGCCAGTCGGCGATCGCGTCGGAGCCGTCGGCCATCGACTCCGTCTCCCGGTAGGGGGACGCGACCGACCCGGCGTCGAGGTGGTCGCGGCCGATCACGATCGGTGCCTTGAGCTCGCCCCTGGCCACCATCTGGTTGAAGCGGAGGCCGAGCCGGTCGCGCTGCCCGTAGCCGAGCCAGCAGATCCGTGAGGGCAGCCCCTGGAAGACGATCCGCTCACCAGCCTGGCGGATCCAGCGGACCAGCCCCTCATCCTCCCCGAACTCCTCCAGGACCGCGCGGTCGGTCGCGGCGATGTCAGCCGGGTCGCCGGAGAGCGCCACCCAGCGGAACGGGCCCTTCCCCTCGCAGAACAGCGGCCGGATGTAGGCGGGCACGAAGCCCGGGTAGTCGAAGGCGCGGGTGAATCCACCGAGCCGGGCCTCGGCCCGAAGGCTGTTGCCGTAATCGAACACCTCAGCGCCACGGTCGGCAAAGCCGACCATCGCCTCGCAGTGCGCCGCCATCGCCAGCCGCGAGGCGGAGATGTACTCGACCGGGTCCTGTCCCCGCAGCCGCTCCAGCTCCTCCGCCGTGAGGCCGTTGGGCACGTAGCCGGCGAGCGCGTCGTGGGCGCTGGTCTGGTCGGTCACGATGTCGGCGTCGAAGCCCATCGCCAACAGGGCGGGAACCGCGTCGGCGGCGTTGGCGCAGACGCCGACGCTGAGCGCCCGCCGCTCGGCCTTCGCCCGCCGGCAACGGGCGACCGCGTCCTCGAGGTCATCGGCGACCTCGTCCAGGTAGCGCGTCTCCACCCGCCGGCGCAGGCGCCGTTCGTCGACCTCGACGCAGAGGGCGACGCCGCCGTTGAGGGTGATCGCGAGCGGCTGCGCGCCTCCCATCCCGCCGAGGCCGGCCGTGAGCGTGATGGTCCCGGCGAGGGACCCGCCGAAGCGGCGGCGGGCGATCTCGCCGAAGCACTCGTAGGTGCCCTGCACGATGCCCTGGGTGCCGATGTAGATCCAGGAGCCGGCGGTCATCTGGCCGTACATGGTCAGCCCAAGCTGCTCGAGGCGGCGAAACTCGTCCCAGGTCGCCCATTCGGGGACCAGGTTGGAGTTCGCGATCAGCACCCGGGGGGCCCACTCGTGGGTTCGGAAGACGCCGACCGGCTTGCCCGACTGGACCAGCAGCGTCTCGTCGGCGGCCAGCGAGCGGAGGGAGCGGACGATCGCGTCGAACGCCTCCCAGGATCGCGCCGCGCGGCCGGTGCCGCCGTAGACGACCAGGTCGTCCGGGCGCTCGGCGACCTCGGGGTCGAGGTTGTTCATCAGCATCCGCAGGGCCGCCTCCTGCGGCCAGCCGCGGCAGGAGAGCGCGGTGCCCCGGGGGGCGCGAACCGGCCGCGCTCCGGGCAGGCTCACGCCAACTCGCCTACGGCGGCGCCGACCGCGTCGAGCAGCGCCGGGTCCGACACCAACCGCTCCACCGCCGCCAGCTCGGGCGCCAGCCACCGGTCGGGACCGGGGCCCGCCACCGCCGCCCGCACCACGGCGACCGCGGCGGCGGTTCCGGCCGCCGGCCCGAGCGGGGCGCGCAGGTCGAGGCCGCGGGAGGCGCAGAGGAGCTCGACGGCGAGGATCCGGCCCAGGTTGGCAAGGGCCGCGCGCAGCTTCCGGCCGGCGCCCCAGCCCATCGAGACGTGGTCCTCCTGCATCGCGCTGGTGGGCAGCGAGTCGACGCTGGCGGGGGCGGCCAGCCGGCGGTTCTCGGCCACCATCGCGGCCTGCGTGTAATGGGCGATCATGAGCCCCGAGTTGACGCCGGGGTCAGCCGCGAGGAAGGGAGGCAGTCCCTGGGATCGGCCGGCGTCGAGGAGCCGGTCGGTTCGCCGCTCGGCGATCGCGCCGACCTCGGCCGCGGCGATGGCCAGGAAATCGCAGGCGAAGCCGAGCGGCGCACCGTGGAAGTTGCCGCAGGACTCGATCCGACCGTCGGGAAGGATCATCGGATTGTCGATCGCCGAGCGCAGTTCCACCGCGGCCACCGTCGCCGCGTGCGCGGCGGTATCGCGGGCGGCGCCGTGGACCTGCGGCGTGCAGCGGATCGAGTAGGCGTCCTGGACCCGGCTGTCGCCGTCCCGGTGGCTGGCGACGATCGCCGAACCCGCCAGCAGCCGACGCAGGTTGGCGGCGCTGGCAGCCTGGCCGGGGTGCGGCCGGAGCTGCTGGAGATCGGCGGCAAAGGCGCGGTCGGTGCCGAGCAGGGCCTCGGTCGACATCGCGGCGGAGAGGTCGGCGACCGCCAGCAGCCGCCGGAGATCGGCCAGCGCGAGGAGCAGCATGCCGAGCATCCCGTCGGTCCCGTTGATCAACGCCAGCCCCTCTTTCGCGGACAGTGTCAGCGGCGCGATCCCGGTGCCGGCGAGCGCCTCGGCGGCGGGTCGCCGACGGCCCTCCCCGTCGTGCACCTCCCCCTCGCCGATCAGGGCCAGGGCGCAGTGGGCGAGCGGCGCCAGGTCGCCGCTGGCGCCGAGCGAGCCGTGCTCCGGCACCACCGGCGTGAGCCCGGCGTTGAGGAGCGCGAGCATCGTCTCGGCGACCACCGGCCGCGCTCCCGAGAAGCCCATCGCAAGGGTCCGGGCGCGGAGCAGCAGCATCGCCCTCACCACCTCGGTCTCGATCGGCTCGCCCATCCCCGCGGCGTGCGATCGGACGAGCGCGCGCTGCAGCTCCTCCCGCCGGTCGGCCGGGATGTGGGTGTTGGCGAGCGAGCCGAAACCCGTGGAGACACCGTAGGCGGGCTGCTCGGAGGCGGCGAGCCGCGCCACCACCGCCGCGCTCTCCTCCATCCGGCGGCGGCCCTCCGCCCCCAGCCTCACGGGAGCGCCCTGGCGGGCGACGGCGACGACCTCCTCCGGCAGGAGCCCGGCGCCGTTCAGCTCAATTCCCGAGGAACCAAGTTGGCGTCGGGAGGCGCTGGCCACGTGGGCCGAATTCTAGTCAGCTACCCGCGGCGTCACTTGGCGTCGGCGGAGCGGAGCGGAGATACTCGGTCGTGTGATCAACCGCGCGGTGCATTGCCAGGACGAGTCGATTCTCCGCGCCAACCCGGACCGAAGGGAGAAGGTCGCCGTCTGATGGAGTTCGGCATCTACACCTTTGCCGAGCTGAGTCTCGATCCCGGCACCAGCGCGGCTGTCAGCCCGAGGCAGCGGCTGAGCAACCTGATCGAGGAGATCGAGCTGGCCGACCAGCTCGGCCTCGATATCTTCGGCGTCGGCGAGCACCATCGCCCCGACTTTGCCGTTTCATCGCCGGCGGTCGTCCTCGCCGCCGCCGCCGGTCGGACCAGCAAAATCCGCCTTACCAGCGCGGTCTCGGTGATCAGCTCCGACGATCCGGTGCGGGTCTTCCAGGACTTCGCCACCCTGGATCTACTGTCCGGGGGCCGGGCCGAGATCATGGCCGGCCGCGGCTCTTTCATCGAGTCCTTCCCGCTGTTTGGGTTCGACCTCGGTGATTACGACGAGCTCTTCGCCGAGAAGCTGGAGCTGCTCCTCAAGCTGCGGGAGAGCGTGCGCGTGACGTGGTCCGGGAACCACCGGGCGCCGCTCGACAACCTCGGCGTCTACCCACGTCCCGTCCAGGACCCGCTGCCGATCTGGGTCGCGGTCGGAGGCACCCCGCAGTCGGTGGTGCGGACAGGAGCCCTGGGCCTGCCGATGGCGCTCGCCATCATCGGCGGCGAGCCGGCGCGGTTCGCGCCACTGGCCGAGCTGCACCGGGACGCCGCTCGCCGTTACGGCCACCAGCCACCCGCGCTGAGCATCAACTCCCACGGGTTCATCGCCGACTCGTCCCAGGAGGCTGCCGACATCGCCTTCCCGGCGGTGGCGGAGACCATGAACCGGATCGGGCGCGAGCGCGGCTGGTCGCCCATGACCCGCGCTGACTTCGACCGGGCCCGCACCTTGCCCGGCGCCACCTTCGTGGGAAGCCCTCAGCAGGTGATCGAGAAGATCCTCTTCCAGCACCAGATCTTCGGTCACCAGCGTTTCATGATCCAGTTCAGCGTCGGGCCCCTGCCGCACCTCCAGCTGATGCACTCGATCGAGCTCTTCGGTACCAAGGTTGCACCGGTGATCAGGAAGGAGATCGCCGCGTCCGCCCTGGCGGTCGAGGACCGGACCCCTCGGTGAGCGCGACGACGGGACCGAACGGGCCGATCTCGCCCGAGGATGCCGCCGCCGCCCTGCGCGGCCACCCCGGCTGGGTCGTCGAGCGGTCGCGCCTCTACCGCGACTTCCGCTTCCCCGACTTCCGGGCGGCGATCGCCTTCGTCAACCAGGTCGCCGAGCTGGCCGAGGAGAGGGGCCACCATCCCAACCTTCATCTCCACGAGTGGTGCTTCGTCAACCTCGAGCTCTACTCGCACAAGGACGGCGGGCTGAGCCAGTACGACGTCGACTTCGCGCTCGCCCTCGACGAGCGGGTCCCGGGGCCCTAGCTGGGTAGCGGAGGGTTGGCCGTCGAGGTCTTTCCGATCGACTGAAGCCGGGTCGGGAGGATGGTCAGCTCCGGGATGTGGGCGCTCTTCGGCAGGCGGAGCATCAGCCGGCAGGCCTCCGCCACGTCCACCGGCCGCAGCATCTGGGCGGCCAGCTCCGGCGGTGCGGGGTCGGGCGCTTGAGCAGGATCGGCGTGTCGGTGACGCCCGGGTTGAGGACCGAGAAGCGGATGCCGTTGGCATGCTCTTCGAAGCCTGCGGCGCGAGCGAGGCCGATCATCCCCGCCTTGCTCGCCTGGTAGGCGGCGCCGCTCAGATCCGGCCACTGGCCGGAGACGCTGGCGACCAGGATCACGTCGCCCTGAGAGGCCCGGAGCTTGGTCAGGCCAGCCTGGATGAAGTAGAAGGCGCCGCTCAGGTTGACCGCCAGCAGTCGGTCCCAGGACTCCGGCGTCAACTCGTCAAGCCGCCTCTGCCGCAGGTTATCGCCCGCCGCGCAGACCAGGATGTCGAGGCGCTCGAGGGACTCCACGAAGCGGGCCACCGCTGGCTGGTCGGTGACGTCGAGGGCGACCGGGCCCCGGCGGCCGACGGCGTGGCAGGTGACGCCCTCGGAGGTGAGCATTTCGACGATCGCGGCGCCGATGCCACTGCTGCCGCCGGTGACGACGGCGACCTTCCCGGCCAGGCTCTCAAGCGCCAAGGAAGACCTTGATGTCAGCGGTCGGCCCCTCGGCGAGGGTGGCGAAGGCGGCAGGACCCAGGTCGAGAGGGAGTACCGCGCCCAGCTCGCCGATGCCGGCGCGCCCGTTGGCCAGCCAGTCGAGGGCCTGCCGGAAATCATCGTCGGAGTATCCGAAGACGCCCCGGATGGTGTGGTTGCCGCGGATCACGTGGTGCCAGGAGAGCGGCGTCTGGTCGGAGTGCAGGCCGATGAAGACCGCGGTGCCGGCCGGGGCCAGCAGGTCGATCGCCAGCTGCCGCGTGGCGTCGGCCCCGGCGGCGTCCACCACCAGGTCCACGCCCGCCTTGAGCTCATCGCCCGACTCGTAAGCGTGGTGGGCCCCGAGCCGGAGGGCGTGATCGCGGCGGACGGGATGGCGCTCGAGCACGTCGACGGTCTCGATGCCGTGCTGAAGAGCCGCCTGCATGCAGCCGAGGCCGATCGTGCCGGCGCCGATCACGACCGCGGTGACGGCTCCCCGCGGCGCGCCCTGGCGAATCGCGTGGACGCCGTTGGCGAGCGGCTCGACCAGCGCGCCGAGGCGCGCGTCCATCGCGAGCGGGAGCTCGAACAGGCACCGTTCGGGCACGACCGCGGTGGTCGCGAACCCTCCCGCCGCGGAGACCCCGATCAGGTAGCGGTCGGGACAGAGGTTGCGGTCTCCGGCGGCGCAGTACCGGCAACCGCCGCAGCCGACGATCGGGTTGACGGCGACGCGCCTGCCGACCCACGCCCGGTCGACCCCCTCGCCCACCTCGACCACGCAGCCGGCGAACTCGTGACCCATCACCAGGGGCGGCTTCCGGTTGGCCATGCGCCCGAGGTAGCCCTCGACCTCGGAGCCGCAGATCCCGGCTGCCTCGGTCCGCACCAGGACCTCCCCGGCGGCGGGACGCGGCTCCGCCACCTCGTCCACGGACATCCGGTTCGGGCCATGCCAGACCAGCGCCTTCATCTCGCTCCGGCGGAGCTTAACCCGCGCCGCCAGGAGGAGAGACCGAGAAGGACCTGAAGAACGGTTGACAGTTCACGATCGCACTGGCTAATCTGCGGCAACTCACGAGCGAGCTGCTCGTGACGATCGTCAGCCAAGAGGGGGAAATAATTTGGGTGCGGCTCTTCTGGAGTGACGGTCATTTCGACCCTGGAATGAGTTCGTTT
>DAIRGV010000040.1:0-19050 GCA_036794405.1 Candidatus Dormiibacterota bacterium
CTTCGTCGTGGCCGGCTACGGCTGGTGCGGCCGCGGCCTCGCCTCCCGGGCTCGCGGCATGGGCTCCCAGGTGATCGTCACCGAGGTCGATCCCCTCCGCGCGCTGGAGGCCGTGATGGATGGCTTCCAGGTGATGCCGATGGCTGAGGCGGCCCGGGTCGGCGACATCTTCGTCACCGTCACCGGCGATCTGAACGTGCTCGACCGGGCTCACTTCGAGACCATGAAGGACGGCGTCATCCTGGCCAACTCGGGCCACTTCAACTCCGAGATCAACCTCGCCGCCATGGACGACCTGGCCGGCTCGGTCCGCCAGGTCCGGGGCTTCGTCCAGGAGTACAAGATGCAGGATGGCCGCCGCCTCCATGTGGTGGGCGAGGGGCGCCTGGTCAACCTGGCCGCCGCTGAGGGCCATCCCGCGGCGGTGATGGACATGAGCTTCGCCAATCAGGCCGTCTCGGCCGAGTGGATGGCGAAAAACCAGGGCCAGTTGAAGCCCGACGTCTACGACGTCCCGAAGGAACTCGACGCCGAGGTTGCGCGCCTCAAGCTCGAGGCGATGCACGTGAGCATCGACACCCTGACAGCCGAGCAGGAGAAGTACATCAACTCCTGGGAGGAAGGCACCTAATTGGCTGTTCCAGATGAATTCAACGGGTGAGGTCCGGCGTATTTCCACTTGATAGGCCAGGCGGTCTTGGTTGTGTTCAGTGATGTAGTGATTGATGGTCGTTGAGGTCGCCTGTGGAAGTGAAGATTCCGCGCTGTATGAGGTAGTCGCTCAGCTGAAAATCACCAGCGTATTTCGCCAGCAGGCCCTCAGCCAGGCGCCAAACGACTTCCTCATCGCTTGGTGAACGGTCATAGATCTCCGGAGATCGTCGAGGCCACGTCCAGTATCCCGATCTCGTCGTGAAGGAGATTGCGCTAGTTCACCTCGTCTGGCAGCCGGCGGGGCTGGAGCCCTTCCGGCAGTTTCTTTCCTCGTACCAGGAACAGCCGGCGGGGATTGATCACACACTGCTCGTCGTCTACAACGGCTTCTCCAGTCAGAGCGCATCTCAGCATCGCGACCTGGCATCGGAGTTTCCACACCAGGAGCTCCACCTCTCGCGGCCGGTTCGCGATATCGAGGCGTATTTCCAGGCGGCGCACGGCATCGATGCCCGTTACGTCTGCTTCGTCAACTCCTACTCGATGCCATTGGCCGACGGGTGGCTGCGGATGCTGCATGAAAAGATCAATCAGCCCGGCATCGGCGCTGTCGGCGCCACGGGCTCTTGGGAGAGTCTCTACACCAATCATTTGCAGATACAACTGTCGCGAACCAGGTGGACCGCCATTGACTGGGCGAAATTCCTGCCCCGGCAGTGGCGACTGCGCCGCTATCGCGCCGACTTCGCACCGGCACCGACCCCACACCTGCGATCGAACTCCTTCATGATCGAGCGGTCGCGCTGGCTGGCACTTCGACGAGCAGGACTGCGCACCAAGTGGGGCACCTGGCGGTTCGAAAGTGGCCGTGAGGGAATGACGTCGCAGTTGCGCGAGCAGGGCCTCGAGGTGACCGTCGTGGGACGCAACGGCGTCGGCTATGCGCATCAAGAATGGCCCGAGAGTCACTCCTTTCGAATGGGAGTTCAGGCCAACCTCTTGGTCGCCGACAACCGCACGCGGCAATACGACAACGCTCCGCCCGACCTCCGAGCACAACTTGGCCACCTTGCCTGGGGCGCCGCGTTCCGGGACTCCTGACCGCCCTGCTCTTTAATTGCCTGGCGGAGAAAAGGATTTCAATTCTTGATATCCCGACCCACGGTCGGGCGCCTTACTGGCTCCCCAGCGGAAAGAGTAGTCTCGACACAGGTTGCAGACGCCGTCTGGTCGATCGAGCTGAACCATTGCCAACAGTTCCACCTGGCCGTTTCGGACCTCTCCTATGGCGGGCGGGGGTTAGGTTCGGATGAGGACGGCGAGTGAGTCGACGATGTGGTCGGGCCGAGCCAGAGCGTCAACGGCTCGCTTGACCCCGAAACGTCCGTAGTCGTGAAACGCGATCCAGCCGCCGGGGCGGACGAGGCGCCACGCCAATCGTCCGTCTGCGACGACGCTGTCAAAGTCGTGCTCGCCGTCAACGAAGCAGCCGTCAAAGTAGTGGTCACGAAAGGCCGGTAGCACCTCCCCGAAGCGACCGACATGCGTGACGACCTTGTCCTCGACGCCGTAGCGACGCAGGTTCTCGCGGTAGGTGAGCAGGTTGTCGGAATGGCCGGCCATCGAGTCGCCTTTGTGCCAGTCGACGGAATGCAATTTTTTTGTGACTGACGCCAGGACGATCGTGGAGAAGCCGTAGTGAGCGCCGAGCTCGAGGACCACCTTGCCATCCGCGAGGTCCCTCAGGTTGGTCGCTTCGGCGACTGTAAGGGCAGTCGCGATATCTGCTGGGACTCCGGCGCTTCCAGGCGTGTCGCTGATGGGAACCATCGCCTGAGTAGCGGGCCCCGAGGCGTCCTTGCGCGCGACGTGTCGTATTCGCGCCAACTGCTGCGCTAGTGCCGGCGCTCGCCGCTTGAGCATTTGCTTCGCCCTCTCGGCGATTCGATCAGCCGACGCCAAGGTCCTGGCCAGATTGAGCCGGGTTGAGTCGGCTAGGATCCTAACGTACCGACCCAATTCGACAGCCATCAACACAATTATGTCCGAGCCATAGACGCTTGGGTCGCAAATCGGTTTTGGCCGAAACGCAGCGATTGATACGGGAGGTGCCACACGCCCCCGATTCCCTCAGCTTCGCTCTCCTCGCCGCTGTCGCGTTCTGGCAACGGAACCGGTCTGATGTGTTCGCGCAGGGCAGCGACATCGGCATCTGGCCGCGTTGGCCCTACGATGCGGCGTGGGCAGTCGGGAATCGCTCGGTAGGCAGCGTCACGTCAGGCCGGGGCGCGGTCACCTGGGGTTCCAATCGAATCGACCTCTTTCCGAAGTTCAGGAACAACAAGTTTTTGCCTCGCTGGTGGGACGGTGGACGGTGGACGGTGGTCTGGCGGGAGCCCCTCGGCGGAAACCTCGCCTCGGCTCCGGCGGCCGTGTCCCAGAGTGTCGCCCGCCTCCACATCTTCGCGCGCGGAGCCAACAACCAACTGCTTCATGAGTGGTGGAGCGGAGGCCAGCGGGACCCCTGGGGGGACCTGGGAGACATTCAGACGACAGAGCCGATCGCCTTCTCCTGCGGCCGAAGCGAACCGACCCGCGTCGAGTTGGTCCGCCGGGAAGGTCCGAGGCCGACTCCGTTTGACGTCATACTCCTGCACGGTCAGGTTGGCGGCCCGGGTGCGCTCGGGCAGACTGAGCGGCATTCGGTCCAGGCCGCACTTCTTCTTGAAGTTGCTTGTGACGAGGGACAGCGGCTACGAGCCGCATCAGATGTCGAGGACCGGTCCGTCGGTGGCGACCCGAGACATGAGCCTGATCCTTGACTGGTGCGCTGCCGGGCTAGGAAGCCTTCGAGCCTGCCGTGGCCTCGCATGGCGCTCGACGTGATCATTGCGTTGCGTCGCATCGCCGGCCGACTTCGCGCCGCGACCGTGTGATGTCACTCCCCACGATGCCCGCGATCTCCTTGTTCCAGAGGGCGACGAAGTTGCGCGTGCCGGCAAAGAATGGGCGACCCATGGTTCAGCCGCTCGCTGGTGTCAGGCACCGCCACGCAGGGCGCGCACAGCCGATCGAGGGCGGTCTTCGGCACCGGGTAGTTTGGCGCTAATCTGGCGGGAAGCAACCTGGCGCTTGGGGTCGCGGCCGAACGGAGCCACGGTCTTGCCGGCGTGGGTCCTAGGAGGAAACCGCGATGGCTCTTTTCACGTCGGAGTCGGTGACCGAGGGTCATCCCGACAAGCTCGCCGACCAGATCTCGGACGGCATCCTCGACGCCATCCTCTCCCGTGACCCGCTGGCGCGGGTCGCCTGCGAGACCGCTGTCACCACCGGGATGGTGACCGTGATGGGCGAGATCACGACCGACTGCTATGTCGACATCCCCCGGATCATCCGGCAGACCGTCCGGGAGGTCGGCTACACGCGGGCCAAGTACGGGTTCGACTCCGAGACCTGCGGCGTGCTGGTGAGCATCGACGAGCAGTCCCCCGACATCGCCCAGGGCGTCGATGCCGGCGGCGCCGGCGACTCCGGGATGATGCTCGGCTTTGCCTGCGACGAGACCCCCGAGCTGATGCCGCTGCCGATCAGCCTTGCCCACCGCCTCGCCCGGCGGCTGGCCGAGGTGCGGCGGGACCGGACCCTCTCCTACCTCCGGCCCGACGGCAAGGTCCAGGTCACGGTGGCGTATGGGGAGGGAGGGAAGGCGGCGCCGGAGACGGTCGTCATCTCCGCCCAGCACCACGACGAGGTGAAGATCGAGGAGCTGCGCGACGACATCACCCGGGAGGTGATGCTGCCGATCCTCGGCAAGGCCGCCACGGAGGGGGTGAAGTCGTACATCAACCCCACCGGACGGTTCGTCACCGGCGGGCCGGTGGCCGACGTCGGCCTCACCGGGCGCAAGACCCAGGTCGACTCCTACGGCGGCTACGCCCGGACCGGCGGCGGCTGCTTCTCGGGGAAGGACCCCACCAAGGTCGACCGGGCAGGTGCCTACGGGGCGCGCCACGTGGCCAAGAACATCGTCGCCGCCGGGCTCGCGACCCGGGTCGAGGTGCAGCTCGCCTACGCCATCGGCGTCGTCAAGCCGGTGGCGGTCAACGTCGAGACCTTCGGGACCGGCAAGGTGCCCGACGAGGACCTCCGGCGCGCGGTCGATCGGCAGTTCGACCTCAGCCCGTTGGGGATCATCAAGGAGCTGAACCTGCGCCGCCCGCTCTACCGACCGACGGCCTGCTACGGCCACTTCGGCCGGACCGACATCGAGGCGCCCTGGGAGGACACGGGCCGCGCCGCCGATCTGAAGGCGGAGCTGGGCGCCCGCCGGTGAGCGGCACCTTCGCCGTGATCCCGGCCGGCGGGGCCGGCACCCGGCTCTGGCCCTGGTCGAACCAGTCGCGGCCTAAGCACCTGCTCGACCTGACCGGGAGCGGCCGCTCGCTGCTCCAGGAGACCTACGATCGGATCGCCCCGCTCGCCGACGCGGTCTACATCCTGACCGAGGAGCGGCAGGTGCCGATGATCAAAGAGCAGCTGCCGGACGCGCGCTTCATCGTCGAGCCGACGGCCCGCGGCACCGCCAACGCCCTCGGCCTCGCCGCGTTCGAGATCGCTTCCGAAGATCCGCAGGCGGTGATGGTGTCGGTCGCCGCCGACCACGTCATCCAGGGCGCCGCCGCCTACCGCGACTCGATCGCTGCGGCCGTCCGGGTCGCCGAGTCGGGCGACCGGCTGGTGACGATCGGGCTCCAGCCGACCTATGCCGCCACCGGCTTCGGCTACATCCGGGTTGGCGACCGAGACGGCGAGGCCTACCGGGTGGCCGAGTTCGTGGAGAAGCCGACGCTGGTCCGTGCCAGGGAATACCTGGCCAGCGGCCGCTACTACTGGAACCTCTCGATGTTCGCCTGGCGCGCCGGAGCCTTCCTCGCCGAGCTGGAAAAGGTCGCCCCCCAACACCATTCCGGACTGCTCAGGGTGAGCGCGGGAGAGCTCCCCTACGCCGAGCTGCCGAACGAGGCGGTGGACTACGCCGTCCTCGAGCGCACCGACCGGCTCTACCTGGTGCCGGGGGCCTTCGAGTGGCTCGATGTCGGCTCCTGGGCGGAGCTCCTCGACCTGCTGCCGGGGGACGAGAACGGGAACTCGATCGACGGGGAGTCCGCGGTCATCGACACCCACGGCTCGCTGATCTCGGCACCGGGCAAGCTGATCGCCGCGATCGGCATCGAGGACCTGATCGTGGTCGACACCGACCAGGCCCTCCTGATCCTGCCCCGGTCGCGGGCCCAGGACGTCAAGAAGATCGTCGAGATGCTCCGCCGGACGGGCAAGACCGGTTACCTCTGAGGTGCAAGAGGGGGCGGGCCCCCTCTTCCGGATCTCCCCCGGTTTGGCCTGAGCGGACCTTGACAAGGGGGCGGGCCTGCGGGTGCGTTCGAGTTGGGCGCGGCGTCTGGCACCGGTTCTTGAACAAGTCAAACGGCCGGGATGAACCCGGCCTTGGCGCGTCGATCCGGTTCGGCCTCAGCCCTGGCTGGCCGGCGAGCGCCCGGTCGGCGGTTGGTCCAACCGATAACCTAGGCGAGGTGGGGCAGCCTCAGATCAAGTTCGGCACGGACGGCTGGCGGGGGATCATCGCCGACGACTTCACCTTCGCCAATCTCCGGCTCGTCGCGCAGGCCGTCGCCGACTACCTGAACAGCCGCGGCAAGGATCCCCTAGCGGTGATCGGCTTTGATTGCCGCTTCGGCGCCGAGGCGTTCTCCGACGAGGTGGCGGCGATCTTCGCCGGCAACGGCCTGCGGACCCTGATCTTCGACCGCCCCTCGCCGACCCAGGTCGCCTCCTGGACGGTGATCGACCGCAAGGCAGCCGGCGCCGTCGCCATCACGGCCAGCCACAACCCCTACATGTTCAACGGGGTCAAGTACAAGCCGGAAACGGGCAGCTCGGCCCCGACCGAGGTGATCCGCGAGCTGGAGGAGCGGATCGGAGGACTGACCGCCGCCTCGGTCCGGCGGGGAGAGCGCGACGGGCTGGTCGAGGTCTACAACCCGATGCCGGCCTACTTCGCCCAGGTGGGCCGGATGGTGGACCTCGACGCCCTCCGCAAGGCCGGCCTGAAGGTGCTCCACGAGTGCATGTACGGCTCCGGCTACGGCTACGTGGCCGGGCTGCTGGAAGGTGGCACGACCCGCGTTGTCGAGCTCCACGCGGAGCGCAACCCCTACTTCGGGGGCGTCAACCCGGAGCCGATCACGCCCAACCTGAGCGTGGCCCTGGCGACGATGAAGTCGGGCGGTTACGACCTCTGCATCGCCACCGACGGCGACGCCGACCGGGTCGGCATCATCGACGAGGGCGGGCGCTTCATCAACCAGCTCCAGGTCTACGGGCTGCTGATGCTCTATCTCTTCGAGATCCGGGGCTGGCGAGGACCGGTGGTCCGGGCCCTGAACATGACCTCGATGGCCGACAGCCTGGCCCGCGAGTTCGGGGTCGCCGTGCACGAGGTCCCGGTCGGCTTCAAGTACGTGGCGCCCAAGATGATGGAGGTCGACGCCGTGCTCGGCGGGGAGGAGTCGGGCGGCTTCGGCTTCCGCGGCCACATCCCGGAGCGGGACGGGATCCTCGCCGGCCTTTTCTTCGCCGACATGGTGCTTCGCTACGGCAAGCCCATCTCCGAGATCCTGACCGACCTCGAGAGGCGGGTCGGGCCCCACTTCTACGAGCGGCGCGACATCCGGATGCCACGCGAGAGCTACGAAAAGGACCGGGAGGTGATCCTCGCGACGATGCGCGACCACCAGCCGAAGATCGTCGCCGGGGTCTCGGTCGAGAGCGTTCGCGATGACGACGGCTTCAAGTTCAACCTCGCCGACGGCTCCTGGGTGCTGCTGCGGGTGAGCGGAACCGAGCCCCTGGTGCGGATCTACGCCGAGGCCGGGTCCCCCGAGGGGGTGACCGAACGACTGGACACGATCCAGGACATCATCGGCGTGGGAGGGCAGGGTGGAGGTTAGGCGGCGGGATGAAACGAGGGTCGCCAAGCCCTGGGGCTACGAGGACCGCTGGGCGATCACCGAGCGCTACCTCGGCAAGATCCTCCACATCAAGGCCGGCGAGGCGCTCTCGCTCCAGTACCACAACGCCAAGGACGAGTGCATCCTGGTCGCGCGGGGCGAGATGGAGCTCGAGCTCGACGACGAGTCGGGGCACCTGGTCACCCACCGCCTGACTGAAGGCGACAGCGTCCGCATAACCCCGGGCCGCAAGCACCGGATGACAGCGATCACCGACGTGGACGTGTTCGAGGTCTCGACCCCCGAGATCGACGACGTCGTCCGAATCGAGGACCGCTACGGCCGCCAGGGAACGTGAAGACCCCGCCGCCGAACGAGGAGCACGTCGTGCCCCCGGCCCCGGCGAGGGTCGAGCGGGACCGCCGCTTTCTCACCTTCGCGGGCCTGGTCCTGGTTGCCCTCGCCCTCGGCCTGAAGTCCGAGCTGGTCGCGCCGAGCGCGGCCTGGTGGCTGGCCCCGGGCCTCTTGCTGGTGAGCGTGCCGGCCATCCTCGCCTACCTCTGGGCGGAGACGGTGCCCGCTGTCCCCGCCGTCGAGCACTACGTCCCCGCGGCCCTCGGGGCCTTCGCCATCGCCGGGCTCTCCCTGATCGTCCACCAGTGGTGGAGCTGGGCGCTGGTGGCCGCGATCTTCGGCGGCGGCTTTGTCATCTCGGCCCGGCTCGACTACCTCCGACTGGCCGCACAGCCCAAGCGCGGCCATCACTTCATCCAGGAGGCGATCCTCGCGCTGGCCCTGATCGGCGGCTACGTCGCGACCTTGAGCTCGCCCTTCGGCCTGCCCGTCAAGCTGGGCTGGATCCTGGTCCTCTCCACCCTCGCCGCCTACCGCAGCTTCCGGGTCGCCGATGACCCGATCGCGCCCCGGCGGGCGTTCCTCTTCTCGCTCCTGGTGGCCCAGGTCGCGACCTTCTTCGCGTGGGCGATCTTCGCCTACGCCGGCAGTGCGCCGGAGGGCGTCTTCGCCGCCATGCTGCTGCTCGCCTGGTACATCAACCGGGGCGTGATCCGGCACACTGCGGAGGAGACACTGAACCGCCAGGTGGCGATGGAGTACGGGCTCTTCGCGGCCCTCCTCGCCTTCCTCTTCGCGCTCAGCTTCAAGAATCCCGGCTGAGCGCGGTCAGACGCTGACCTGGGTCTCCTCCACCCAGTCAACGGGGTGGGCTCGGGCCTGGAGGATCGTGAAGACCCGGTCCCGGGTGTCGCCCGCCGCGTCGAAGCGCGGCATTGTGCTGCGGCTCATGGCAACCCGGACCTCCTCCCGGCTGGGAAGGTTGCCGCCCGCCCCCTTGACGGCCGCCAGGATCGCTTTCAGGAGCACCCGGGTCGCCGCCTTGGACTGCTCGGAGATCGAGCCCGGTCCGGCGGCGATCGAGTAGAGCCCGGCCGCCGCATCGCCCACGTCGTGGAGGCAGGCGCTTCCCTGGAGCCCGCTTCCCCCGAGGAAGGGTACGGCGGCCCCGAGCTTAGCCAGGACCCGTGGCCGCACCTTGCAGGCGCCGCCGTCGGCCCGGCCGGCGAAGAAGACGGCGTCGGCGCCGCCGGTCTGGGCCTCGGCGACGAAGGCGTCGACGGCGGCGGGCGAGCCGGGGTCGAAGGTGGCGGTGGTCACAGTCGTCAGTCCGGCCTGCTTGAGGGCCGTCTCGAGGTCGCCGGCAAGCGCCGTCCCGTAGGCCTGGCCGTCGGAGCCGACCGCGACCCGCGTCACGTGCAGAGTGCGGGTCGCGTAGTCGACCAGCGCCGCCGGCTCGAGGTCGTCGGTCGGCACCACCCGGAAGAAGTTGTTTGGGCCCCCCGGCCGCAGCTCGCGCGGCGAGACGACGCATCCCGGCAACGCCCGGGTGAGGCACGGGTTGGATGCGGCCGGGCTGACCATCGCCAGGTGCGCGGCGCTTGCGATCGGGATCTCGGCCTCCGCGACGTCGGAGTTGAGGGGCCCGATCACGCCCAGAACGCGCCGGTCGGCGACCATCCGGCGCAGGTTGAGCTGTCCCTGGCTGGGGTCGCGATGCCCGGCCGAGCTGTCGTCGTAGACCCGGACGGTGAGCGGCAGCCCCTGCAGCCGCCCCCCGTACTCGTCCTTCAGGACCTGCTGAACGGCGTCGACCACCGCGGCGCCGTCCGCCGCCTGGGGGCCGTTCTCGGGCACCTCGACGGCGATGACGAGGCTCGAGGGGGCGGGCTGCGGGGGGCCGGCACTGCAGCCGGCCAGGCAGAGGAGCGCAACCAGGGCGCCGGTGAGGCGCCCGGTCACATTCCCAGGTATGCCTTTTGCACGTCCTCGGATTCGAGCAGCTCCCTGCCGGTACCCTCCTTGGCCACGACTCCGGTCTCGAGGACGTAGGCGCGGTGGGCGACGGAGAGGGCCTTGGAGGCGTTCTGCTCGACCAGGAGCACCGGCGTGCCTCCGTCGTTGATCTCCTTGATGACGGCGAAGATGGTTTCGACCAGGATCGGGGCAAGACCGAGCGATGGCTCGTCGAGCATCACCACCTTCGGCCGGGCCATCAGCGCCCGGCCCATCGCCAGCATCTGCTGCTCGCCGCCGGAGAGCGTCCCGGCGATCTGGGAGCGGCGCTCCTCCACCCGTGGAAAGAGCTCGTAGACGTGCTTCAGGTCCCGGTCGATGTTGGCCCGGTCACGCCGCGAGTAGGCGCCCATCAGGAGGTTGTCGAGGACCGACATGCGGGCGAACAGACGGCGGCCTTCGGGTGACTGGCAGATGCCCAGCTGCACGATCTTGGCGGCGTCGGTGAAGGTGATGTCCTGGCCGTCGAAGAGCACCTGGCCTTTGGCCGGGTGCATCAGTCCGGAGATCGTCCGCAGGGTGGTGGTCTTGCCGGCCCCGTTGGAGCCGATGAGGGCGACGATCTCGCCCTTGTCGATCTGCAGGGTGACTCCGTGGAGCGCCTGGACCCGGCCATAGAAGGCGTCCACGCCGTGGAGCTCGAGGAGGGCCATTAAGCCGGCTTGCCCAGGTAGGCTTCGATGACCCTGGCGTCCTGGCGGACTTCTTTGGGCGTGCCCTCGGCGATCTTCACGCCGTGGTCGAGGACGACGATCCGGTGCGAGGCGCCCATCACGACCCGCATGTCGTGCTCGATCAGGAAAACGGTGATGCCCTCCGCCCGCACCTTCTCCACCAATTCCATCAGCTCGACCTTCTCCTGCGGGTTGAAGCCCGCGGCCGGCTCGTCGAGGAGAAGCAGCTTGGGGGTGGTGGCGAGCGCGCGGGCGATCTCCAGCCGGCGCTGGGCGCCGTAGGGGAGGTTGCGGGCGTAGCTGTGGGCGTAGCGGTCGATCCCGACGAACTTGAGCAGCTCGTGGGCCCGATCGGTGACCTGCACCTCCTCCTTCCGGGCGCGGGGGGTCTTGAAGAGCGCGTCCCAGAGCTGGGCCTTCATCCGCGAGTGCTGCCCGAGGCGGACGTTGTCAAGCGCGGTCATGTAGTCGAAGACGCGGATGTTCTGGAAAGTGCGGGCGATCCCGAGATGGGCAACCTGGTGCGGCTTGCTGCCGGTGATGTCGACGCCGTCGAAGGTCACCCCCCCGTGGCTCGGCGGGAACATGCCCGTGATGCAGTTGAAGAGCGTCGTCTTACCGGCTCCGTTAGGCCCGATTAGGGCGAAAACCTCGCCCTTCTTGACCTCGAAGCTGACGTTGTCGACCGCCACCAGGCCCAGGAATCTCTTCGTCACCCCGTTGAGCTGGAGGATCGACTCCCCCGTCCTTTCGAGGCTCACGTCTGCCCCGCCCGCTCGTCGAAGACGCTGTCGTCCTGGGCGCCCTCCGCCTTCAGCTCCTGGGCCCGAACGCGGCTGGGCAGGATGCCCTGCGGCCGGAGCAGCATCATCGACACCAGGATCAGGCCGAGGACCAGGAAGTTGAGGCGCCCGACGAAGTCCTCGATACCCGGCCAGCCGGTCGCCGGGTTGTTGGCGTCGAGCAGGGGCCCGAGGCCGATCGCGTCGACCAGGGCATGGGTGTTCCTCGGCAGGTCGGTGAGGAACTTGAACTCCAGGAAGTAGACCGCCAGGGCGCCGACGATGACCCCGGCGATGTTGCCCATCCCGCCCAGCACGACCATGACGAGGACTGTGATCGAGACTGTGAAGTCGAAGTTGTCGGGGCTGACCAGCGAGAGCTTGGCTCCGTAGTAGGCGCCGCCGAAGCCGCTGAAAGCCGCGCCGATCGAGAAGGCCAGGAGCTTGATGTTGCGCGTGTTGACGCCCATCGCGGCGGCGGCGACCTCGTCCTCCCGGACCGCGGCCCAGGCCCGCCCGAGGCGCGAGACCTGGAGGTTGGTGACGAGGATCACGCAGGCGATGATCAGCAGCACCATCAGCACGTAGTAGGCCGTCGGGTCGGTGAGGCTGAAGGAACAGTTGTCCGTTCCGAACATGAGCTTCAGGTCGTCGCCCCGGGACCAGGGGCCGTCGAGGCAGAGCGGCAGCGTCGGCTGGTCGATGCCGCCGATCGCATTGATGCCTCCCGTCCAGTGGCCGGGGTCGTTGCGGAAGATGCGGGGGACGATCTCGCCGAAGCCGAGGGTGACGATGGCGAGGTAGTCGCCGCGGAGGCGGAGGGTCGGAGCCCCGAGCAGCGCGCCGGCCGCGGCGGCCACGAGCATGGCGCAGAAGAGGAGGACCCAGAAGGGGAGATGGATGGCGTGGTGGAGCGGGCTCGACCCCAGCTGGGCCGAGGCGAAGAGCGCATAGGTGTAGGCGCCGATCGCGAAGAAGGCGGCGTAGCCGAGGTCGAGGAGCCCGGCGAAACCGACCACCACGTTGAGGCCGATCGCCAGCAGCACCCACACGCCGGCGTCGGCGACGAGCCCGGTCAGCACGTTGGTCCCGGTTGCGAAGGACGCCAGCGGCGGGAAGACGATGGCGCCGATCAGCAGCACGCCGTAGACGACCATGTTGGGGTCGCGCGACCACTCCCGGAGCCGGCGGCGGAGCAGCCTGCGATCGCGGAGGGTGGCGATCATTTCTCCGGTACCCGCATCCCGAGCAGCCCGGTGGGCCGGAACACGAGCACGAGGATCAGGATCGCGAAGATCACGACGTCGGACCAGCTGGCCGAGACGTAACGCTCGTTGAGCGCCCGGATGATCCCGATCAGGAGGCCACCGAGCGCGGCGCCCTCGATGTTGCCGATTCCGCCCAGCACGGCGGCCGTGAAGGCGATCAGCCCGGCCGAGAAGCCGAGGTCGAAGCGGATCGAGTTGAAGTAGAGCGCATAGACGAGGCCTCCCGCGCCGGCCAGGGCGGCCCCGATGAAGAACGTCGCCGAGATCGTTCGGTTGATGTCGATCCCCATCAGCTGGGCGGCGTCCCGGTCCTGGGCGGTGGCGCGCATCGCCTTGCCGAGCTTGGTCCGGTTGATGAAGAGCGAGAGCATCACGACCAGGGTGAGGCTGACGACGACGACCATCACGTCCTTGACGCCGATGTCGATCAGGCTGTTGGTGTAGCGATCCTCCGAGATGAGGTCGGGGAAGCGCAGGTTCACCGGCCCTCGCCAGAGGTACATCACCCCCTCGAGGATGAACGCCATCCCGATCGCTGTGATCAGGGGCGCCAGCCGCGGTGCGTTGCGCAGCGGCCGGTAGGCCACCCTCTCGATCGCGATGTTCACCACCCCGTTGATCACCATCACGAGCACGAAGACGAGCAGCAGGATGGGAATGAAGACCAGGGAGTAGTGCGCGCCGGGGCCGATGCCAAAGGCCGCGAAGAGGGGGAGGGCGATAAAGGCGCCGAGGGTGAAGACATCGCCGTGGGCGAAGTTGATCAGCTCGATGATGCCGTAGACCATCGTGTAGCCGAGCGCGATCAGAGCGTAGATGGCGCCGTCGGTGACGCCGATCACCAGGGTGGCGATCAGCGAACGGGGGCTCTGGATGGCCAAGATGACGACCCAGCCCACCGCCAGCAGGCCGAGGACGGAGAAGAGGGCCGTTCCGAGGTCACCGGCGAAGGTGGCCCGGAGCCGCTGGATGCCTTCCAAGTTCCCGCTTTCCCCCTACACAAAAAATAGGAGGGGGCCGCGAAGGCCCCCTCCCCGGGTCATCGAATTGCTAGGCGCCGAAGTTGAACTGCTTCACCCAGACGAAGCAGAAGCTGGCATTGGAGCCGCCGGCCTTGCCGCAGGTGAGGTCGCCCTTGGCGACCGCGGCGGCGTCCTCCTTCTTCACGGCGTAGACCGAGATGATCTTGGCCGAGGTGTCGCCGTTGGCGTCGAAGCTGGTCGTGCCGAGCACGCCCGCGTAGCCGCTGGTCTTCGACACATTGACGCGGACCGCCTCGCGGAAGTCGTTGACCTTCTTCGGGTCCTTGCCGGCATCGAGGGCCTTCTTGATGGCCTGGATCTCGATGTTGGCCGCGTCGTAGGCGGACATCGTGTAGGCGCCGTAGTCGTTGGCGCCGGTGAACGACTTCTTGAAGTCGGTGATGACGGTCGCCGCGGAAGAGATCTGGCCCGCGTCAGCGCCGGCGGTGGTCGCCGAGACGCCGTTGGCCGAGTCGGCCGCGTCGTCGATGCACTGCGAGGTCTCGATGCCGTCACCGCCCAGGTACGGCCAGCTGCCGATACCGAGGGCGTTCATCTGGCCCCGAGGCTTGCAGGCGCTCTGGTCGTCGGTGCCGCCGACGTAGATGGCGGTCGCCCCGAAGTCCTTGAATCCGTTGAGGATCGATCGCCAGTCCTGGGTGGTCTTGGGGTCGAACGAGTCGCGCTTGAAGGTTCCGCCGTCCTTCTGGAACTGGACCTGGAAGGCGTTGGCGATGCCGACGCCGAAGACCGTCTTCTCGTCCAGAATGCCGATCTTCTTAATGCCCAGGGTGGTGAAGGCGTAATCGGCCATCGCCGGGCCCTGGAGGTCGTCGGTCGCGACGACCCGGAAGTAGTTGTTCGGCTTGCCCTTGCGCAGGTCAGCCGGGTGGTAGTCGCAGGTCGAGAGGTCCTTGGTGAGGCAGGGGTTGGTGTTGGACGGGCTGATCATGGTCAGGCCGCCCTGGCTGGTCACCGGGATCTCCGCCTTCGCGACCGCCGAGTTGAAAGGACCGACCATCGCCGCGACGTTGTTGTTGTTGATGAGGTCGGTGACGTTCTGGACGCCCTTGTCGGCGTTGTAGGAACCACCGACGGCGTCGTCACGGTTCTCGACCGTGAGGGTCCAGCCGTCGATCGAGCCGCCGGCCTTCTGGACGGCGAATTTGACGCCGTCAAGGGTCGGCAGGCCCGACGATGCCGCCGCCCCGGATTCGGGCAGGTCCACTCCGATCGAGATGGTGCCCTTGCTGCCGCTGCCGCTGCCGCCCCCGCTGCCGCCGCCGCAGGCCACTGCGACGATCGCAAAGGCGGCAATGGCCGCGACCCGACCTAGTCGAGCTGTACGCATGCTTCTCCTCCTGATTTGCCCGAGAACTGGCAAAATGAACTCCCCGCTACTGGTCTTGGACAGGGTGGAATCTTACCGGCCCAAGTTGCAGACTGTATAGCCGATGGGATCTGAGGTGTCAATTTGATGCCGCCGGTATACTCGGAGCTCAGTCGCCTCTCTCCACCTATCGGAGCACGTACTTGAAGACGGAGTTCAACGAGCAGCATCTCAAGCCCCGGGGCCAATTCGTCGAAGAGGCCGTCCAGGCCGCCCTCGCCGGGCGCTGGGAGGATGCCGCCGAGATCAACCAGATCATCCTCGAGCGGTTCGGCTCCGACGAGGAGTCCAACAACCGGCTGGGCAAGGCGATGACCGAGCTGGGCCGGTTCGAGGAGGCGAAGTCGGCCTACGAGGCGACGCTTGGACTGAACCCGCTCAACACGATCGCCCAGAAGAACCGGGCCAAGCTCGACGTGCTGGCGCAGTCGAAGGACATCAAGGTCGGGCCCACGCGTGTCGACCTGAACCTCTTCGTCGAGGAGCAGGGCAAGACGACCAGCACCCAGCTCGACTCGGTCGAGGACCCCAACGTCCATAACAAGATCGGCTCCGGTGACATCGCCGAGCTCCGGATCACGGGTGACTCGATCATGGCCGAGACGGTCAGGGGCGTGAAGCTCGGAACCGTCGAGGCGCGCCTCGCCCGGCGCCTGATCAAATTCATCCAGGGCGGCAACCGCTACCTGGCCGCCGTCACCTCGGCCGAGCCGGGGTCGGTGAAGCTGATGATCCGCGAGACCTACCAGGACCCCAAGTTCATCGGCAAGCCCAGCTTCGCGCAGCGGCGCAAGCGCGAGGTGGAGGCCTTCCGGCCCTACACCAAGGAGAGCCTGCTGCAGAACCGTGACCTCCATGCGTTCCGAGGCGAGGATGACGATGACGAGCCGCGCGATCCCAACGAGGCCGAGGAGGTCACCGACGAGCTCGATGGCCTGAACGTGGTCGAGGATGAAGCCGACGAGACGCTCGAATTCTCCGAGGAGGCCGAAGCCGAGGTGGCCGCGGACGATGACGACGACGAGGACGAGGACGAGTGAGCTCCGCGTCGAAGGAGCCCTTTCACACCCACTGACTCGCCAGCCGGCTTCCGGGACCTGCTTCCCGATGAAGCCGAGTCGATGCGCTCGAGCCAGGAGGCGATCCTGGCCGAGATGCGGCGCTGGGGCTACCGCTTCGTTGTCACGCCCACGCTCGAGTCTCACGACGTACTGAGCCTTGGTCTCGGTGCCGAGCAGCGCCGCCGGCTCTTCAAGTTCTCCGACGCGGACGGTTCGCTGCTGGCGATCGTTGGCGAGAAGACGATCCCCGTCGCCCGGCTGGCGGCCTCCGGGCTTCGCTCCGCTCCCCTGCCGCTGCGGCTCTGCTACGCCGCCCCGGTGCTCGCCAACGACGCGGGACGCTTCTCCAACCGGCGGGAGACGCACCAGGTCGGCGCCGAGCTGATCGGCGCCGCGGGGCCGGTGGCCGATGCCGAGGTGATCGCCCTCGCCGTCCGCTGTCTCAGCGCCGCCGGCCTCGGCCGCTACCAGGTGGACGTCGGCCATTCGGAGTTCTTCCAGGGCCTCCTCGCCGGGCTCCGCCTCGACCCCGAGGTGGAGATCGGGGTGAGGCGCGCGCTCGCCGCCCGCGACTTCGTGGAGCTGGAGCGGCTGCTCGGTTCGACGCCGCTGCGAAGCGCCGAGCGGGACCTGCTACTTCGCTTCCCGGCGCTTCGCGGCGGTCCGGAGATCCTCGACGCCGCCGCGGCGCTGGTCACGAGCCGGCGCTCGGAGAACGCGCTCGAGGATCTGCGCCGGGTCTACGAGCTCCTCCTCGCCCACGGCCTCGGCGACGCGGTGAACCTCGACCTGGGAGCAATCCGGGACTTCGACTACTACACCGGTGTCACCTTCGAGGCGTACGGCCCCGACCTCGGCCGGTCGCTCGCCGCCGGCGGCCGCTACGACGGCCTGCTCGAGCGATTCGGCCGCCCCGCCCCGGCGACCGGCTTCGTCATCCACCTCGACCTGGTCGCGGAGGGGATTGCCCGCAGCGGCCGGCGGCCGGCGCTGCCGCGCCTCGACGCCGCCGTCTGCTGGACCGGCCCGGGCGTCTCCGCGGCCCTCCGCCTCGCCTCCTCGCTGCGCCTCTTCGGGATGCGTGCGGTGGTCGACAGCGAGCCGCGCGGCCTGCCGGGGGCACGGACCTGGCATCGCCAGGTGGGTGCGGTGAACCTTCTCCACTGCACCGGCGAGGGCAAGGTGGCCTGGGTCAACGCCGCCGGCAAGACCCGCCGCCTCCCCCCCGAGCAGGTGGTGGGCCAACTTGCGGGAGCAGTGTTGTGAACCTGACCGTCCCCGCCGCCACCGCCGGCCGGAAGGCCGATGGGGTCAGGGGCGCCGCAGGCGGGCGCGACGCCAGTCGCGCCTTCATCCTTGACAACATCGCCCGGGGGGGAAAAGCCCCCCAGACAAGCCAGCCGAGAGCGGCAAGCTTCGGGGCCACCAAGGCATTGTCGCGACCAATCCAGCCCCGACCAACCCCCACCGGAGCGGTGCTGTGACGCTCTCCATCGCCCTCTGCACGGGGGTATTGCTCGAGGAAAGCCTTGAGCTCCTCGCCCGCGCCGGGGTGGCCAGGATCGACCGGGGCCAACTGGGCCGCCGGCTCCTGGTCGAAAAGGACGGCGTCCGGGTGGTGCTCGTCCGGCCGGCCGACGTCGCCGCCTACGTCGACTACGGTGCGGCCGACCTCGGCGTTGTCGGCAAGGACCAGCTCTGGGAGAACCCGGGCAGCCACTACGAGCTGGCCGACCTCGGTTTCGGGGACTGCCGGCTGGTGATGGCGGTCCCGGAGGCGTCCGAGCTCGATGGCCCCGACACCTGGCCGGCGGTGCTGAGGGTCGCCACCAAGTACCCACGCGCGACCGCGGCCTTCTTCGTCGCTCAGGGCCGGGCGGCCGACATCGTCGGCCTCCACGGCTCGGTCGAGCTGGCGCCGCAGGTCGGGCTCGCCGACGCCATCGTCGACCTGACGGCGACCGGGAGCACCATCCGCGAGAACCGGCTCCGGGTGGTTGCCGAGGTCGCCTCATCGACGGCCCGGCTGATCGCCAACCAGGCCAGCCTCAAGACGCGCAGCGGGGAGGTCCAGGCGCTCGTCAGCCGCCTCGCCGAGGCGGCCCGGGCGCGATGAGCATCCGGCGCTTCGACCTCGGCAGCTGGCTCGACAGCCCCCTCAGCCGGCGCCGCCTCGACCTTGCCGGGCTGGAGGCGGAGCAGGCGGTGGTGAGGGAGATCTGCGCCCGCGTCCGGGCCGAAGGTGACGCGGCTCTGGCCGAGTACAGCGAGCGCTTCGACGGCTGGCGGCCCGCGGCCGAGGACAGCTTCCGGGTGCCGCGGGAGGAGATCGACGGGGCACTCCGCCGGCTGGCCCCGGGCGACCGCTCGGCGCTCGAGTTCGCGGCCCGGCGGATCCGCCAATTCCACGAAACGCAGACCTACGAGCCGGTCACCGGGACTCCCGGGCTCAAACTTCTGACGCGGCCAGTCCGCCGTGCCGGCGTCTACGTCCCCGGCGGTCGCGCCGCTTACCCGTCGACCGTCCTGATGGGGGCCATCCCGGCCCGGGTGGCCGGGGTGAAGGAGGTCGTGATCGCGACGCCGCCGGCGACCGACGGGTCGGTCCCGGTCGCCATCCTGGCCGCCGCCGCGGTGGCCGGGGTGGACGAGGTCTACCGGCTGGGCGGCGCCCAGGCGATCGCCGCCCTCGCCCACGGCACGGCCACCGTGCCCCGGGTCGATGTTTTGGTCGGTCCCGGCAACGTCTACGTGATGCTGGCCAAGAAGGAGGTCTTCGGCTCGGTCGGGATCGACTCGCT